>JBEKPZ010000348.1:0-7286 GCA_049520215.1 Bryobacteraceae bacterium | reverse complement strand
GGCCCGGCGCATCCGCGCGCGCCCGCCGCCCGTCGTCCGTCGCCGCGACCGCCAGCGTGCGGATGGGGATGCGCGCGAGGCGGAGGGCGCCCCTGTTTTCCCACCCTCGTTCCGGCGCGCGCCGCTCGAAGCGCGATGACCACGCCCGAGCGCCTGGCACCGGCTTCATGATCGCTACAATGAGCCGATCAACGAGAGTCCAGTTCGGGGCCGGAGCTTCTCGCTGAGGGCTCTAGATACCCTAAATTGCCGGGCAGGCCTCCGGCGGGAGTCGCCGGAATGGCGGACCGCCGCGGCTGGAACTTTGAGATTTCCACAAAGCGTCAAGAGGCTGTATAGCCAACAGAGTTGCATGCCTGTTAATCTAAATCGCAGTCATGCCTTACAGGCAAAACCCGTTCAGCCGAAAGCTCAGACATATTGCCTCACGCTTGGAATCTGAGCGCTTCAAGCTGAGCGACCCAGATGATCCGCCAATTATATATCACTATACAGACCCAAAGGGCTTGATTGGCATCCTCTCAGAAGGGCAGCTTTGGGCGACAAACATACGCTATTTAAATGACAGTTCGGAGCTTCTACACGCCCAAGACATACTCAAGTTGGTCCTGGGCGAGATAGATCAGGAATTCCCAAGTCACTCACCACAGGCAAGTTTGGCAGCCGCCGCACGCACCAGCAGGTCTTCGCTTAACGATGCCCTTGACACCTACGTAACGTGCTTTTCGGCAATAGACGATTTATTGTACCAGTGGAGCATGTACGGATCTGGTGGCTCTGGATTTTCAATCGGCTTTGATCGAGTCAAGTTGGAGCCGGCCATACGACCGCTTCCTCTGCCCACGTCAGGTCCGTATGATTGGCTGAAATTGCCTCCTCCAACCGTTAAACTCGCCAAAATACGATATGCAGAAGATGAGCAAAAGCGAGATCTACGCCACCTCTTTGACACTTATGCCCAATTGCTCTCCGCATCATGCACAGCGCCGAGAATTGCGCGGTGTGCGCAAGCAATAGCGGACAACACGGCAAGGTCCGCTAGTTTGTTCAAGCATCCGTCCTTTCGACAGGAGGAAGAGTGGAGAATCATCATCTCGGGTATTGGCGCTTCGGTTGACCTTCATTTCAGGCCATCCAGTCGCACACCGATCCCTTACGTCGTAACAGCAAGGCCGCAAGGCGGGATGTTGCCAATAGTATCGATAACCATCGGCCCGACTCTACATAAGGACCTGTCCCGGCGAAGCGTCCAACAGCTACTGTACGCTAAGGGTTATTGCAATGTGACCATCAAAGAGTCCACACTTCCTTTAGCAGTGACTTGCTGAGTTACTTCTCCCGTTCTACAGCGCAGCCGCCACAGCGGACTGGTGCCGCCCGCACCCTCATGAATCGCTTCCCGCCCCCCGAAATCGGCGGGCTCGGGTTGGCATAACGCGCGTCCCGCTGTGCGACGCCGGCGGCCCGTTCCGCCGCCCGCCGCCCCGCTGCCCGTCGCCGCGACCGTCGGCGCGCGGATGGGGATGCGTAGTGGGGGAAGGACGCTGCGTTCAGGAACGTCGGCGGGCGGAGGCGCACGCTTCGCCGCGATGCCGACGCGCAGCCTGCACGCCCGTGGCCAGGTGCGCCGGGGACAACTTCCGGATGGCAAGAGTCGGCCGACGAGGCGCGCGATCGCCCGGCACCGCGCCGCCAGCGTCTTCAGCCGTGCGCCGTGGCGCACCACCGGATCGGCGCGCAGTAGCCGCCGGACGCGACGCGGCCGAGGAGCGGCGCCGGAGTGGCGGCTGCGCTCGCGGCGTTCCGGACAACCACTATGGAGTAACGGCTGAGAACCTTACGGACCCCGTGGCACTATCAAGGCGTGGCAACGCTGGTCGACACCCTCGCAGGCCTCGCCAACGACGGCAATTGGTACAGCAGAACCGCGCTCGGTGCCAAGCTCGACGGCAAGCGCAGCGTATTGGCGGCCATCAGTCGGCTCCGCAAAGTGCCGGGTTAGGGCGTCGAGAAGCGCCGCCTCACCGAACACGGGAACCAGTGGGAGTATCGCATCACCGGCGGGCCTTCCGTCCCCACGGCTTGATCTTGAGTCCGCGCCATGCAGCTACGCACCTGACGCACCGCCGGACCGCCGCGCGCCAGCAGCCGCCGGGCGCGATGCGGCCGATGCCGGATGCCAACCCGCGCAAACCGGCGCCACCTGCGCTGGCCTCACCGCCGGCGCCGGCTTTTGCAGGGGGCCCAAAAACACATTGCGTTTCGGGCGCTGGGCGCGCGATTTTCGTATCCCTGACGGAAGCGCTCGACAGACCTCACCACGCCATCCGCTGAGCTATGGCCGGCCTGCTGCAATCCTATTCGCCGAGGAGCGTTCTGGCTTCCTCCAACATGTGACGAAACCGCTCGACATCAACGCGGCCGACACGGCGGCTACGAAGCATAGCCCAGCGAACTTGTTCGGGGGTGTTCTCCTTTACCCATGGTTCGTGAGCATGATACGGAGGTGGCTGGTGTTTAAGGAGTACCTCGAAAGCATCGCGCGCACCAGGAAATGTTGATTGCGCGCGTTCACAGACACGCCAGGCGTAGTACTGGGCGAGTCCCTCCTTCACCTCGATCATGCTGTCGGCAAAGTCGTAACAATTCCAGGTCTCGCCGTCAATATCGAATCCGGCGTGAGTGAAGGCGTGTGCGAGTTCATGTGCGACAACGACGACCGTAAGGTCCTCCACGGCGACATTCATCGACCGAGCGATGAGGCCGATGACTGCCCAGTACAGCTCGATGTGCGGATCACCGATTCGCCTCGGCCTGGGGACGCCGAATGTTGCCTGGTAGTGCTCCGGAAGCCGGTAGGTGTAGATCCCAAGTACATCCTCGTGGACGTTCAAGATCCACTGAGTTAGGCTAAACCCGTGGGTCTGTTCCAGGAGCTTGTTGGCGCTGTCCAGCACCATTTCCAGCGAGGCCGCGGAATCCCTGACAAGAGCGTTTGCGCTGCGATCTGCAGCGAGGATCGCATAAAGCTTCAGCGTTTCGGCGCCACTACGTTGTAGCGTCTCCAGGGTGTGCCGCCAGGGAGCAATGAGCGCGGCTACCCGGTGCTTCTCTTCGATCTGGCGCTGGACAAGCGTCCGTGGCAGTCCTTCCACCAGGCGAACGCGGACATTGACGACTTCTTCGGCATCTGGACGTCTCAGCCGCAGGCCGGTCTCATTGCGGAGAGACTCACGAACGATCAGGTTCGCGCGATCCCGCGTGTTATCGACTCGATCTTTAGTATCCGGCGGTACCAATCTCAGAAGTTCATCGAGCAGCATTCTTATCCCGATTTCGGCGAGATCGACTGCGGCATGGTGTTTCGCTCGCGTGTTGCTATTCAAACACTGCCTATGTAAACACTGTAGACCCAAACACATGCAAAAGACAACACTCTTTGAAGGTGCAAGAATTCCTATTGGCGGTCGGGCAACGGGTACGGGAACTCCGCCTTAAGAAGCGGTGGTCGCAGGAAGGCTTTGCCGATATTGTGGGCGTTCACCGGACGTGGATGGGCGCCGTCGAGCGGGGCGAGAGCAACGTGAGCTTCACGAATCTGGTCCGGATATCGAGGGCGCTCGGGGTCACGCTGTCGCAATTGCTCTCCGGTTTGGAGAAACGGGCGGAAGGTTTGAAGGCACCGCCGAAGAAGCCCGCGAAATAAGGCCGCGGTCGCCCGTCTGCACTTCGAATTCGCTGGTGCGCGCCGTCGCGAACCCGGTGCCCGCCGCCCGTGCTCCGTCGCCGCGACCGCCGCGGGCGGATGGGGATGCGCGCGTACCCTTCAATACCCTTTCTGCTTATCGACCACGTTGACCAGCGGCCCTCCATCCACAAACCGCTGGATATTCTCCTTGAGAGTGCCGACCATTCGCTCATAATCGCGATCCGACCGACCTGCGATGTGCGGTGTAATCACCACGTTATTGAACTTCCACAGCGGGTGTCCCTTCGGCAGTGGCTCTGGATCAGTGACATCCACCCCCGCACCCGCCAGGCGCTTACTGTCCAGCGCCTTCACCAGGCCGCCCATTTCGTAAATACCACCGCGACTCACCGCAATGAAGTACGACTTCGGCTTCATAAGCTCGAACTCGCGGGCGCCCATCATCTTATGGCTTTTCTCCGTATGCGGCGCCGAGATGAACACCACGTCGGCTAGCGGGACCACCTCGTCCAACTGGTCCGGCTTGACAACTCGTTTCACGAAAGGCGAGAAAGGCTTATCTTCGGGGTCCACCGCGATCACGGTCATGCCGAAAGCCCAGGCCCGCGTCGCGATTTGCATCCCAATGCCACCAAGGCCAATCACCACGGCCGTCTTCCCGTTGAGTTCGATGCCGCCAAAGCGACTGCCATCCCAATTCTGCTGTTGATCGGCGGCGATATACCTCCGCAACTCACGCGAGAGCACCAACAGCATCGCCATCGCGTGGTCAGCAATCTCGGGGCCCTGTACAATCTTGTTGTTGGTGAGCACGATGTTGCTGTCGCGCAAATCGGTGCCGCCGGACATGAACAGCACGTCCTCGACGCCCGCGCTCATCACCTGGACCCATTTCAGTCGCTTGCCCGCTCGCACCTCTGCCGGCGTGATGCGACCTATAAACGCATCCGCATCACCGATTTCCTGCAAAACATTGCTATCCGTGACTGGCATAATGTGCGCCTTCGTCGAAACTTTTTGCAGATCCCGAACCAAGTCTTCCTCTCCTCCTACAACAAGGATCTTTTTCGTTTGTGCCGAAAGCGTGCAAGCGCAGACCAGGATCAATGAGATCCAACGAATCATCGGTTTGTTTCTCCTCGAATAAAATGGATTCTACCGCAGGTGGCCGGCGCAAAAACGTTACTCCCACACTCCGCGGCCCGACGGCTGCTTCCAACTCAGCCAGTCGACGGCCGGGAAAGTAGATGCCCTAGGGTCGCACGCACCAGAAGCGCCGGGTACTGCCCGATAGTCCCTTTCGCATCGATGCATTTCGCTTCAGCATAAACCGATGCGACCCCGGTTGGCGACGGCCCATGGCCACGTTATCCACTAATATCGGTAGGCAAAATCGTGCTGGACAGCCCCGTTTACTCTGTCAGATGTTAGCGGTCCAACGAGCCGAAGCGGCGATTTGTGGTGGGGTCTTCTTTCGCGGCCGCTGCACGGATTGGTTCGAGATGGGTATGAAGGAACTGGAGGAACGCCCTAGTGGAGGTCGCACCCACGGGGGGCTTGCCCTTCATGCCGGATTGCAGCCAGCCGGTGGCGGACTGTTCTACAACAGCGTCCGTTAGCTCCGGATTCCAGACCGGTCCGAACCATGCCAGCATCGCCCGCAGACGGGGACGCATAGTGGGACCGCCGTGGTCGGCGCCGCGAACAAGATGGTACTCGTGCGAGAGATCGAGATCCCATAGCACGCGGTGGAGAAACTCGGCGCCATCGTGGGCGTTGAGGCAATCCCGGTCAGCGGCATCAACGTAAATTGCTAGGCCGGCGGCCCGAATCTGCTGTGCATTGACGCGGGCTAGGTTGGCGGGATTGTTCGACTCCCAGAGCAAAGGATCACGCGCGGGGCCGATTAACTGTGGTGGGCCGCCGGATGAATGATGGAGCCGGTTGCGCGGGCCGACTTTAGACTCGCTAAGCCCAGGCTCCAGCATCGGTTGCATTGCCGCAACGCCCGCAAAAAGGTGCGGACGCGCGAAGGCCAATTTGAGCGCGCCGTACCCGCCGCCGGAGATTCCAGCTATCACCGCGACGTCGCTGAGATTGTAGGCCGAGCGAAGATGGGGAATGAACTCGGTCGCGAGGAAAGAGTCCCAGCGAATGCGTCCTGCCGGCTCCTCCAGGTAGTAATCAAAGCCAGGGGTGGGCGTGACGATCATCATGTGGGGTACGGAACCCTCGGCCCAACAGGTGTCCAAAAGCTCCTGGAGGTCGAACAGGGAATCACGTGTGCCGCCGGCGCCCAAGAGGAGGATGCAGAGGGGCAACGGTTCCTCCAGGCTTGGTCTGAGGACTGCATAGGAAACCGGCGCCGGGAGGTATGGTGATGAGATGTCGTGGAGCGTGATGGTGGAAGGCATCGACTGAGCTTCCTTAAAATATAGCGCGGCCCACTACAACTGGCCGGTCGAGCCCAAGGTGTCTGGCCGGCGAATGCGCGGATTCAGGCCTTCGGTTTACCCTCCACGCGGCCACTTCACCTGGATGCCAACGCGCAGCCTGCACGCGCGTGGCGCAGGTGCGCTGGAGGATAGCTTCAGTGTGCCTGGGTTCGGTGGCATAACTCGCTTCGCGTAGCCCGCTCCCCGCCGCCCGTCCCGGCGCCCGCCGCCGGTGGTCCCGGCGCCGCGACCGCCGGCGGGCGGATGGGATGCGTATGGGCTGAACTACTCGGAAGCAGCTCGGAAGTCGATGACTTCCGAGTTCAAGCGTTGGTGATCGGAGGCACCATCCACAATGCACCCCGACCATCCCGCCGCGGGACGCGGCCCATCATGAACGCCGCGTCCTCGGGTCGGCACATCCCGCGGCTCAGGACCAGGGCTGACGCCTCACGCAGCCCGACGCCAGCGGCCCGTGCCGGCGCCCGCCGCCCGCGTTCCGTCGCCGCGACCGCCGCGGGCGGAGGGGTGCGCGGCGGGCGGAAGGCGCTCGCAGCCCTGACCTGCATGGCGTCGGTCGGCTCCAATCGCTTCGAGGCTCGCCACGCCTGCCCGCCGGACGCTCGCCGTGCGGATCACGTGGTACGCGCGGTACCCCCAGGCGATTGACGCCCAGGTCCCGCCGGAGCAGACTAGCTTCCCACCACGGGACGCCCTGTCTGGCCGGCAATCGCTCGTAACGTTCCAACAAGGGTCAAGTAGCAGTGATGGGCCGATCTTAGCCGGCAGTATCGTGTTCACCATCGGCCTTGCGATCACGCCGCGCGGCAGCGCCAAGACTGCAACTAGCGCGAGGCTGATGGCTTCGATGGTCCCGTGAGCAATTCTGACCAGACTGCAAACCATTTAGCTTGTATACTGAGCAACAGGGAGTATTTCGCAAGATGGCTCCAGAACATCCGGCCAGCGGGGGGTCTAATCAACCTGTCGATCTCCCGGACCTCCGATCTTTGGGGGTAGACCAGCCTGTCATCCTTGTCGCTGACGACGAAGCCCTTATCCGAAATCTGGTCACTCTGCTATTGCAGCACGAGGGGTATTTCGTTCTTTCCGCCGCCGATGGTCACGAAGGGCTGGAGCTA
>JBEKPZ010000347.1:0-7750 GCA_049520215.1 Bryobacteraceae bacterium | reverse complement strand
GTATCGCCGATACCACTCAAGCGGCTTTCGAAACAGTATGGGACGGCGATGTTCCGGCTGAATTTATGGGTGGCGGATGCCCAATCGGCATCCAGGCCGGCGTTGGCGTCGTCGAATTCGAAGTCCCAGGAGCCATTGAGGCTCAGCCAGTGTTCGCGCTGGAACTGTGGCTGGGGATACTCGGGACGCGGGATGGCAGCCGCGTACAGACCGGAGCAGGCGAGGAGGAATAGGGCTGCCGATTTGGGCATTTGAAAGGACTATTGTAGCTGCGCGGCGGGGCGAGGCTAAAGCCTCGCGCGGGCTTAAGCCCGCCCTCCATTGGTACTAAGTAGGTGCTGGAATTTGAGACTTCGATACTATTGCCGCGCAGTGAACCAAGCCGCACTATTAACTTATGGCAGACAATGACCCAAGACTCGACCCAGCGGCGGAGCGGCGCGCGACGAGGCGATTTGCGATTGAGCAGGAGGTGTCCTATAAGGTTCTGGACCACAGGGCCGCGGTCCCGGAGGGCGGCGATGGGAAAACACTGGACATCAGCAGCAAAGGCGTGCTCTTCGAAACCGCCCAGCGCTTACGTCCCGGAAAGCGGGTGGAGGTGTCGGTGAACTGGCCGGCCCAATTGGAGGGGGGGTGTCCGCTCAAATTCGTGGCGGTTGGCAGGGTGGTGCGGGCCGATGAGACGCGCGCGGCCATGCACATCGAGCAACATGAGTTCCGCACTCGCCGCAACAAGGAGCTGCCCGCGATAGAGCCCGAGAAGTTATCCCGCGTTCGCGTGCCGTATTATTGAAGTTGGACCCCACACTCGCGACGGATACCGCCGTAGATCAGTACCGCGCCCTGCTGGACGTTGCCGAATCGATTTCGCGGAACCGGGACCTGCCCGCGTTGTTTGAAGATCTGGCGCAGCGTTTGCGTGGGGTGGCTGCGTTCGAGTATCTGAACCTGGTGCTACACGTTCCGGAGCGCAATACCATGCGGCTGCGGGTGCTGACGTCCATGCGGCCGTCGGATTCCTCTTTTTGGGAAACACCAGTGGACGAAACGCCCTCCGGGCTGGTTTGGCAGACGCAGCGGCCGCTGGTGATACCCGATATCGACCAGGAGACGCGCTATCCGAAGATCATGCAGTTGCTGCGAGGGCATGGCGTGCGGTCCTGCTGCGTGCTGCCGCTGACCACGGCGCAGCGGCGCTTGGGGGCCATGGGGCTGGGCGGCGCGGAGCCTTCGGCTTTCGCCCACGCGGACCTTGAATTCCTGGCGCAAGTCGCCCGGCAGGTGGCCGTGGCGGTGGAGAACGTTCTCAACTACGAAGCCGCGCAATGTTATCAGGCGGAAATGGCGCGCCAGCGCGACCGCGTGCAAGTGGTGCTGGACGTGACCAATGCGATGGTGGCGAACCTGGATCTGCGCGAGCTGTTCCAGGCGGTCTCGGAGCTGTTGCGGCGCCTGATCCGGCACGAGTACGCCAGCCTGGTGCTGGTCGATCCGGCCAAGGGGCAACTGCGCCTGGAAGCGCTCGATTTCCCCGGCAGCAATAGCCAGATCCACGAAGTGCAAATGGCCTTGCTCGAAGATTCGCCCGCCGCCGATGCCCTGCGCACACGGCAGCCGCTGCTGTTGAATTGCATGGACGTGGAGCGCTTTCCTTCCGAGATCGTGCGGCGCTTGTTGGCCGAGGGTTTGCAATCGGCGGTGTGCATTCCCTTGTTGCGCGGCGACCGGGCGCTGGGGACGCTCAATGTAGCCAGCATGCGCGAGGCGGCTTTCACGCCGGATGACGTGGCGCTGCTCACGCAGATCGGCAATGAGCTGGCTATCGCGGTGGAGAATGCGCTGGCCTTCCGCCAGATCGAGGAGCTGAAGGACAAGTTGACGGAGGAGAAGCTGTATCTGGAAGACGAGATCCGCACGGAATACGATTTCGAGGAGATCGTGGGCGACAGCCAATCGTTGAAACGCGTGCTGCGCGATGTGGAGACGGTGGCGCCCACCGATTCGACGGTGCTGATCCAGGGTGAAAGCGGCACGGGCAAGGAGCTGATCGCGCGCGCCATCCACAATCTGAGTGGGAGGCGCCAGCGCACGTTTGTGAAGGTGAACTGCGCCGCCATCCCGACGGGCTTGATCGAGAGCGAACTATTCGGCCATGAGAAGGGCGCGTTCACCGGCGCCATCAGTCAGAAGATCGGGCGCTTCGAACTGGCCGATAAGGGCACGCTGTTTCTGGACGAAATCGGCGACATCCCACTGGAGTTGCAACCCAAGCTGCTGCGCGTGCTGCAGGAGCGCGAGTTCGAACGGCTGGGGAGCACGCGCACGGTGAAGGTGGACATTCGGCTGGTGACGGCCACCAATCGCGACTTGAGCCAGATGATCGCCAGCCGCGAATTTCGCGAGGACTTGTTCTACCGGCTGAACGTGTTTCCCATTACGCTGCCGCCTTTGCGCGAGCGCCGGGAAGATATTTCGCTGCTGGCGAGGTACTTCACGCAGAAATACGCACGGCGCATGAACCGGGCGATCGAGACCATTCCGGGCGAGGCTATGGAAGCGCTGACCAACTGGAACTGGCCGGGCAATGTGCGGGAACTCGAAAACCTGATCGAGCGGGCGGTGATTCTGACGCGCGGCGCGGCGCTGCACGTGCCGCTGGCGGAGTTGCGCAACGGCGGCGAGGCAGCGTCTACGACGGGGGCGCTGACCACGTTGGAGGAGGCCGAGCGGGAACATATCCTGCGCGGGCTACGGGAGTCGAAGTGGGTGGTGGGCGGACCGGCGGGAGCGGCGGTGCGATTGGGGCTGAAGCGGACCACGCTGCAATCGCGCATCCAGAAGCTGGGGATTGTGCGGAGCGGGTAGGGCTGCGGAGGCGGGCCGAGGGCCCGCCGCAGCCCGCTTTCTCAAGCAGGGAGGACTTTGCGCGAAGCGGTACCGATTGGTTTTTCGAGCGGCCCGGCGGCCAAAGCGGCCCATTATGCTAGGGTACTGGCGCTCCGCGAACGGCAGGCCGTATGCCGGGGTTAAGCTTCCCCGTCCTACCCGTCCTGAAGGCCTCCCACACGCGTGGCCGGGACGCTCGCTGAGGCTGTTTGGGCACATCTGCACGAAATCCCACCTGGTAACGTCAATTCTGTGTTAGCCATGCGAGCCAGGTCGAACGGATGGGAAACGGGTGGTTAACCAGTGGACCAAGGCGGGACGCCGTCGGGAGGTAAGTACCAAAGCGCACATGAATTTCGGGAAAAACTCGCCAATGCCCTCCGAAGGTCATTGTCTCGACCCACGATTACGTTGTATTGATAAGTTATGAAACGCCTATTGTTATCGATCTCAGTCGCCGGAATCGCGATCATGGTGCTCGTCGCTTTGTGCCTGGACGCCCGACGTGCGCACAGGTCCGACCATACCGCGTTTGCCACCGCCTCTGGATTGCCGTTGTCGGGACTTTTCGATGGCGTGAGGCCAAATGCCGCTCTGGCAAATCGCATGAGGCGCGGCCCCGCCCAGAGAGCACGCTCATGCCGCAAGCAAGAGGGCAAACTCGAACGCATCGCCGCCTTCATGGGGATATCCCTGACGGTCCATGCCCAAGATCCTGACTGCGTCCCGATGGACTGCGGTGACAGTGACTGCTACCAGCAGGCGCAGGGGTATACATGTGTTGGCTAGTGCCCGGAGGGGACATATGCAATCGGCAACTACAGCTCTGAAGAAGACGACACTCTCCAGTGGGAGGGTATTTACGGTTGTCAGAACGATAGCGCGTGCATTTGCCGCCCCAATACATGCTTCTGGGAGGGCTGTGGCAGCTAGAAGAGGAGGTAGGTTAGCGGCTTTGTTATGTTTCTGGAGGTTAATATGTTAAACTGCTTGCGCGTTTCCATCGTACTGGCGGCGACCCTGTCCATCGCTGTGCCGTCCTCGCACGCCGCAGCTGCTACGCTCGCAAAGCGATCAGAGACGGCACTAATGTCGTATGACTTAGGGAATAAGCTGGTGCCGAACTGGACCGGCGGGGGCCTCCTGAGCGTCGAGGCAGATAATTCGGCAGCGCCGCAGTTGCACGTGTTCGACGATCAAGGGCGGCTGCGAAGCTCCGTATCCCTACGCATGCCCGGTGCTTCGCTTATCACGGTCACTGGTTTTGCTCACGGTGTCGACGGGAAGATTACGGCGTGTGGCGATGCGTTTGATCCGGAAGGTCGAGGGGTACCGTACCTTGCCATTTTTTCCGCGGATGGAAGCTCCCTCCGAGTCATTCGAACGTCCCCGTACCATCCCAGACGGGTAATTGTCGCAAGCGATGGTGACATTTGGACTCTCGGGACCGAGGCCGCTGCCCGGCAGCTGGGGGGACCACGGCCGAGATCTGCCCTTCGGCCCGACGCCGGCCTCATTCGCCGCTTTAATTCGGAGGGAAAGGAAATAGGCTCGTTTATTTTGCAGAGCACTGTTCAGAACGCGACCGATGTCGTGCGGTTAGAGAATTATCTGAGCGCCAATGCAACGTCGGTCGCTTGGTACTGTATGGCCGAGCGTCGGCTTGTGGAGATAGCGCTCGACGGCACAGTTACCAGCGACATTCGCTCCGATACGAGCAGCGTGGCAGAGATAACTGGTTTTGCGATTACGGATGACGGTAGTGCATTCATCAGCTCAGTCACTGAAAAGGATCCGAAGCGCTGGGGTTTTGAGCGGTTTGACCGTGGCCGCCGCGAGTGGGCCACTGTCGGGGGCGGCGCGGGTTGGGGGATACTGTACGGCTCGCACGGCAACACGCTCGTCGGAAAGACGTCAGGAGCCTCGACGAGAAATGCGCTGGAGTTTTTCACGGCCAGCAACTAGCTGTTCCGAACGAAGGATCGATCCTGGGTGATCATTTATCGTGGCGAAGAGCGCCCCAGCACGCGTCTTGCTCATCCTGGCCTTGGTTGCGTCCGCTTCAGTAGCAGTTAATGTTCTACAGGGGAGGCGTATACTCGCGCTCCAGGACGCACTCGATGAGTTGTCCGTAAAGGGAGATCTTCCTGCTGGAGCGCGAGCCGCACCACTGGACGCGACTGACGTCCGGGGCCAGCCCGCCCGGCTCACCTTTGGAGGCGCTGAGGGGCCGACTGTTCTTTACGTGTTTAGGCCTTCGTGTCCGTGGTGCGAAAAGAACAGTCCTGGCATCTCGCGTTTGGTTAACGAAATAGGGAAATCCTATCGTGTAATCGGCATATCCCTGTCCGCGGACAGTGTGGCCGAGTTTGTTGCCGAGCACAAGCTCACCTTCCCAGTCTTTACTAACGTATCCGCCAAGGGACTGAGGCTGTACAAGTTGGGAACTACGCCGGAAACGATCGTGGTGTCGTCGGCCGGTACGATTCTGGCATCCTGGAAGGGCGCATATGTGGGTCGCACTAAGTCTGACATAGAGAAGTTTTTCTCTATACGCTTGCCTGATGTTTAAAGACGTGTCTCGCCAGACCTTGACCCTTATTGCCTTCCCTCTTCAGAGAATCGATATTCCTAAGGGCGTATATCACTAGTTCTGCCGTGGAGTGCCGGTTCAATTTGGCGCAAATATGTTTCCGGTGGTTCCCTATGGTGTGCAGGCTGACATGCAACTGTTGGGCAATTTCGTTACTGCTTCTGCCAGCGCCAATTAATTCCAGGATGCTAAGCTCCCTTATGGTAAGAGCCTTGGCTGTGGGGAGTAAACGGCGCTTCAACGGCATCGCAAGGGGCCCTCCGTACGGGCCCTGTTAGCTAACGGCCGCACGTTCCCCAAGTGCCAGCCGCAGTCCACTGTACTCGACGTAGGGCGGCATTGTCCAGTAATAATAGGAGGAGTAGGAGGAGTCAGGGGAGTCGGCCGACCTGCCCCCAAGAATTCTGCCAGCCAGAATTGAGAAGCTCCGCGAATGGAATAAGGGAGGGGCATCGGGATGGAGAAGACGCGGCGCACGGAGGATTTTTACTTGAAACGGTTACGATTGGCTTTCATGGCGGCTACGGCAGCCGCGATTGCGGTTCCCGCGTTGGCGGAGACCGTAGTGATTGACTCCGCCGGTGCGAGCCATCCATTCCCGCATTTCTGGGAACAGGTTTTTGGCTCGGGCCGCGCCAACCTGGCGCTGCGCGAGAGCTATCGGCGCGATCTGCGCGCGATGCGGAGCGCCACCGCCATCCAGTACGTTCGCTTCCACGCCATCTTCCACGACGAAAACGGCGTGTACGACGAGGATGCGCAAGGCCGGCCGGTCTACAACTTTTCCTACGTGGACCAGATCTACGACGGGCTGCTCGAAGACGGAGTGCGGCCCTTCGTGGAGCTCAGCTTCATGCCCGCGAAGCTTTCCGCGGCGCCGCCCGTGGTGTTTCCCTTCTGGTACAAGCCGCTGGTTTCGCCCCCCAAGGACTACGGCCAATGGGGCGGGTTGGTCCGCGCGTTCGCGCAGCACCTGGTGGACCGGTATGGCATCGACGAAGTGGCCGAGTGGTACTTCGAAGTTTGGAACGAGCCTAACATCTTTTTTTGGGCGGGCAAGCCTCAGGAGTCTACCTATTATCAGCTCTATGCGGCGGCGGCCCGCGCGCTGAAGGGCGTCGACAAGCGGCTGCGCGTCGGCGGCCCGGCCACGGCGCAGGCGGCCTGGGTGGACCACTTGATCGCGTACACGGCGAAGAACGACGTCCCGATCGATTTCGTATCCACGCATGTTTACGGAAATGACCGCTCGCAGGATGTTTTCGGCACGGACGAGAAAATCGCCCGGCGCGACATGGTGGCGCGCGCGGCGCGGAAGGTATTCGAGCAGGTGAAGCACTCGGCGCTTCCCGACCTGCCGATCCACTGGACCGAATACAACGCCAGCTACTCGAGCGAGCCGGCCGTAACGGACACACCGTTCATGGGACCGTGGCTGGCCAACAACATCCGGCTATGCGACGGGCTGGCAGCCACCATGTCTTACTGGACATTCTCCGATGTCTTTGAGGAAGGGGGCGTGGTGAAGACGCCGTTTTACGGGGGGTTCGGCTTGTTCGCGGAGAGGGGCATCCCCAAAGCGGCATTCCACGCGTTCCGCCTGCTGCATCAACTGGGAAGAGGCGGGCTCGCCGGTGGAACTGTCGCTGCTGTTCAAAGGGCTGAGCGCCGGCAAGCACACGGCGCGCATCGAGCGGGTGGATTCGGAGCACGGCTCGCCGCTGAAAGCCTGGGAAGCCATGGGTCGGCCGGCTTCCCCTTCACCAGCGCAAATTGCAGCGCTGCGGAGCGCCGCGCAGCCAGGAGATCCGGAAACGGTGGAACTCGGCGCGGACGGCGCGCTGACGCTGCACCTGCGCGCGCACTGCCTGGCAATGGTGGAAGTGCGGTAGCGATCAAAGCAGGCGGCTGCCGGCGGTGCTGGTATCGTAACCGCCCAGGCCTTCGAGCTCGCGGCGAAAGCTGGCGCGGTTCAAGGTGTCGAGCAGCGCGGCGACGGGCGGGTAGTCCAGGTGCGGACGGCGAATCGCGAGGTCGTAGCGCTCGGTGGCCAGCGGAATGAAGTCCAGCCCGAAGACGCGGGCGGCGGCGCGTGTGGCGATGCAGCAATCCGCGTCGCCGGTGCGCACCTGCCAGGCGGCCGGAAGATGGCCGGCGGCCAGGCGCTCGTATCCGCGCACCTTTTCGCCGGACAGGCCCAGACGATCGAGATGCGCGTCGAGCAGGAGGCGGCTGCCCGCGCCGGTTTCGCGATTCACGATGGTGATG
>JBEKPZ010000346.1:0-7334 GCA_049520215.1 Bryobacteraceae bacterium | reverse complement strand
GGTGGCTGAATACATTCGCCCTGACCGCCGCAGCCGTCGCGGCCGCGGTGGTTGTGGCCGGCAACATCGATCGCGAAACATCGAACCAGTTGCTGAACGTTTCCTACGACCCGACGCGGGAGCTGTTCGTCGAGTTGAACCGGCTGTTCATCGAGAAATATGCGAAGGACACCGGCCGGAAGCTGACCATTAAGCAATCGCACGGCGGGTCGTCGCGGCAGGCGCGCGCCGTGATCGACGGCCTCGCTGCGGACGTGGTCACGCTGGCAATGTACTCGGATGTGGACGCGCTGCACAAACAGGGCCTCCTTCCAGATGGCTGGGCACAGCGACTCCCTCACGACTCCGCGCCGTGGACCTCCACCATCGTGTTTGTGGTACGCAGGGGCAATCCGCTGCACATCCGCGACTGGCCCGATCTCGCCGCGACGGGCGTCAGCGTGATCACACCGAATCCGAAAACATCAGGCAACGGCAAGCTGAGCTTTCTGGGCGCCTGGGGGTCGATGATCTACCGGGGAAGCAACGAGGCACAGGCGCGCAGTTACTTGCGGCGGCTCTACGGGAACGTACCGGTTCTGGACGTGGGCGCCCGCGGCTCCGCCACCACCTTCGCCGAGGAAAAGGTGGGCGACGTACATCTGACCTGGGAGCACGAGGCGCTGCGCGAAGTGGAAAACTCCGGAGGCGAGTTGGAAATTGTCTACCCGCCGGTCAGCATCCTGGCGCAGCCCTGCGTTGCCTGGGTGGATGGCAACATTGCGCGGCGGCACACGGCCGCATACGCCAGGGCGTATCTGGAGTTTCTGTACACTCCGACGGCTCAGGAAACCATCGCCCGATTTGGGTACCGGCCCATCGATCCGGGGATCTTGCAAAGGCACGCGGACCGGTTGCCGAAGATCGATCTCTTCCCCGTGACGATTCTGGCCAAAGACTGGGACGATGCCCAGCAGAAGTTCTTCGCTGAAAATGGCATCTTCGACTTGATCTACAGGCCGGCGAAACCATGACCTTGGCCTACACCTTGAGCGACGCGCGGAAGGATCTGCTGGCCGGCGCGACGGTGGCCGCGATCTCATTGCCGCAGGCCATGGCTTACGCGCTCATCGCGGGCATCGATCCGCGGTTCGGATTGTATTCGGCCATCGTCGTGACGCTGGTGGCCTCCATCTTCGGATCGTCGTCGCACCTGATCAACGGCCCGACCAACGCCATTTCGCTGGTGGTATTCAGCGCGCTGGCCTTCCTCGATCCGGAAGCACGCGTCGACATTTATCAAGCCACTTTCCTGCTGGCGGCGATGGTGGGCATCATCCAGATTTTGATCGGCGTGTTCAAGCTGGGCGATCTGACCCGCTACATCTCCGAGTCGGTGGTGCTCGGATTCATGGCGGGGGCAGGATTCCTGGTAGCGCTCGGCCAGGTGGCGAACCTGTTGGGCATCAAAGACCGCGGGACTGGGCATCAACACGTGCTGCTGCGCTTTTGGCTCACGATCTCGCAAGGCGGCGCGCCCAACCGGTACGCGCTGGGTATCGGGTTGGGAACCATCGTGCTGGTGCTGGCTTTGCGGAAATTGGTGCGGCGCTACCACCTGCCGCAGGTGGATATGCTGGTGGCGCTGATCGCGGCGGCGGCGCTGGCGGCGCACTTCGGCTGGTCCATTCCGGGGGCGAACGGCACGACTTTGCTCTCGACGGTGGGCAATGTACCGGCGAGTTTGCCGCGGCCGCACATCCCGGAGATCAAGTTCTGGTGGGTGAAGGAGATGTCCACCAGCGCGCTGGCCATTTCGTTTCTCGGATTGCTGGAGGCGCTGGCCATCGCCAAATCCATCGCCAACCACACGCGCCAGCAATTGGACTACAACCGGCAGTGCCTCGCGGAGGGGCTGGCCAACCTGGTAGGCGGATTTTTCCAATCGCTGCCCGGCTCCGGTTCGCTGACGCGGTCGGCGATTAACTATCAGGCGGGCGCGGTCAGTCGCATGTCGGGGGTGTTCGCGTCGGCGGTGGTCGCGGTGGTAGTGCTGGCGCTGGCACCGTCCGCGCGGTTTATCCCAAAGGCTGCCCTGGCGGGACTGTTAATGGTCACGGCCGCGCGGCTGGTGGATTGGAAACGCCTGAGATATGCGATGCGCGCTTCGCGCTACGATGCCGGCTTGGTGCTGATCACCGCCTTCTCGTCGGTGTTCATCAGCGTGGAGTTCTCGATCCTCATCGGCGTAGCCGTTTCCATCCTGCTGTTTGTTCCGCGTGCGGCAAGGCTGCGAGGCAGCGATCTGGTTGTGACAAAAGAACGCGTGGTGCGGGAACGGTTAGCGGCGGATCCGCCCTCGAAAGCCGTGATCATCTACGATTTGGAGGGAGAGGTGTTCTTCGGATCGGCGCCGGAACTGGACCTCTGCTTCGAAGGCCTAAAGCAGCGCAGCGGCAACGATGGCATAGGCTGCGTGGTGCTGCGGTTGAAGCGCGCGCGCAACCCGGACGTGGTATTCTTCGAGCGGCTGGAACATTTCCTGCATGAAATGCACCGGGCGGGAAAAACCGTGCTGCTATGCGGAGTCCGTCCGGAGATCGCCAAGCCGATGGCCAACCTGCATTTCCAGGATTGGATGCCAGCGGGCACCGTTTTCTTCGAAGAAGAGGAGCTGTACTCATCGACGATCAAGGCCGTACGAAGGGCGTATAAGCTACACGAGGACAATTCCTTTGGCCCTCCCCGGCCGGACGATGGTGTCTCGCGGGATGAGGATGCGCTGTATTACCTGGTATAGGAGCAGCGGCCAAAAGATGTGACTCTCTGCGGGATGGCGCGCCGGAACTGGCAGGGGATCGGATTGCGAGATGTGCTCCAACCGCGCGACGGGCGCGCAGGCGCACGGCGGCGCGTTGGCCTCCCGGTGAAGTGGCTGTGGCGGCGCTTTTAGATGACGGCGCATTTCGAACGCAATCCGCCGTGCGGCACCGTGTATGTAATGACCGCATTGCCCTCCCCGCGGCACGCCTTCCATCCGCCCGCCGGCGGTCGCGGCGACGGACCACGGGCGGCGAGACTGGCGGGCTGGCATCGGGGCGGCGCGAAGCGCGTTATGCCACCCAACCCGGCCAGCCGGAAGTATCGCCCGGCGCAACCGCGCCACGGGCGTGCAGGCTGCGCGTCGGCATCCCGGTGCCGTGGGCGCGGCGACGCTCCTGGGTGACGGCGGGCTGGCAAAATGGTGCGCCGTCCGCCTGGCCGGCCCCGCGCAAACCACGGAGGCAGCACCCTCCGCCCGGCGCGCATCCCCATCCGCACGCCGGCGGTCGCGGCGACGGACGACGGGCAACCTCGATGCACCGTTGCCGGAGCGCAATCCTACTCGACTGTAAAGCTGGCGTGCGTGGTGACTGTTCCGCCAGGCGTCGTGATGGTGATCGGGCCGGTTCCTGCACCCCGCGGAACCTTTGCCCAAATGTAATTCGGTCCGCTATTGGACGACTCCGTGGCTGCCAGCCCATCGAACCGCACTGTGGCCCCCAACAAATGATCGCCCCAGATGCGCACCGGAGTGCCCGCCAAGCCCGATTGCGGGTTGAAGTGCCGCGCCACCGGCACGGGCTTGGGCAGGCCCGCGTTGAGCACAAACACTACGCCGCCGTTCGCGGGGCCGCCGGAGACCGCCGTCCCATAGATGTTGCCGTCGCTGCCCTGAACCAGCGAACATTGGCAAACCCCATCTGCACTCAGGTTTTTCATGACGTAAAGCACGGTGAAACCGCCCGTTCTGGTGACGCGGAATAGCTCGCTGCGGCCTCCACGGGGGATGCTACCGAGCGTGGCGCCGTACAGGTTTCCGTCGCTGGCTTCAATCAGCGTCGTCGGCCAGGAATTCTGGTCTTTCGGAAAAGCGTAGAGCAAGGTGTACTGCCCGGCTGGGGTGAGCCGGTAGATGGTCCCTGTGCTATTTGTGCCGCCAGAGGGAGTAGCCCCATAGAGGTTGCCGTCGCTGCCCTGTAGCAGGGGTGCGGCGTTGAGGCCGGCAACCGTTCGATCCGGGAAGGTCAGCGGCTTGGTAAGGGCGCCGGACGCAGTCAGGCGAAAGAGATAGCCGGGGCCGTTTTCCGAGATGCCATAGTAGTTGCCGTCGCTCGCGTAGATGACGTTTTGCGCGCGCTCCCCCGCTGGGAACTGGTAGAGCGGAGTCAACCGGCCATTGCGATCGATCTTTGCCAACTGCCACGGGCCCCCACTGGCAGCCAGCGCGAGACCCAGAAAGGTCCCGTCAGGCAGGTTCTGCCTGAGGGAGGGGACCAGGTCCGGAGACGAATGCACCTGCTGGCTCCCGGCCGCCGGGCCGATGGAAAAAAAGCTCGCCGGACGCACGCCGATCTCAACGGCGGAATAAAACCGGCCGTCGTCTCCACTGATCAGCGTCGAAGAGAAGTTGGTTCCGGCGGCGAAAGTGGCAAGAACGGTTTTTGTCCCCTGGGCGGTAATCGACAGGGCCGCGGCCGCTAGTCCCGTTTCAAAATAGAAGACGCCGGGCGATCCTTCGGAAATTCCAACGGCTTGGCCGAACCGGTCCATGTAGGCGATGGGATGGAAGCTGGCCTGCCCGGCCGCGGAGGCCATGGTCGCGGCCATCGCACACAAAGCGGTGGATAAGCCCCTGCGCAAAAAATGGGTGATCATCGTTGGTATGCCTCGGTGAGGGACTTCACCCGGAACCCGGCCATTCTCCGCCGCTCCCCGCACGTGTTAGTTCGCAGCGCCCTGGTATACCAGAACGCCAACGCATGGTGCCGCGGATGTGCAACTGGCGTTCGCCTGGGACGCGGTAATGCTGTACGTGGGGATAAAGAGGCTCCCGTGCACAACTGTCGGCATCGCGAACCGCGAAAGGTTGAACTTCGAAAGCGCCGAGGTTGACCAGAGCCGTTTCAGGCTCACTGCGTCGTACGCGCTCACATAGCCGCTGCCGACGCGATTTTCCTGGGAGTTCTTTTCCGCGATTAATCCCCACACCACCCCTGTCCCAGCGGTGGTCCCGTTCGAGGTGACAGCCAGTTCTCCGCCCGGGTATCCGACCTGACTGCCCGCCGGATTCGTAGCACGGACAGGATTGACGAAATAACCGCTATACGTGTAAGGAACTGGCTGGCTTTGGGGGATCGGCGGGCTGAAAGCTGGACTCACCGTGACCTGTGTGTCGCTCGTAACGCTTGTGACGACGGGACAGGCAGGTCCGCTGCAACCGTCGGCAATGAGCCGGTCCCCAGGGATTACCGAGTGCGTGAAACAGGAGCCCCCGCTGCACGGGCAGCTGCCGGTGGCGCAACCCGGGCCGGTGACGACCGTGCCGGTGCCGTCCGTGTAAATTGTAGGAGAGCCCGCCGGCGAAATGGGGCTCTGGCTAAAATGGAGCGCCTTCAGCGCCTCTTGATAGGGCCACAGGTAAAGCGTGTTGTTGTAAAACGCCAGGCTGGTTGCGCGATGGCATGTACTGCCGGTGCTGCTGCACAAGGTGTCCGGCGCGGCGAAGGGAAACAGGTTGCCGGGGTCGCCGCTGGCGAAGCCCAACAGTTGGTCTTGCGACAGCAGGTAGCCGTAGCCGCCCTTGTCGACAGTCACCGCATAGTGCCCTGCCGTGCCTTTGTCGAAGAGAGCGATTCCCGACACCGCCATGTCCCAATCGTACTCATTGAAGAGTTCCACGGTGCGGTTGCAGGTGCCGTCGCCGGGGCTATCATAGGCGCAGGAAGTGAGTTGGAGCGTCGGTTGAATCGCCGGCGAACAGTTGTTGGCAATCCAGCAATCCCCCGGTCCGCCGTATGGGGTGAAATAGTCGGAGGGGCTGAGGGGCATGCCGCCGGCTTGCGAGAGATGGAAATCCAGAATACTGTCGCCCCAGTTGGATGCGCCGCTATTTTGGAAACCGCCATTCCCGGTGCCCACGAACGTATGCGCGAGGCCGGTGGAATCCGTCCGCGACGCCGGCCCCTTGCCCGACATCCATATGCCGCCGCCGAGGCCGCCCCAATTCGGGGCATTTTGGAAGCCGCTGGGCTGCAGGCAATCGCAGGCCGGCGCTCCGCCGTTGCCCGTCAGGCACTGGGTAGTCCCACCCCCGCTGCTGCAGCCGGTTGGCGTGGCGACAAAGTTCAGCGCCGGTGCTGGTGCCAGCGACCCGCTGCTGGCGAGGGTGTAACCCAAAAGCCAGCCGTGGTACGGGTTTGTGCTCTCATCGTCCTCCACCCCTCCCGCCACGCCGAAAGCCACATAGATCAGCGGGTTCAGAGTGGCGCCGGGAACCTTAACCTCAAGCAGTGCCGGCCGCTGCAACTGGTTCGGCACATTCATGGGAACCCCTCCGACCGACGGTTGAATCTGGACAGTAGAGATATCCTGTCCCGCGACATCCGCTCCCGATGCCAGACCCGCAAGGTCGATTTCGTGGAGCCACCACTGCTCCACTGCCGGGGACGCGGTCTTGCACAAGCTGGTAACGAACATCGTGTACGCATAAGGCGCCGGCGGAGCGGCGTCGATTACGGGCGTCGAAACGATACCGGCGAACGGCAGGCCGGGATTGGTATATGGCGCTGCTACGCCGGGAATTCCGCCGACAACACCGCCGGTCGCCCCGCAGTCGTCGGCCCAGAGCCAGTTGGTGCCTGGCCGGCCGCCCGTTCCCGTTCTGCTCCAGAGCAGGTTTCCGTTATCGGCGTTGTAAGCGAAGATGCTGCCGAAAGCGGTCGCCAGAACTACCATATTGCAGGGTTTGCACGTGCCCTTCACCGGATTGAGCACTGTGATGCTAGACACATAGAGCGGTTGCGCGTAGATCGGGTTGTTCGCTTCCAAACCGGTGCTCGCCGGCGGCGTATCGACCAGGAGCGGGGAAAACGAGGCCTCCGCCAAGGTCACGGCGCCACTCTGAATTGACGTGGAATACAGGCAGGTTTCGTTGCCGTTGTGCGCGTCGCGATAGTTGTCGTACTGCCCGGTGAGCACGCTGATAACGCCTGCGCCGGCGGCCGGCGGGCAGACCGGCGCCGGCGTCGCCAGGATGCCTGCATCGACCGGTCCGACCGCGGCGTTACCGGCGTGGATGGTCTGCGCGCCTGCCGGCGCTGCCAATCCCGCCGCGAGGACGAGCGTTGCCAGCGCCGGCATCGGTCTTCGAGAATCTGTCATTCCCAGCCCCCCTGAAACCACTGCTGGAATTCCGGCTTCCCGGTTCTCAAAGTATACAACTAAGGCATCTGGATTTCGGGTAGTGTATCAGTTTGAAACTGATACACTACCGGACTTCGCGAACCATACGCGCCCCTGGGCCCGGTGTAAGT
>JBEKPZ010000345.1:0-7456 GCA_049520215.1 Bryobacteraceae bacterium | reverse complement strand
GGGGGTGACGACAACCTTATCGGCATTCTCAACAACAGCGGTGCGACGATTACATCCATCACCCTGACCAGTTCAACGGATGACATCTTTGCTTTCGATGGGGACGGCATCTGCGGCGACGTCAACGGAGCCCAAACCACAACAGTCCCCGGGTATACCTTTGTGGGTGGCGGAAACCCATGCGTCAATAGCACCGATCCCTCGGGTTATGGCGGCCCCTACACGCTGGCTGCCGCGACTAACGTTTCCGATATGACGGGCACGATAACCTTTGGCAATGGTGGGCTTGGCAACGGCGGCTCATCGTTCTTCTCCCTGGAAGGACCTGTCGACCTTAATCTGCAGGTCGGCCCCGGCACGCCCGAACCGGCCACGTTTTCGCTGATGGGCATCGCGATGTGCGGGCTGTTGCTGGTCCGCCGAATTCGCAAAGTGTGAGGGTTTGAAAGTAGACCCGCGCTCAACTCCCCAAGCCGAGACGCTTGAGCAGGGAGGTGAACCGCGGGTCGGAGCGCAGGGTGTCGTAGTAGGGCATGACTTTGGCGTATACGAGGAGCGGGCTTCGCTCCTCGTATGCTTTCTCCAGCCATTCGAAGGCCAGATCCTTTTCGCCGATGCTGGCATAGACCTGAGCGGCGTAGCAGGATTTTCCGGGCCTTTCGGTTCGATTGCATTCCCGAATCCAATTCTCAATCAGCCCGCGCGCCTCGGCTTGCCTGCCCTGTTGCGCGGCAAGGCGCGCGCGGACCGAGGCGTCGTCCACATTGGGGAAAGCGGCGCGCATCGCCTGCATCACCGCGTGCGCCGCGGCGGGCCTGCCTCTCACGGTTTCGACACCCCGCAGTTCCTCGTAAGCGTGATAGAAAGAGGGGTCCAGTTCGATGGCTTTGCGGAACTGTTCCACGGCCCGATCGTATTCGCGCCGGTCGCTATAGATCATGCCGGCGCCGGTAATCTTGTAGGGCGAGAGAGGATCGAGAGCCAGCGCGCGTTGGATTTCCGCCAGCGCCTCGTCCAGACGCCCCAGCGGTGTGAGGTACGTCACGCTGTAGGCGAAGTGGACGTCCGCATCGCCGGGGCTCAGTTCCAAGGCGCGTTTGAATTCCCGCTCGGCGCCCGGCCAATCCCAGTCGTACAGGGCCTTGACGTATCCCAGTGAAACGTGCGCCGCAGCCAGCGTTTCATCCAGTTGTAGCGCACGGTTGGCGGCCCGGCGCGCTTGCGGCATGGCCTGCCGCGCTTCGGTCCAGCCAAACACTCCCAGCCAGGTGTAACAATCCGCCATGCCGGTATACGCCGGCGCATAGCCAGGGTCTTTGGCGATGGCCTGGGCGAAGTACTCGATGCCTTTGCGGGCGCCTTCGGGCCGCCACTTATTCAGGTGAAAGCGGCCCTGCAGGTAGAGGTTATAGGCCTCCAGGTCCTGCGTCGACGATTGCACCAGGCGGCCGCCCGGATGGCCGGCTACGCGAACCTCCAGCGCCGCGACGATCGCGCGCGAAATCTCATCCTGCACGGCGAAGACGTCCGCGAGCCGGCGGTCGTAGGTCTCCGACCATACGTGGTAGCCGTCCGCCACGCTGCTCAGTTGGGCGGTGATGCGCAAACGGCCGCCGGATCTTTGCACGCTCCCTTCCAGCACGGTGGCCACGTTGAGTTGGCGTCCCACGGTGCGAATGTCTGGATTCTTTCCCTTGAACTGGAAAGCGGAACCGCGCGCGACCACGCGCAAACCCTGGACTTTGGTAAGGGCATCGATCAGGTCGTCGGTGAGGCCGTCGCTGAAGTACTCGTTCTCCTTATCGGAACTCAGGTTTACAAAGGGAAGCACGGCGATGGAGGACGAATCCGGAGATGCGGGCCGGGGGTGCGATTTCCGGGCCAGCAGGTAGCCGGCAACGATCGCGACAAGCGCCAGAGGCGGAACGATGACCCGCCAATCCGTCCACCACACGCGGCCCGGCGGAGCGGCGACGGTTTCGGCCGGTTGGCTGAGCAGCGTTTCGAAGGAGGGGAGATACCCGCCCTTTGGCAGATCGATACGGACCGGGTCGCCGGCTCCCTCCGTCTTGTAATACTCTTTCAGGCGCGAGCGCAGTTTAACGGCTTCCACGCGCACCACGCCATCGAGGCGCGGGTCGTACGACGGGTTCCGGCCGAAAACCTCCACGCCGAGCAGCGTTTCCTTGAGCGGATTCCCCGCAAGCGCCTGCTCGACGACGAAGCGCAGGAACCGCCCCGGCCGTTCGGCGCCAGCAAATGCGTCGCTCGCCAAAATCTTGTCCAACTGTGCGCGGACACACTCCGGAGACGGCTTTGCCGCGCTATTTAAGCTGGCGGCAATCGGTCCCAATGGTTCCCGCGCAGAGGTGGGCACAGTCCTGTTTAGATGATACGGGTACAGGAAAGGTTCGGTTCACTTTTGGGCGGGTAAAGCGGCCCTAGAACACCCTGATTTTAAAAGCTGGACAATCGCCGGCATTTAGACGTACACTATCGTAAGACAGCGAATTTAGATTTGGTTTTATCCTCCATCCACGATTTCATCCGGCCAGCCGGCACACGAAGGGGTAGCATGTCCCGCTTCGCGTCCGCGGCAAATCTCAAGGCAGCCGCTCGATAGCATACATGGGTCCAGGCAGAAACTTACCTCCTCGCAGGCCAGCCCGTAGAGAGAACGTGAACGAGTCGATTCGCGCCCGCGAAGTGCGCGCGGTCTTCCCGGACGGCACCGCCGAAATTATGCCGACCGCGGCCGCGCTGCGCAAAGCGCAGGAATTAGGACTCGATCTGGTGATCGTCTCGCCGACAGCCGTGCCACCCGTCGCCAAGGCGGTGGACTACGGCCACTATCAATACGAGCAGAAAAAGAAGCAGCACGAGGCCAAGAAAAAGCAACACGTGGTGCAGGTGAAGGAACTCAAATTCCGTCCCAATACCGACGACCACGACTACGACTTCAAAAAGAATCACGCCATCCGTTTTCTCCAGGAGGGCAACCGGGTGAAGGCTGTGGTGCAGTTCCGGGGGCGCGAAATCGCGCACGCCGACTTGGGCCGCAAGCTGCTCTCGCGTTTTGCCGCGGACCTGACAGCCTACGGCACGGCTGAAAGCGTGCCCCGCATGGAAGGCCGCAACGCACACATCCTGATCAGCCCGACGAAATCGGCCAAGCCTTAAGTTCTTGGAGGACGCTTAACCGTTTTGGGGAAACCGCTCCCTGACGGCCGCGGCTCCGTAACAGTCACGTCGATTTCGCAAGGTTTACCGGGCCGCGACCGTCAGGGAGCGGTTTCAACCTGGTTTTCTGCCCCACCGTGCTAAGATAAGCACAAGCCAGTCTGCCAATGTACAAAGCCTTCTTTGGTTTCGCCGAGAATCCCTTCAACATGAGTCCGGACCCGTCGTTCCTGTTCCGGAGCGCGCAACATGAGGAAGCCCTCGCCAACCTGATCTACGGCGTGCAGAGCCGCAAGGGATTCGTAGTGCTAACCGGCGAAGTAGGCACCGGAAAGACCACCATGCTGGAATGCTTGCGCGACTTCCTGCATTCCCAGCAGATCGCTTACGCCTCGCTTTTCAACTCCCGGTTGAATGTCCAGCAGTTCTTCGAAATGATCGCCTACGATTTCGGCCTGCGGTGCACGCGCACTTCCAAGACCGAGGTGCTGTTCGCCCTGAACGAGATGATCCTCGAGCGCGCCAACCTGGGGCGTACCACGGTGCTCATCGTCGATGAAGCGCACAACCTGGATTGGGACGTACTCGAAGAAATCCGGTTGTTGGGCAACCTGGAAAACCGGCGCGGGAAGATGCTCCAGATTCTGCTGGCCGGCCAACCCGAACTGGACCGCAAACTGGAAGCCCCCGAGTTCCGCCAGTTGAAACAGCGTGTGGCTCTCCGCTGCGTGCTGGAACCCTTGCAACTGGAAGAGACGTTGGAGTACATTCACTCCCGGCTGACGCGGGCCGGCTTGAAAGAACAGACCGTTTTCCCGCCAGAGATTCTGCGCGAGATCCACTTCCGCACGCAGGGCATTCCCCGGCTAATCAACGCGATGTGCGACAATCTTCTGCTCACCGCATTCGCCCTGGAGACTAAGGTCGTCACGATGGCCATGGTCGACGAGGTGGCCGCGGACATGCGCCTGCAATGGCCCGGCCAGAGGCCTTTCCTGGCGGACGGCAAATATGCCGAGAGGACCGTGCGGGAACAACGGCAGTACACCCCTGGCGACTAGGGAACGCCCGTTGGTTAGCCTTTCGCTAACGTTGCGTCGGCGATTTGTTAGTATTAATACGCGAAAAAGCCCGCGACTTCCCATGTTATCCTCTGTCTACCCCAAATCTGCGATACACTTCGAGTGAAACAAAACCCAAACTTTACCACTACCGGTTACATCAGCCCGATTTTTTGAAAGAGAAGTGCCCCGGATGATGTCCGGCGAATGCTAGTGTCGAATTTCACTACAAGGGAGAAGTACATGAACGTTGTCTCGAAGAGCCGGTTAGTTCGCTTGGCGGTATGCCTGGCGGTCCTGGTTTGGCTGGCTGCTTATGGATTCGCCGCAGTGGCGGGTCCGCAAGTTGCGCACGGCCCCACTTTCCCGCCCGATCCGTGGGATGGCAAAGTAGCGCATGGCCCCACTTTCCCACCCGACCCGTGGGACGGCAAAGTTGCGCATGGCCCCACTTTCCCACCCGACCCGTGGGACGGCAAAGTAGCGCACGGCCCGACCTTCCCACCCGATCCGTGGGATGGCAAAGTAGCGCACGGCCCGACCTTCCCACCCGATCCGTGGGATGGTAAAGTAGCGCATGGCCCGACCTTCCCGCCAGACCCATGGGACGGCAAAACAGCTTGAACAGCGCCGCCACGTGATCTCCGGCAAAAGGAAAGGCCTTCCCGCGGAGGAGAATGCGGCTGGCCCTTCAATATGGCGCTTGGGCGATTGGCCTGTGGCTTAACCTACGGGTGATCTCCGCCCTGGTGCGCGGAAGTTACCGGGAGTATCCGTTTGTCTTCGCCTACGCGCTTTCCCTA
Organism: Bryobacteraceae bacterium; assembly: GCA_049520215.1. Taxonomy (GTDB): domain Bacteria; phylum Acidobacteriota; class Terriglobia; order Bryobacterales; family Bryobacteraceae; genus Bog-159. Next base: position 2,412 of record JBEKPZ010000345.1, on the reverse strand, counting down.
CTCGCGTCAACGGTGGTAGAGATCGCACTCCAGGCCGCGCCCCGCAGGGTGCAGGACGGTTACTACTGGATCGATGAGGTGATCCTGGATGTGCTGGTCTTTTGCGTGGTGATCGCTTTCATCGACGAGGCGGCCCGGCATTCCAAGCAAAAGACGATCGAGCGCCACTGGCTGGTTCTGGCCGCGGCTCTGATCTTCGCCGTATCCTACGCGATCCACCACAGCTCACACTTCAATCTCCAGATGACTCTGATCAGCCGCGACCTGAACATCTGCGCGGCGGTTCTGGACCTCATCCTTTGGTCGCTGCTGGTCACTGCGCGCCGCCCGAACCGCCGCCTTATGCTGCTCAGCGGAGGATTGGGTCTACAGCTCACCGGGGCGATTATGGGAGAACAGTTGCGGCAGTTGTCCCGAAGCCTGTTTCTGACGGGGACTTTGCTGGAAGTGACCACCGGCCTGCTGGGTCTGTACGTCTGGTGGCGGGCGTTGCGCACACAGACCGCGCGCGCGACCAGTCTCGCATGACAAGGCAAAAAAAGGGGCGGGTCCCGAGGGACCCACCCGACGCTTAACGACGGCATTGCGCGGCCGACGGTGTTATTGCTGCGATAGTTGAGCCTGCGCCTGTTGCGGGGACGATGGCAACTGCGAGAGGGAATAACTCTCGTCGGCGCTGAAAACTTTGATTTCGACGCGGCGGTTCTTGGCGCGCGCAGCGCGGGTGCGGCCGTCGTCCAACGGCTTCTCCGGGCCAAGTCCAATCATGTGGATGCGGTAAATGGGAATGTCGTGCTTGGCCACCAGATATGCGGTTACGGCATCGGCGCGTTTGCGGCTGAGCGCTTCGTTGTACTGGCGCGAGCCAACGCGGTCCGTGAAGCCCTCCACGGCGATGAAGTAGCGCTTGTTCTTCGAGGCATTCGCCACCATGTTGTCCAGATCCTCGCGGTCCTTGGGTGTGAGCGTGTACTTGTTAAAGCCGAACGGGATGGTCAGATCGGAGACTTGCTTGTAGTCGTCGAGGTTGGAAACCTGTGTCCGCAGACTTCGGATCTCCTCGGAGTCTTTGCCTGCCAGATCCGCCGCCTGGTTGGCCCTGTTCATGGCGTTTTGCGCGCTGTTCTGGGCGGTCATGGCCTGCTCTTTCGCGGCACTGATGCCGTTTTGGGCCTTCTCGTCGACTCCGTTGATGTTGGCCGTCAGGTCAGTGCGGGTCTGCTGGATCTGCTGGCCGTTCTTGTTGGTTTGGTCGCCGACCTGGTCCACCTTGGCCTGAATCGGTGCGGTGGTGGTCTGTACATATTTCTTGGTTGCGCAACCGCCGGTAAGCAGCGTCGCCACCAGAAACCCTGCGCTGAGTGTGATGCGTGTCATAAGCTCCTCGCCCACGGTACAGCAATTTTCGCGCCGATATCCCGTGCACTGAATGTCAAGGACTTACGCGCGCGGTTTGGTGAGTTTTCGCCCATTTCTACCCTGCGCTGGAAAACTTTACCGGGTTGCGGCGTATTTCGGAATTTTAATCAACCGCTGCTTAGGCGTGATATGTTCTTCGGTGATGAAGCGACTGATCGGCATCTTCTTCGCGGCAACGCTCGCGGCGGCGGCACAGGATACCCGATATGCTCCGGATGGAAGCCAGATACCGGGTCCTGGCGGACGATCCACCCCGGATTGGGTAGCGGAACTGAGCGAATGGCAGATGGCCGCGGGAGGCGAACACCAGGCGTGGCTCAACGACCTGCGCCAGTGGCGGCACGAGCGCCTCATCCGCATGGGCTACGACGACGCCGAATACCGGCGGCCCGAACTCCTGTGGACGCAACGCAACTTCATCCAGCCGCAAATGATGGCCGAGGAGCGCTATTTCTACGATCCGGCGGCCGGGAAGTATACCGTCGACCGCTACCTGGACGATCTCGACAAGCGCTACGGCGGCATCGACAGCGTTCTGATCTGGCCGGTGTATCCGAATATCGGCATCGACAACCGCAACCAGTGGGACCTGGCTCGCGATTTGCCGGGCGGCGTTGCAGGCTTGCGCCGGATGGTCGAAGATTTCCATCGCCGCGGCGTGCGGGTCTTCTTTCCGAGCATGCCGTGGGACACCGGTACGCGCGACGTTGCCCAGCCGTACTGGAACGCGGCTGCGCAGCTCATGGCGGAGATCGGAGCCGATGGCGTGAACGGCGATACCTTCAACGGGATGCCGCGCGCCTATCGGACAGCCTCCGACCAGACTGGCCATCCCGTGACGTTCGAGCCGGAAGGGTCGCCCAGCGCCGACGAGATGTTGATGTGGAACAACCAGAGCTGGGGCTACTGGAAGTATCCCTTCGCGCCCCTGGTCAGCAAGCTGAAATGGCTGGAGCCGCGCCACATGATCAATGTGTGCGACCGCTGGGCGCG
>JBEKPZ010000344.1:0-7484 GCA_049520215.1 Bryobacteraceae bacterium | reverse complement strand
GTTCGCCAGGCCCTCTATATATGCCGCGAAGCGTTTCTCTTGTGGGCCTGGCGCGGAAAGGCGTGATCCCACAAAACAATTCTACACCAAAGTGTTTTATTTAGTGACCCAGTAGTACTAGACCCAATACTGTTCACCGAAACATCATTAAGTGAACAGCATTGCTGCTAGACCAGACTAGACTAGGGACGGACCCCAGCCTTGCGACGGACAAAAAACAGCGCGGCCAGCCCGCAGCCCAGCAACGCGAGCGTTCCCGGTTCCGGGACACCCGACGGCAGATTCGTTGAAATGGAGCCAACCACTGTACCGGTGGAGAATTCCCCAATGTTCCCCGTGGTAGTTGTGCCCGCGCTGTAAGAGACCCAATCGGAGAGGATCGCCGGATCCGAGAAGAAGGTCAATAGAGCCGCCGTATTCGCGGTTTGAAGGTCGGTTATAATGCTTGCCTCGGACGTCGCGAAGGGCCAGGGACTGCCGGCAATGGCAACGTTACTCGCGAGGCCAACCACCACATCCGTTCCGGTAAGATTGAGCCCGAGGACGCTCAAGTATCCGGAAACGACGGAACCGGGGACCGTCTGCGGGATCGCGTAATTTGTTACCGCCGGCACCGGATTTCCGTGATTTATAACACCAAAATTCACCGAGCATGGAGCGGTCCCAGTGCACTCGGTGTAAAAGAAATAGTCGTCCATGGTGGGGATGCCGATAGTTACGGTGGTATCCAACAGTCCAGCGGACAAAAGGGCGGGCGTCACGATCGCCAAAGTCGCCAGCAGAATCTTACTACGCATTATTACTCCTTTGTATCTTCTAGTCGGCATTTCTATTCGACATATATAAGGGTACCTCTCTTCGAGGTGCTAAGTAGGATAGAAAGAGGAATTATGAAAAGCGTAACTGCCTATGTGTATAGATCAGTACGCGCGTGCATGATTGTTGGTGAGAACCAGTCCGCGTGGAGCGATTTATCTGCCCTTGGAAAGCCATTACGGCCAGTTCATTTCAATTCAAAACTGATACTCCGCGCTTTCGCCGGGTAATCGCTGGCTCCGGTCTTGGAGGGGCGGTCCCCCTGGACCGCGCGGGACGCCCCCGTCCCGCTGCCGGACGCGGAGGTGCAGGCGGAGGCCGCGGCCTTCGCGCACGCAAGGTGCGCCCGCTCTCCACCCGATTGCTGCTATTTTAGAAAGAGCGCAATCGTTTCGAAATGCCATTTCGTATCCAACCTGTTCATGAATTCCTGGTTCGCCCGGCGCTGCCCGAGCAACTGTCCCGCATGCCGGAGTTGGCCTACAACATCCTGTGGGCCTGGGAACCCCTGATCCGCGCTCTGTTCCGCAGGCTGGACGCAAATCTCTGGCGGGAGTGCAATTATAATCCCGTGCTGATGCTCGGCCGGGTCTCGCGCGCGATCTTGCAGCGCTCGGCGGCCGACCCGCGCTACCTGGCGCTCTACAACATGGCTTGCCAGCGCTACGATGCGCACGTCTTGGGCGGCAAGCCGCGCACCGACGGCAAAATGATCGCCTACTTCTCGGCTGAGTACGGCCTTTCCGAGTGCCTCCCCATCTACTCCGGCGGTCTCGGCGTGCTCTCGGGTGATCACCTGAAATCGTCCAGCGATTGCGACCTGCCGCTGGTCGCCGTCGGCCTGCTCTACCAGCAGGGCTATTTCCGCCAGGTGTTGAACCCCGACGGCTGGCAGCAGGAGCGCTATCCGACTAACGATTTCTACACCCTGCCCGTTACTCCGGTGCTCGATGCGCAGGGTGAGAACCTCAAAGTCTTCGTCCGGCTGCCCACCGGCAAGGTCATGATTCAGGTCTGGAAGATGGAAGTCGGACGCGTAACCCTCTACCTTCTGGACACCAATATCCCTGAGAATCAGTTGCCCCAGGATCGCAGCATCACCGACTCGCTCTACGGCGGCGATACCGACACGCGCATGCGGCAGGAGTTCGTGCTGGGCGTGGGCGGGTTGCGTGCGCTCAAGGCCGTGGGCCTGGAACCCACCGTCTATCACATGAACGAAGGCCACTCCGCGTTCCTGGCGCTGGAGCGTGTGCGCGTGCTCAAGCGCGAACATGGATTGACTTTCGAAGAAGCCCTGCAGGCCACCCGAGCCAGCAATATCTTCACCACCCACACGCCTGTCCCGGCCGGCATCGACCTCTTCGACCCCGGCTTGATGTATCACTACTTCAACGCTTATTGCACCGACATCGGCATCGACTTCGACCAGTTGATGGCGCTGGGCCGCCGCGATCCGGCCAATCGCGAAGAGCGCTTCTCCATGGCCATCCTGGCGCTGAAAGCCTCCGCCCACCGCAATGCCGTCAGCAAGCTGCATCGCGATGTCTCGCAGGAAATGTGGCACGACCTGTGGCCCCAATTGCCGGTCTGGGAAGTGCCGGTCAGTTCCGTCACCAATGGCGTACATCTCACAAGCTGGCTGAATGGAGATCTGGCCGCGCTCTACGATCAGTATCTGCAGCCGGACTGGCGCGATCGGCTCGCCGATGCGGCCATATGGGAGCAGGTCAAGGAGATCCCGGACGAAGAACTGCTGGAAGTGCATCGCCGCCGCAAGCGCCGCCTGGTCAATTTCGTGCGCGAGCGCCAGCGCTGGTCGGCGCTGCGCAGGCAGGCTTCGGCGGCGGAGATGCGGCACACCGAAGAGGTGCTCGATCCCAACGCGCTGACCATCGGTTTCGCGCGCCGTTTCGCCACCTACAAACGCGCTACGCTGCTGTTCCGCGACGTGGAGCGCATCAAGCGCATCCTGTGTAATAAGGATATGCCGGTGCAGATCGTCATCGCCGGCAAAGCCCACCCGCGCGATAACGAAGGCAAGAATTTCATCCGCGATATCGTGCAGCTCTCGCGCGACCGCGATCTGTGGAAGCACGTGGTCTTCATCGAGGACTACGATATGAAAGTCGCCCGCGAAATGGTGCAGGGCGTGGATCTGTGGCTGAATACCCCCAAGCGCGGCCAGGAGGCCTGCGGCACCAGCGGCATGAAGGCCGGCATGAACGGCGTGCTGAACCTGAGCATCCTGGATGGCTGGTTCGACGAAGCCTACGAAATATCCGGCGGCTGGGCCATCGGCGACCGCGAGCATTATTCCGACGAGCAGGACTCGCTGCACGCCAGCGAGATTTACTATCTGCTGGAAAACGAGATCGTACCGCTGTTTTACGAGCGCCGCGACCAGATTCCGCGCGATTGGCTGAAGCGCGTGAAGCAGTCTCTGATGGCTCTGACGCCGCAGTTCGATTCGCGCCGCATGGTGTCGGAATACGCGCGCGAATTTTACGATCCGGCGCACTCCGACGCCGTGCGGTTGAGCGCCAACGGGTACCAGGAGGCCCGCGCCGAGGCCGCCTGGAACCAGCGCGTCAGGCTGATCTGGGACCGCGTGCGCTTCGTCGAGACGGGCGCGCCGCCCGTGGGCACCATCCTGAGCGAACGCCCGGTTCCCGTGCGAGCGGCCATCGATTTGGCCGGTTTGCATGCCTCCGAGGTGCGCGTGGAAGTGGTGATGGGGCGCGTCGGCACCGATGGCGGCCTGGAGGACACCGAAGTGATGGTGCTGCCCTCCACCGGGCAGGACGGAACCGTGGCCGTCTTCGAGAAGGAGATCGTGCCCGAACGCACCGGACGCCTGGGCTACGCGCTGCGCATCAGCCCCAACCATTGCGACGACCCCCTGACAAGGCCCTGCTCCAGCCTGCTGAAGTGGAGCGGCATGTAGGTAGCACAGGCTTTAGCCTGTGACTGGACTTTGGCTATTTGCCGTGGGGCAGGTTGCCAACCTGCAGGCCGATTGTTAATCGGCCTTTTTTCGACCCTTAGCTGAACTGCCTCTCATGTGGGGCAGGCTCTCAGCCTGCGGCGGCCTCCCAGGCCGCGCCGTGGTTCCAGTTTTCGACCATCATGCCGGCCGGCAAAGTGGCGGCGTAACGGCGTACTTGACCGACATAGGATTCGCCATGCGCTTTGAAGCATCGAGAATCTCGAAACCGACCATATTGCCGCCGGCGTCGTAGCCCAGGATGACGGCAGGTTTATCCTGATCGCTTTCCGCCACCGGCGCGTCGTTCAGCAAGACGCTGAGCACGTCAACTTCAGGGTCGTAAACTAATCTCATTCGGCGCTCCAGTACTTCTCAATCTTGCTGGTCCGATAGGCCGTTACCATCGCACGACTCAGCAACAAATACATTCTCCCACCTGCGAACGATCACCGCGGCTGACAAAATCCAACGGCACGCGGAACTCGTCGACAAGCCGTTTCTCCGGATGGTCCATGACAACCGGGACTAGCGCCAGCGAGATGCCGCGGCGGCTCATCTCCCATTCGGCATGGCGGCACAGTCGGAACTCCAGGGTCGGCCTACAGCTTTCCCCGAAAGGCGCGGCCGGGACCGGTCTCCACGATTGTATGTCCCTTCCGAGCCGGTTGTCCCGCAACGTGCAGCTCAAGCTCCTGTTGGCTGTGCATATAATCATATGTACACTGGAGTCGTGCTTTTTGAATGGGACTCGCACAAGGCTGCGGCAAGTGTTCGAAAGCGCGGGGTGCAGTTCTCGGAAGCGTCCGGCGTATTCGACGGCGACTATGCAATCACGATTCGCGACGATGAAAGCGATCCGGATGAGCAGCGGTTTGCGACACTCGGCGCGGGAATCAAAGGGCGCATGCTACAGCGGCGAAAACATTCGAATCGTTTCCGCTCGCACGGCGGGGCGGTCCGAGCGCCAACAGTACGAGGCACAACGATGAAGGATACCTACGACTTCAGCAAAGGTAAGCAGGGCCGCGTCCTGGCCGAGCCACCTTCGGAACCCGAAAAAGTGAGAATAACCATCCGCCTGGATGAGGACCTGATCGACTATTTTGGCGCCATGGCCGATCGGTCTGGCGGCAAGGTCGGATACCAAACCTTAATCAACTCGGCGCTGCGCGAATACGTCGAGGGGAAAACCCCAAAGTGGGAAGAGACCCTACGCCGCATCATCCGCGAGGAAATGAGTCACAACAGCGCCGCCTAGCTTCGGACACCCACATTCAATCCGCGCGAGTCACCCAAGTTCGTTTCGCCATAACCCACTGAAAACAACAGCAAAGCACGACCGGCCCCTCCGATCTCAAGAAACTCCCGTGCTACTCTAATGCCGGCAAAGAATATCCAAGCCCTCCGAAAAGGGCTCTCCGCACTCGCCGTAAGATGTTCTGCTGGGAACCCCCTCGTTCTTTGACAATTCCCAGTCGGCGGCGATTGGGGCCAGCCAGTCGTCTCCAATGTTGGAAGAGCGCGGCCCACATCTCCCGTTTCCGTACGGCAGCAAAGTAAACGGATCGCGTCACTCCGCGATGCGTAAGCTCCGCGTGCAACACCAGGGCCACCCGTACCGGGGGATCTGCATTTTCGATCCTCGCCGCGTGGCGCTCTTGCCGGCTGGCGGCGACAAGACGGGCGTCGATCGGTGGTACGAAAAGAACGTGCCGCTGGCAGACTAGACTTACGACAACTACGTTGCCGGGACGGAGCGGGAAAACAATGCCAAAGACGACAAAGCTCAGCGAACTTCGGGCGATGATGTCGCCGGAGGCCAGGGCCGAAGCCCCCCGCCTCGCCGACGAGGATCTTAAAGGGATGCCGCTGCACGGATGTGCGCCGCCCGCCACCTGACAACAGCAACAACTCGCGCAGACCCTTGACATGACGCAAGCGGCGGTTTCGCAGTTGCAGCAGCGTAGCGATGTCTATCTCAGCACGCTGGAGAACTTCGTCGAAGCGATGGCTCGGACCTCATTGCCGGACTGCGGATCGTCCCTAATAAGGGAGACCAAATGTTGTCTCCCTGCCGACAACAATCAGGACGGCTTGCAAACGCGCGCGAAGGCAAGCACTGGGCCAATCCACCTGTGGAGTTCCAGAGTCCAGGCGGGGCCCAGACTGTGAAAACTCCGTCTGTGGCGCCCACTGGCGTCCAAACCGCCCTTCGCTAACCCATTTGTCTCATTAGCGAGTTTCTTAAGGCATCGAGGTGGTTGTAAGTTCGAATCTCACCGGGGTCCACCAGGCCTCCTGCCTCCGTGCGAACTGAGCGCGGTTCAGGTGCCCCGAATGCCGCCCCCATTCATCACCCGCCCATCGCCGTCTGACAAATTCACGTCGCCCCGTAGAACCGCCCGCTTTTTCGAACCTTTTAGAATCATCATCTCGCGGAACACTCCATTCCGGCCATCCGCGTGCCCGATACCTCATGCGGATACCAGGCACAAAGCCTGGCCGCCTTATCACCAGGAGGTATACTATGCTCAACGGACTTACAAGAAAATCGATTTTCGCAACCCTGATCCTTTCGTCCGCGGCCCTCGCGCCGCTCGTGCGGGCCGCCGATGGCGACCCCGTGGATCCGAAGATCGCTAGAAATATCAGCATTACCGGCTGCCTTCACGCCGGCGAGCACTTCGCCCAGTTTGTCCTCGTCGGGGTAACCGAACTCGCACCCGACGGGAGTGTCATACCTGTTCCCTACGCAATCTACATGCTGAACTCCACCAAAGATATGAAGCAACTCGTGGGACAACTGGTCGATGTCAAGGGAGTGGTCGTCAGCCGCGATAAGAGGGAGGGCATCATCAAAATCAATGTGGGCGCGGATGCACAGGCCACAACTGATGTTACGGTGGAAACCGGCGAGAAAAAAGACACAATCACGAAACCCTTTGCGGGATGGGCCGGCGCGGAATCGGTTGTGGAAATCAACCGGCCTGTCTATCGGATCGGGGTTGAGAGCATCACGGCCGAACAGCCCAGGCAAAGCGGCCCAGCATGTAAGTAACCGGTGGGCACAGACTCGATCCTCGCCGGTTGTGTTCCGCGGCCCCCGGGTGGGGGCATTATCCTTTCAGGAATGTTGCCTGCTTCATCAGACAACATTCCTCTAATGCCGTAGGGTCCTGCATCCGCCCGGAGACTGGGCCCAAGCCCTCGCGAATGCAAAGATGGCGGGCATAACGATGCTCAACCTCGCGGACCAGTCCCTCACCCACGACGGTTTTCGCCCTCTGACCGGTGCCGAAAAACACGATTTCACCATTGGACACTTGCGCGAGTAGGTCAAGAACAGCGCAGCTTGGGATGGCGGACTTCCACTGGCAAATTCGGACGACCTTCGATCCATACGATGATCCCGTCGTGACCTCCGAGGCTCCCCGATTCGTCAAAGGCGACGGCCCTCTGGCGAGCTTTGCTGGCAGGCGTGCCTGGTTGGTCGGGCTGGACCATTTCAAAGCGACCTCGAGCCGTTCTCGAAAAGCGGATATCCGCCGGCAATCCGTGAGTGAACTAAACCGCTGCGCGGTAGTCCCGCATCGAGCACCTTCCCTTTTGCCAACGTAGCGTGGAGCGAGGCTCCTTTGAAACACTGGATTCGGTTGTCCTCACAACGACCAATTCAGAA
>JBEKPZ010000343.1:0-7488 GCA_049520215.1 Bryobacteraceae bacterium | reverse complement strand
TCTTTGGCCCATGAGACGGTTTCTGCGGTCCAATTGCAGGCGCAGCGTGTTAGTTGCCGATAACAGGGATTATCATCAACTATATTTCGAGCTGAGTGCACGGTCGTGCACAAACAGCAAGCAAGGAGGAGGAGGATGGAATGCCTATGAAAAAGACTTGGTTACTTCGGGTTGCCGAGATCCGTGGAGGAGTTGACGGCGGTGGAAGCGCCCGTCATCGACCGGGCCATGTGCGAACGCATCTTTGGCGTCCGGCGCCGACGCGCACTCCAGTTGATGCATTCTTTTGGCGGTTGGCAATCCGGCCAGGCCTATCTGGTGGACCGCCTAGCCTTGCTGCGGCAACTGGAGCCTTTCCAAAACGGCGCGGAATTGGTCATGGAACAGCGCCGCCGGCAACGCCTCCATGAAACCCTGGAAGAAACCCGGCGGCATCGGGCGGCAGCTCGGGTGATCCTGCCGGTGGCCAGGGATACAAGCCTGCGAACTATGGGCGATTTGCCTTCTGGCGTGCACTTGCAGCTGGGCAGCTTAAAGGTGGAGTTTGGACAGGCGGAGGACTTGTTGGCGAAGCTGTTCGAACTGACGCAGGCGGCGGCCCAGGACTTCGATGGCTTCCGCAGGATGGTAGCGGGTTAAGAGAGCGTGTTCATCCGGCGCGCGGCAGCGACATCTTTCCTGGTTCCGGGATAATGAACACGTGACAGTTTCCGCCCCGGAACGTACGATTCTCGATGCTCTGGCGATCTCGCCAGATCTGCCAAAGATCCAGGCTCGGGCACAGGTTGTGCTGGCGGCCGCCGGGGGCCGCGATCACGAGCAGATCGCGGCCGAGCTTTTGATGCCCCGGAAGGAGGTGATCCACTGGAGGAAGCGGTTCGCAGCGCAGGGGATTCGCGGCTTATGGGATCCGCCAGCAGGGCCGCCAGAGAAAGAACGCGCCCTTCTCTGGGAGGTGCTTTACGATGTGATTGGTCAACTTTGGAGCACCAGCCAACTCGCACAAAAGCACGGCCTCAGCCGCGCCGCCGTTTATCGGATTTTCGCCAAGCACGGAATTGTGCGTGGCCAATGAGGTCGAATCGACCTTGCGCACTTGAAAGTCTTTGCGGATCCTCTGTTCGGGGTAACGGTGTCGGGCATCGCCGGGCTATATTACGGAACTTCCGGCGTGCTGGCGCTAGCGACGACCAGTCGAGCCTTCTCGGAACTCCACCTGTTGGCCACGAATTCCTCGGCCTGGCAAGCTGTCGATGGATTTCTCGGCGAACTGGGCAAACTCGCGGAGCTGCGCAAGCCCAACTTAAGGGCTATCGCTCCGGCATCAGAGCAGGATTTTTTTTGAATTGGTTGAAGATGATCGAAGGCCGCCGCGAATTACAGTCGGAAATCCATCTTCTTACCGATTTGCCCGAATCGCAATAGTTTTCGTGCTGGTCGAACGAACTTCAATCATGGCGGCCAGAGTTTTGGTGGGCATGAGGCGTTTCATGACGGTAATACGGCACATCCTTCCGGAGGAAGGCATTCCGGTGCCTTCAGTGGGTTCAACCATGGTGGGAATGCCAGAGCCAATTCCTTCCGCGGACAGTCCAGCTTTGGCGGCTTCCACGGCGGAGGCTTTCACGGCGGCGGGGGCCGCAGATAAGTTTGAATGAGGTGACTAAACAATGACACGCGAAATGATAAACATGATCAACGTATGGGCCCAACGGTTTTCATGGCAAGCCCGATCCGCAATAATTCCGCTCGCGATCGTTGCGATGTGGGCAACCAATGGCGCTTACTCGGCGCTGGCGCAACAATCCGCGCAGCCGGCGTTCCCGTCAGCCGCAATTCAAACTCTTTTCCAGGCCGTACAGAGCAACGATGAGGCGGCCGTCGCGAAAATCCTCGGGGGACCCGCGGAATTGATCTCCTCGCGTGATCCAGGCCAGGATAAGATCGACCGCGAACTGTTCGTCCGAAAATACCAGGAGATGCATCGCGTGGGTCGCGAGTCCGACGGCTCGGTAACCCTCTACATCGGCGCCGAGAACTGGCCATTCCCGATCCGTCTTGTTGCAACAAATGGCGCATGGCGCTTCGATCCCGAAGCGGGCGGGAAAGAAGTTACGTTCCGCCGAGTCGGCGACAATGAACTCACCGCGATTGCGACTTGCCACGAATTCGTTGCCGCGGTAAAGAAATATCGTGCCAGTTCGGCGCCCGCGGATTCGACCGTCAACTCCTTCACGAGTTTGACCGCGAAAGCCGCCTACGGATCAGCTGGCGACGAACGCGTACTGTCGGATGGTTACTCTTTCCACTTATTGCCGGCAATCCAGGCTAATGGAACCAAGCGCAACACTACTGGCAACTTCGCGTTAGTCGCTTATCCGGCGGAATATCGATCCTCTGGGGTGATGACCTTCATAGTCACATCGAACGATGTCGTCTATGAAAAGGATCTTGGAACGAACACTTCTGCGCTCGCAAGTGCGATGACAGCATTTCACAAGGACTCGACCTGGCACGTCGCCGGTCAATAGAATCTGACTGCGCGTGCAGTCTGCGGAGGTTGTTAAGACTCAACCATGGTTTCCTCCCTTAATCCGGCGCAGGGTCTCGGTCCTTGAGAGCTCTGCACCGGCTCGCTGCCGCCTCACCTCTCACGAACCTCTTCGATGATGGTCCTCCAGCAGTTTGCCCGAGGAGGGACGGCGCCTCAGATCGCGCAAACAGTTCCCCTCACCGCTAATTAGTCGAAAAACAAGGGTCTAGTTTCTGGCAGCCCGCATCAACGCCATGTTGAGGCTGTTCAATTGGCCGATCAACTGCTCCTCCCGGCCGGGCAGCCGGGCGGGGTGCAGTCTCTGCCGGCGCTGTTCCCCTGCCTTGTTCAACATCGCCAGCCACGTTCCCAGCGCGCCCAGGTTGACCGCCTGAGTGGCGAAGATGGCTATTCGTATTGCCCCGAAGCCGCGCGTGCTCAACAAGAGAAAAATGGCCGTATTGCTAAGAAGGTAAACTGAAAACACCACACTGTGGACAATAACGTTGCGATTCAGCGTGATGGGATACCGCATGAGCAGAGCCAGCATCGTCAACAGGAAAACCACCAGGCTGAAGTAGACGGCGCGCTCGGCCACGTAGTAATACGCCATCAGGTGTCCTTGCCGCGTAGCCTGGGAGGGAACCACCAGGCTGAAGCCGGAAGCCAGCAACGCTAAGCAAACCGCGACAATGAGCGACCAGCGCCCCGCTGTATATAGGCCCTGGTAGTCCTGGAGGACCAACGAATACAATTCCAGAACGATCCAGACATAGAACAACCATTCGATCGGCTCGGTTAAGACCCAGAACTTCTGGTAGGCGTCGCTTTTGGAGGCGACCACCACGAAGGCCGTATTCTGCAGAGTGAAGAACACCATGAAAAGGAAAAAGGCCCGGTATCGGCGATTTAAGCCCGAAAAATACAGGTGGGCGCTCAACAACGCCGCACCCGCTACGATCAAGATATTGATGGCGCTGGATACGGGCACTGTCACAACCCAGTCTTTTAAATGATATCACCTGCCAAAATGCAGCTCATTGTTTTCGCTTGCACAAATGCCGGCGTGCGGAAGACACGAACGGGAACGCAACTGCTGCCAATGTATACCCAGCGGGTGCGCGCGGCGACGGACGAATAATGTCCGTGGGCGGCAATCGTTTGTGCTTATCTTTCCGCAACTCTCTTGGGCGGCTTGCTGCTGAACGCTCTATTCGGCTGGCGATGGACCTGGACGTGGGTCCCACCGGATCGTTCAGGCGCGACTCTTGGAATACGGCCCGGTTGGTCCCGAAGGAGTGGCCGGCTGCTCCGCCGTTACCGGCGCGTCGTACCAGCGCCGTCTCTTTTCCGCGTACATCTGCGCGTCGGCGAAGCGCAGCAACGGATCCGCCCGGTCTCCGTCAAACGGCCATATGGCAATGCCGATACTCGCATTAACCGAAAGCCGTTGTTGGTTCGAGTAGATAGGCTCGCGCAACGCCTTCACGATCTTATCCGCAATCTGTTCGGCATCGTCTCTCCGGCTGAGCAGGGGCAGCAATACCACAAACTCATCGCCTCCGATGCGCGCCACCGTATCTCCGCGGCGCACACCGTGGGTCATGCGCCCGGCGGTTTCCCGTAGAACCACATCCCCGGCGTCGTGACCATAGGTATCGTTGATTTGCTTGAAGCCGTTGAGGTCTATATAGAGCAATCCCAGTAGATTTGCGCCGCGCGCGGCGCGCTCAATCTCGACTTCCAGCCTTTCATAGAGCAGCGCCCGGTTTGGCAGCCCGGTAAGACCGTCGTGCTGCGCGCGGTGGGACAACTGGTCGTGCAGCCGGCGCCGATCAATGGCGAGGGCGGCAATGTTGCACCACAAGCCGAGTTGCGCACATTGCGCTTCCGCGGAGCGCTTGTCCTCCCGGAAGAACGCGGCGACCGCACCGGCCGTGGCGCCGTCAACTATAATAGGCGCCGAGCAGAACGTCCGGAAACGCGCATTTTGCTGGGAATCGATGAACTCCGCCCAGGCCGGGTCGTCCGAGAACCGTTTGGGCTCCCGGAATTCGGGACTGAACGAAACCGATCTCACGTCGATCCGCTTCAAGGCCTCCAGCCAGCCGCCAGGCAGAGCGGGCACCACGCAAACCTGTGGGCTGTGCGGCCGCCCCAACAGGATCGCGCAAACCGCGCCTTCGCAGTGCAGCGCCACGGCCTCGGCGATGTGGTCGACAATCAGATCCACCGGCTCGTCCCTGGCGATGAGCTCGAGAATGCGCTGGCTGTCGAGGCCCAGTGCCTCGGCCTCGCACGCTTTCTGTAACGCATGGCGGGTCCGCTGATGAGCGGCCTGCACCTGCAATGTCTGGGCGCTCAAAGTGAGGGTCTGAGCCCGGACCCGCTTGTGGAGAAGAACCACCCAAGCCAGGGCGGCGATCAAGAACACCGCGGCTCCCCCCAGGATCGGGGCCACTCGGTCCGCCGTCAACCACGGTGGCACGCCCAGTATGACGATATCGGCCGGAGACCGGAGCAGCAGCCGAAACGCGTGTGGCAGGATCAGGTCATGGGATTGCTCCACTTCCACCGAGCAGATCCCGGTCAGGCGAAGGCGCGTACCGGGCTGCAAGGATTGCGCCACGCCGCGGCTGGGCAGACTCGCGTTGAAGACCATTTCACCGGACTCGATCACCAGAACCTGCTCTCCTGGCTGTTGCAGCCGGTCCACAAGTTTGCCCTCGATCTGCACCAGTTGATCGTCAAATTCGCCTTTCATAGCGTCCTGGGCGGTAATGCGCATGGGCGACGGCGGCGCGCCGGCTTGCAATCGCTTCACCTCAGCCCCGTGCACTGCGGGGCCGAACCCGGCGATGGCCGGAAAGCCCACCACATCCACCCGATCGCCCGCGGCCAATCCCTCCGCGTCGCGGTCCTGGAGCATGACGCCGCCGGTCGCATCCTGGACCCAACTGGTTCCGGATAGATTCGGGTATGTTACCGTTCCCCGCAGCCGCACCCGATGTCCCATATTGCTTGCGCGCGAAAACTGCAGGAGATCCGCAATGGGAGTCGGAGCCAGGGAAAAGGGATCCGGAGCCGGCGCCCGCAACACGCGAATGCATTCTGCTCCAGGCACGAACATCTGGATGCCGAGCATCTGGTGTTTTCCATTGAAAAGCGCCCCGCACACACCACGCACCGCCACGTCGGCGTCCAACAGATGCGCTAAGGACTCGGGAGGGGCTAGCACATGGGCTTTAAATGAATTCTTGCCCCATGCAATCGTGAGCAGTGTGTCCGCCCTTCCCTGGGCCACGCCTTGGACAATTCCCTCTATTTCTAGCCAGTGGCAGTCCTCGCGGCCCCAATTGGCGCTCCCAAATCGCCCGGTCTCGGGCGCCGGCAGACCTGGGTGACCGAGAACTCTAATCCGGGCCTTGGCCACATCCGGAGCAAAATCGGCGGTAGTTACTCCGGTTACCTCCACTTCGTCTCCCGCCTGCATCGATGCCTTCTCTTTTTCGCTCAGTTCGACAAAGATGCCATCGCTGGGATCCTGCACAAAAAGAAGGTGGTTGCCCGCATCGAAGTACGTCACCACGGCGCGCAGATGAACTGGGTACGCGCGTTGCGCGGCGCTCAACGGCAACTGGTGTACCGCGAGTGCGGTGGTCAGCGTGGCTCCCGCCGTGGGCAGTAGGTCCCGGTCGGCGACCACGACGTCGTCGACTGGTACCGCCCGGTCCAGCACTGGACGCCCGTGCTCCCAACCCAGAAAGCCCGCCACGTCCAGCACGCGGACGTTCGGGTCGAGGGCGAACTGTCCAATCCGAACGGGGATCTGCCCGGCCTCGTCCATCACCGCCATACCGCCCTGGGCCGGCACGTAAGGTACCCCCCGAACGCGCACCCGGTGCGCCGGTGACCGGGAAGGATGGAGCGCCAAAAGGGTGCGGATCTTACTCACAGGCAACGCGTCCAGCGGGGTAGCGGGATGGGTTGTCTCGATGGCGCCGAGTTCGGAGATCCAAAGCGTAGGGTCCGTCCCACCTTCGTTCCCGTCCAATGATTCGGCCAGCACGCCGCTGGCGCGGACATCCGCATCGGTCCACTCTTCGTTGACGGCCAGCATCGAAGCGGGAACCTTGGCCCAAACGGTGGTGTTCTCCGCTCGAATCTCAAGCGTCACAAGCCCCGGGCGCTCGGAACTGACCGACCGTACGACCCCGGAAATGGCCACGCGCCGGTACTCATATTCCGGGTCCCGTAGGCGCGAGGAAGAGACGGAGACTGGCGGCGGCAGCGCATCCGGCCCGAGGGCCGATACGCGAGCTTGGGCGATCGCGGGGGCTGGTCCTCCGGAAGACGTCAGGCCAGCGACCTCTACCCGCCAGCCGATGGCCGGCGGAATCTGTCCGGGTGCGAGGGCAACGCGGATTCCGCCCGTGGAATCATGAACAAAACAATAACTGGAGAGACCATCGAAGTACGTCAGGATACCCTTGATGCGAACTGGCACTCCCAATCTCACCTGTGCCGCGGAGAGTTGCCGCACCTGGCTGGCGCTGGTCAGGACTGTCCGGGAAAGGTCCGGCGCACGGCCGCAGCTCGCCAGCGCGGCCACAGCCAGCAGCGCGCATTGGCAACGCGTTGTGGGGCGCGGCCGTTCCCAAACCCGACGTCGGACACTTCCGCTTGCGATTGTCCGGAACACGTTAGGACACCATACCCACATATCGATAGCACGGGACTTTCAGATCTGATTACTAGTTCTACTCTAATCTCATGCATCCATTGGGTTACAGTCTATACCCACAAGAGTTAGTCCAGGCAGTTAACGCTTGTTAACTCCGGGGAAACGCTCGACAGCGGCTCCTTCGACTATACCTTGAACACAAAACGGTCTTCGGTGCTGTTTGGTTAGCTCACGCCGCCTGGCCCCCGCTGCCGGTCTCCGGCACGCCCGC
>JBEKPZ010000342.1:0-7520 GCA_049520215.1 Bryobacteraceae bacterium | reverse complement strand
AGGTGCTGGGCGTCAACGAAAGCCGCGTTTCTCAGATTCACAAGATCGCGTTGGAGAAGATGGCCGCCAGCCTCCGCTCGGCGGGCATCGCATCGGCGGGCGCCTTCTGAGCAGCGCACGTCAGTAAGTCAGTAAGCGGTGTGCTTGACAGGCGCTGTCACAAATGCGAATATGAATTCATATTCATGTTATGTGGCTCCGCACACTGATCGTCGGTATCCTGATCTGGGCGGGCGGCACTGGCGTCATCCGGCTGGCGGGTCATCGTATGCTGCAGCCCGGCCACACCGCTCAAACCGTAGGCCTGTACCTGGCCAGCTTCGTATTGATGGCGTTCCTGGTGCCTCGGATCTGCCGCCGGCTCGGCTTCGACAGAGATTTATGGCCCAAGGCCGCCACGCTCTTGATCCTTCCGACCTTGATTCTGGACCCCTTCTCGTGCGCCTTTTTCACCACTATCTTTCCAAATCTCGACCCGGGGGCGGCCGGCGTGTTTGGCGGGTGGATGCTGATCTGCTGCGGCGGAGGGGTCGCGGGCGTGTGGCGCAAGCCGTAATGCCGGGTCCCGGCCCGCCGGTCCTCGCGGCACACGAGGACCTGCCTGCGCCGCCCCGGCAGGCGCGCAGCCTCGCCACGCGGAAGAAACTGCTGCAGTCGGCCCGGAACCTGTTTGCCGAGCAGGGTTACCACGCGACTTCGATCCAGGCGATCGCCGCGCGTGCAGGCACGGCCACCGGCGCCTTCTATACTTACTTCCGCTCGAAGCGGCAGCTTCTCATCGTCCTCATGAGCGAGTTGCTGGAGCGCCTGTACGATCTCGATCTGCGGCCGAAAGGCGGCGCTGATGTGCGCAGCGGCCTCCGCAGCTTTCTAGCCGCCGCGTTTCGGGCCGATCTGGAATACTACGGCGTGGTGCGCGCCTGGCAGGAGGCGGCCCTCACCGATGCCGGACTGGGCCAGATGCAGACAGCCATCGAGCGCTGGACGCATGCGCGCATCCTGGGTGTCTTCCGGCTGCTGCAACAATATCCGAACGCCCGTCGGGACCGCGACCTGCCCGCCTTCGCCCGCATGATGGACCGGCATTTCTGGTCGTTACTCGCGCGCGGGGCGCGTTCCACTCCCCGGGAATTTGACCGCGAAGTCCAAATCGCCGCCGACGTGATCTGCCATTACCTGTTTCAGGACCCTACGGGGCCACGGCCATCGTAACCGTATTGCTGGCTGCCCCGTTGAGCGCCACCTGCACCGGAATGTCGTCTCCGGCCGGTGCGTTGGCAGGGACCACGGCGTTGATCTGCCAGAAGCCCACGAAACCTGGAGCCAGTCCGCTGAAGAGAACCTGCGCGGGCAGTCCGCCAATGGTGACGCTCGGAAGACTAATGGTTTGTGATAGCGGGTTGGCCGGCGCGCCTTGTCCCGCCGGCACGGATGGAATCACGTCGCCTTGGCCGGTGGCCCAGATAATGATGGGTGTTCCCGGCCGGGCAGGGTTACCGGGGTAGTTCAGGGTGTAATCCTCGTTCTGGATAACGCCCTGGTTCTCGCCGAAGGCGAAGATCCCTGGAACGGACGGCGCTACCACGATGCCGGCCGGGGCCGAACCAGCGCCATCCCGCTCGACGCTCATGGAAGCGGCGCCGGGATCTAGCAGCGGCATCTGGAAATTGATCTGGCTGCTGGACGCATATAGCAGCGGGGCTGGCGACCCGTTGATGAGGACGGTGGCGCCTGCCAGCGAGGTCGCCAGGGGAACGGTCGTCGCCGACGCGACGCCGCTTGCGAGGTTCTGTCCGAAGACGGTCACCATGGCGCCGGGGGCGGCGGGACCAGCGTAACTGGCCGAATTCACGACGGGGGTCGCGCGACTGGGCGCGGGCTGCGGCGGTACCTGCGGAGACTGCAGGCAACGGATGCGGAAGTTGTGGAGGTCCCCGATGTAGAGGTTGCCGGCGGGGTCCGTGGCTAGGGCGTAGGGCATGTTCAGGCCGGCGTAGGGTCCCGCACCGCCGTCTCCGCTGAAGCCTGCCGAGCCGGTCCCGGCCGCGGTGAACAGCGTGCCGCCCGCGCCAACCACGCGAACCTTGTAGTTCAGCGAATCGGCCACGAAGAGGTTTCCGTTACGGTCAACCACCAGGCCGCGTGGGTACTTCAGTTGAGCGCCAGTAGGCAGGCCGCCATCTCCGCCGGTGCCGAACGTTCCGCCGGCAACCGTCTGGATCGTGCCGGAAGGGGAGATCCGGCGCACGCAGTGGTTGTACGGGTCGGAGAAGTAGAGGTTGCCGGACGGGTCCAGGGCGAGTGCCTCGACGTAGCCGATGCTGGCGGCGGTGGGGGGTCCGCCGTCACCCGAGTAACCGTACTGGCCGTTGCCGGCGATGGTGGCGATCTTGCCGTTCAGGCCGACTTTGCGGATGCGGAAGTTCCCGGAATCCGCGATGTACACGTTGCCGGCGGAGTCCACGGCCAGGCCACGAGCCTCCCGGAGCGCGGCGGCGGTTGCACTTTGGCCGTCGCCTCCGTATCCCGCGGAAGACGTGCCGGCGAAGGCCGCGATGGTTCCGTCGCTGGATATCTTGCGGACGCGCGAGCCGGTGCTGACATAAAGGTTACCGGCGGTATCCAGAGCCAGACCGGCTGGCCAGAACAGATCGGCGGACAGGGCCGGTCCGCCATCGCCCCCGTCGCCGAGCGAGCCCGAGCCGGCGATGGTCGAGATCGCGCCGCCCGCTGTCACCTTGCGCACGCGTTGGTTCCAGGTATCGGCGAAGTACACGTTTCCCTGCGCGTCGACGGCCAAGCCCCAGATCGCCCCCATTTGGGCGGCCAGGGCATTGCCGCCGTCGCCCGAGAAACCGTCCGATCCGCTGCCCGCGATGGTCACCATGTTGTCGGCGGCCGCGGAAATGACGAAACCCAGCAGGGCTGTCGCTACGCCTAATAAGTGGACGGGGCGGAGCTTCATAGTTCCCGCTATATTATGGAGTATAAGGCCCGATTGATCCATTTAGCTGCTCCCATGAGCAAAAGATTTCAAGACCGCCTTTCGGATTTCCCCCTGCCGGCGAAGACCACAGGGGAACGGCCGCGCATCCTGACACGCCGCGGCATGGTCGGGTTGCTCGCGGCAGGAGCGGCCGGGATGTTTCCCAGAGCGGCGCGCGGCGGGGCCTGTTCCTCGTGTTCCACGGGCGCTTTTGCTCACGAGATGCTCCTGGCAAGCCTGAGCTTCTCCCCGGACGCCCAGACCCTGATCACCGCCGGGCAAGACAGTCTCGTCAAGTTCTGGACCGCTTCGAGCGGCGCTCTTTTCCGAACGGTCGGCACGGTGGATGTTCCGTACCGGCTGGCGGTGAGCCCGGACGGCAACTGGATCGCGGTGGGTATGGCCCACGGCAATCTGCAACTATGGTCGGCGGACGGCAAAAACCAGCGGGCGCTGACGGGGCACTCGGATACGGTCGGCGCGCTGGCGTTTGCGCCGAACAGCCAGACGCTGGTATCGGCGAGCCTGGACCATACCACGAAGGTCTGGTCCGTGCAGAGCGGCGCGCTACTGAATAGCTTCACCGACAGTACAGACGCCATGAATACGGTGGCGGTTGCACCGCAGGGGCGTTTCCTGGTCAGTTCCGGGTCGCAGGTGTACCTGCGGCTGCTCGCCACCGGGCAGATCCTACAGACCCGCGCGGGGACTACGTTCGCCCTCAGCGCCGACGGCGAGTGGCTGGCAACCCATGACGGAGCGCAACTCTACCTGGCTGCCTTCCCCAGCCTGGATCCGATCATGTCGGTGGCGGACCAGGAAACGGCCACGGCGATGGAGTTCAGTGCCGATGGCAAACTGCTGGCGGTCAGCTACGGAAATCCGGCGACGCGTTTGTACTCCGCGCCCAGTCTGAAGCTGGCGGCCCAGCTTGAAGCCAACGAGGGGCTTAGCCTGTCCTTGGACATGGATTCCAGGGTCAACAATCTGGCCGTCGCTTCGGGCAAAAGCATCCGTCTGTACTCGCTGCCCGCCGGCACCCGTGAGCCGGTGTGCTTCATGGATATCGCGGCTTCGTCGCCTGCGGCCAGCGGCACCCAGTACACCAGCATGGGCGTCGGTTACACCGCGGCTTGCTTCTGCCCGCTTCCGTCCGGCGCCGTTTGCACCTGCAACTGCGTGCCAGGCAATTGCCCGTGCGTGATGGACTCTGGCTGCGACTGCGTCGCGGACCAAAGCTGCAGTTGCGTTTCAGACACGGGCTGTTCCTGTGACGGAGACACAGGCTGCGGGTGCGTGTCGGATGCCGCATGCAGTTGTGTTTCCGATAGTGGTTGCGGATGCGTGTCGGATACCGGCTGCTACTGTGTTTCGGATGTGGGATGCGGGTGCGTTTCCGACTCGGGTTGCGGGTGTGTAGGGGATGCCGGGTGCGGGTGTGATGGCGACTCGGGCTGCGGCTGCGACGGGGACGCCGGTAGGGCAGGCTGGTAGCCTGCGCGGCGGTTGGGTACCGCCGCTGTCTGGTGTGAGCGCATGCTAGAATCGAGCTAAAGACCTATGCCCATCTACGAATACAAATGCCAGGATTGCGGAACGAAGTTTGAGAAGCTGGTGCGCAGAACGCCGGATGACGCGGGGGTGGAATGTCCGTCATGCGGCCAGCAGCACCTGAGCCAGGAGTTCTCCACGTTCGCCGCACACGCCGCCGGTCCGAAACAGGCCGACGGTCCGGTTTGTCCCAGCGGACGCTGCAGCAATCCCGGCATGTGCGGCATGAATATGAATTGAGTGCAGAAGAATTTCATGACCACGGTCGGGGAGTACACCTCCCTGGCCTTCATGCTGCCCGCCGCCACGCTGGTGGGCTACGGGATCGGCTACCTGCTGGACCGAGCCTTCCACACTCACTTTCTGTACATCCCGTTTCTGATCCTGGGCATCGCCGCCGGATTTGTGCAACTGGTGCGGCAACTTATGCGGGACACGCACAATAACGATGGATCCTGAGCAGGCGCTCTTCGAAAGCGCGCTCGTCCGCATCGCGCGCGGGACGGTCGCGTTGGCCGCCGCGGGATGCCTGGCTTGCCTGATTCTGCGCGGCTGGAGATGGGCGGTTGCCTACCTGCTTGGCGCCGCCGCCTCCTACCTGAATTTCCGCTGGCTGAAGAGGGTAGTGGACGCGCTGGGCGGCGCGCTGACGGCCCGGCCCAGCCCGAAATTCGCCATCCTGATCGGCCTCCGCTATGTGCTGTTGGGCGCGGGCGCCTATGCTATAGTGAACTTTACTTCCTTAAGCTTACCGGCCGCACTGATTGGACTGTTCGTTCCGGTGGCCGCCGTCATAATGGAAATCGTCTTTGAACTGGTCGCTAAATCGTAAATATGCATGAGGAAATCTGGCTCGCCAAGCTCTTCAACGATAATCTGCCCGGCGTAGGCAATGCCTTTCTGAAGCTGGTAGGCATGCCTGCTGAGCCCCGTCCGTGGGCCGGCTTCATTGTCATGCAGCTTCTGGTGGTGCTCATCCTGATTCTGCTGTTTGCCTTTCTGCGCCCCCGGCTCTCGATGGACCGCCCTGGAAAACTGCAGCACGCCTTCGAGTTAATTTATAATTTCGTGCACGGCGAGTCGGAAGACGCCGTGGGCCACGGGGGAGCGAAGTACATGCCGTTCTTCGGCACGCTCTTCCTATTCATTCTGCTTTGCAACCTGATCGGCATCATACCGGGTTTCGAATCGCCCACCATGACCCCATCCGTGCCGGCCGGTTGCGCTATCGCGACATTCTGTTACTACAACCTGATGGGCTTGCGCGAGCAAGGCGTAGGGAAGTACCTGGCGCATTTCGCCGGTCCCATGCCGTTTCTTGCGCCGCTGATGGTGCCCATCGAATTGATCAGCCACATGGCCCGCCCGTTATCGCTCACCGTCCGTCTTTTCGCCAATATGTACGCGGGCGAGCAGGTGACGCTGGTTTTTCTAAGCCTGACTTACTTCGCGGTCCCTGCGATTTTCATGGGTCTGCACGTTTTTGTTTCCTTGCTGCAGGCTTACATCTTTATGCTGCTCACCATGATGTACGTATCCGGAGCAGTGTCGCAGGAGCACTAATACCGGCTTTATGCCGCCCCTTCAGTGTGAGACCGGCTGTACGAGGATGACGGGAACCACCTCCTGGGGGCGATTCTTAATCGAAGGAGCAAGAGAATGAAGACAAAGTTAGTGTTACTGGCGCTGGTGCTATTGGCGTTGGCCAGCCCGATCTTCGCCCAAGGGACCACAGGAACGGCGGCCGCGGGCGGCACCAACTGGGTGGCGATCACATCCGGTTTCGCGATGGCCATCGCTTCCGGTATGTGCGGTCTGGCGCAAGCCAAAGCCGCGGCAGCCGCCGCCGAAGGGATGGGACGGAATCCGGGCGCGGCGCCTGCCATCCGGTTCGCCCTGCTGTTGAGCCTGGTGCTGATCGAATCGCTGGCGCTCTACACGTTGGTCATTATTTTCGTGAAGGTAGTATAGGAACCGTGGCTGGTGGTTAGTGGCTGGTGGCTGGTGGTTTTGTCTAACCCACCGATCACCAGCCACCGGCCACCAGCCACTATTTTCATCCCCGCACGCTGGCGGCTGGAATCTTCCGGGTCAAATCCAACATCTCTTCGCGGCTCTCGGCGCCGATGGTGAAGCAATCCACGCAATCGAGCGAGAGGGCAAATTGCAGGCTCTCGTCGGCCTTGTGCCGCAGCGCTCCCGCGCCCAGGATCTTCATCCCGATCACGCCTTTGCCGGCCGCCTTCATCTGGCGCAGCACACCGATGACGGTCTGCACATCGGCGTCCATGATTACTTTGGCGGGATTGATGCGCGCCAGGTCCACTTGCACCCAGGGATTCGCGGCGGCGGCCTTGAGGGCTTCCAGCGTATGGCAGGAAGTGCCGTGCGTGCGCACGATGCCTTTCTCGCGCGCTTCCGAGATCACCGCCATGGCGCCCTTCTTGCGCTCTGGCCAGTCGCCATCCATCATGCAGTGCAGCAGCAGGATATCGATGTAGTCGGTGCCCAACTCGCGGCGGAACCGGTCCAGGTCGGCGCGCATTTCCTTTTCGGTGGAGGCATGCGTCTTGCTGAGGATCGCGACCTTTTCGCGCGGCACCCGTTTGAGCGCTTCCTTGACGTGCGGATGCGTGCCGTACTGATCGGCCGAATCCCACAGGGTGACGCCGTTGTCGTAGCCGGCATCGAACAGGTCCGCGAGGCCGCGCAGACCCAGTTTGCGCGTCTGATTGGAACTGCCCCCCGAGCCATCGGTGCCGCTGCCTTGCGCCAGGCGGCTTACCTCCACCTTCATGGGACCCAGCTTGATGCGGTCGGAGGCCAGCTTTTGGGTGGTACCCGCGAATAAGTGATACGGAAAATTGGCGAACGCAGCCGCGCCGGCCGTAGCCGCGGTGCGCAGAAAGAATTCCCGGCGGTTGATCATGGGTTGCTCCTCTGCTTTATTCAGAAAGTAACACAGACGGCGGAGAAGCGCCAG
>JBEKPZ010000341.1:0-7561 GCA_049520215.1 Bryobacteraceae bacterium | reverse complement strand
CGCTAGTGTTGTTGGCGGGGGCCGGGCTGCTGATGAAGAGCTTCATCCGGCTACTCTCGGTCGATCCCGGATTCAACACTCGCGGGCTGCTCACGATCGATATCGAACTGCCCGAAAACAAGTACGCAGAGGTTGCACAAAGGGCCGAGTTCGTGCGGACTGTGCTGGCCCGGCTGGAAAACGTGCCGGGAGTCAGCGCCGCGGCGGCCATCAATGTCATGCCTCTGACCAAGAACAGTGTCTGGAACGGCTTCAAGCTGCCGGGCGCGTCCGAGGAATTGGGCGACGCTGGCTTCCGGGCCGTGACTCCCGGTTATTTCGAAGCCATGGGAATTCCTCTCATTCGCGGGCGGATGCCGGCGCGCGGCGACCGCGGCGTGGGCGTCATTAACCAGTCGATGGCCAGGCGCTATTGGCCCAACGACGACCCGGTCGGCAAGGTGATTGAGACGCCGCGGTTGGTGCGCGTGCGCACGCCGCAAGGATGGGACGTGCGGTTCATCCCGGAACAGTTTCAGATCGTGGGCGTCGTGGGCGACGTCCGGCACCTGTCTCTGGACTATGGCGCGCGGCCCGAGATGTTCCTGCTTTACTCGCAAATGGCCACCAGCGATTTCACTTTCCTGCTGCGCAGTTCAGTCGATCGGGCGGCGCTCGAGCGCGCTGCCCGGAAAGAAATCTGGGCGGTGGACCGCAATCAGCCGTTGGCCGCTGTCCGCAGCATGGATCAACTGATCGGCCAGGATGTAGCCAACCGCCGCTTCGTGCTTCTGCTTCTGATGGTGTTCGCGGCGGTCGCGGTATCGCTTGCGGCGGCGGGGATCTTCGCCGTCATTGCGCACTCAGTGTCGCAGCGCACGCGGGAGATCGGCATTCGCATGGCGCTGGGCGCCGATGCGCCGGCGGTGATCCGCACCATGGTCTGGCAAACGCTGCTGTGGGTTGGTGCAGGGCTCACTGCCGGCGCGGCTGGGGCGCTGGTGACCGGACGGCTACTGGGGAGTTATCTGTTTGCGGTCCAGCCGCGCGATCCGGCGGTGCTGGCTATAGCGGTGACTGGGCTGGCAGCCGTTGCGGTATTGGCGGCGTTTGTTCCAGCAAGAGACGCGGCGCGCGTGGACCCGGCGATCACGCTGCGGTGCGAGTAAGACGGCCTCCCGGCCTGTCCGTCAGATCTGGTATCGGACGACGGTCGGTACCTGGTTGGTGTCAACCGCTTTGATGCCGGTCGCCTGTTCCAGCGCTGCCAGAAAATCGCGGTATTCGCCGCGGTTCAACTTCAAGAGCACTTGCGCACGCGCGGAATTTCCGCTGGCAGCCGTCCAAGCCACTCCGATGTAGCGATCCTCGCTCTCGCCGAGGTGCATCAAGGGGACCACATCCAGCACGGCGGCTCCCAGACGGCGGCGTACTTCGGTGCCGCACGATATCGCCGTAATGTTCTTGACCGGGACGGCGATGCGGCGGCCACGCTGCATGAAGATCACTTCATCCTTGCCTAACGCGGCGTGCACCTTGTTGTGGTTCAGAGGAAGGCTGCCGCCGGCATATGTCGCAGGATAATCGGCGACGGCGTTCTTCGCCAGGGCGGCGTGGGGAAGCAAGGTCATTGACAGAAAAAAGAATGCGGGGAAGAATTTCATAACATATTAGAATAACGATGTGCTTATCTGATTTGATGCACGCGGCGGGCGTGAGGTTACACACAATCGGCCGCCCCGCGTAGAATGGTCTATAGGTATGGACAAAGGCAGGCATCCAAAAGTCGTCCGCACCTGGATGACAGGCAAGACGCGGAAGCCACCGCTGTTGGCGAAAGGCGCGCCCGCGGCGCCACACAAGCCGCCGGCCCATAACAAGACGTGACTACGAGGCCACACGGACTCGCGCGCGCGGTCCTGACGCTGTGCTTCGGCCTGGCGCGCATTTTCGCATTCGAACAGACCAAAGCTGGCGAAGCGGTGAAGACGACTGTCTGCGAGATTGCCAGGCATCCGGAAACGTTCGACGGAAAACTGGTGCAGGTTCGGGCTCTCGTGGAAACGGGTGTGCAGGATTTGCCCGCGGGCGTGGTCGACGACAACTGCGGTGGCGAACTGAAGTTCTATACGCCCGACGACCAGCAACTTGTGCGGCTGGGGAAAAGCAAGGGGTTCCAGAAACTGATCAAGGACGTGAAGAAGAATCCCGTGGTGGAGGCCACTGTCACCGGATTGTTCAAACGTTTTGGAACCGGCGAAAAACCGGACAACCGGCTGGCCCTGGAATCGGTGGGCGAAGTGGTGGTGATCCCGCAGCCGCGCGTGCGGGGTCAGAAGCGGTAAGGCAGGTAGTACATTCCGATTATTGTCAGTGCGTCGGTCTCCGGTGTAGGCTTAATGAACCGATGTCGTTCTTGCGCTGGGCTGGTATCGTGGGTGGCGGGTGTCTGCTGCTGTATGGGACATCGACGGCCGCTCTATACTGGCTGATGCGGCAGCCACTGGATCGATTCGGTGCGATCATGCGCCACGTACCGAATGTGGCGATGGCGATTCTGCCATTCGAACCCTTGTGGATGTCGGCGCGCGCGGGCAGCCTCCGGACGGGAGATGCGGCTCCCGATATCGATCTGCCAACCGTGGATCGCACGCGCCGCGTCAGGATGTCGGACGAGTGGCGCAGCAAGCCGGCCGTGCTGATTTTCGGCAGTTATACTTGACCGCCTTTTCGCCGGGAGGTTCCCGAGCTCAACAGTCTCTACGACAAGTACAGAGATCGCGCCTCGTTTTACATTCTCTACATCAAGGAGGCGCATCCCGTGGATCTATGGCAGATGCCTTCGAACGAGCGGGACCACGTGTTACTGTACTCTCCGCGCACGGACGCGGATCGTTTTGAGAATGCCGGCCAGTGCGTGCGCAAGCTGGGAATCCGTATACCGGCACTGATCGACGGTATCGACGATCGAACCGAACTGGCGTACACCGGCTGGCCTGAGCGGCTGTACGTGATCGCGCCGGGCGGGCGCATCGTGTATAAGTCGGAGCCGGGTCCTTTTGGCTTCAAGCCGAAAACGATGGAAGCCCACCTGTGCAAGGTGTTGGGAGATGCGTCACGGCCCGGCCTCTCCGCAACCCGCTAGTGAAGTGTCCGCGAATTAACTGTACGGTTCCGGCGCCCGGCGTGGCGCAGACGATCGTTGTTTGTCGTCTGCGCACCGTGCTCAAACTCGGCAGGCCACGAAAAACGATGGCCTGCCCCACAGCTAAACTAAAGGACGTGAAGAAACATTCCGTGGTCGAGGCCACCGTCACTGGAGTCGGTGGGCGAAGTAGTGGTGATCCCGCAGCCGCGCGCGCGGGGTCAGAAGCGGTAATTCGCTTCGACAAAGCTAAGCGTGCCGTTGCTGTCTCCAGGGAAGATGTGCTCCACGACGGCGCCGCCGCGCGCATAGCCAAAATAGAGACCAAGCGAGAGAGCGCGCGTGCACTGGTAGTCCGCGCTGATGTCGTAGAGCGTAGCCAGGCCCGTAGCGCCGTTGGAGGGGCGGCCGTTGAAGCCGAAAGTCCACGGCTGAAATGCGCCGCCGCCGGAATACCAGAGATCGTTCTTGTTGGCGAGCCACAGCCCATGCACATCGGAGCGGAGAGTCAGTCCCTTGGCGGGGCGCAACATTAGTTCGGCAAACAGGTCGCGGTTGTTCATCTCGTTGAAGAACGGAAAACGGGCGTACACGCGTGGCGTGGGCAGGATGGCGAAAAAGGTGCCGTGAGTGTTGTCGTTGGGATTGTTGTCGCCGCTCGAATAGAAGTAGCCGCCGCGCAGCCAGGGCCGCAGGGCTTTGGCGATCTTAGGTTGGAAGCCAGCTTCGGCGGCGCCGGCCCCGGACCGTTGCGTGAGCAAACCCCACTTTCCGGTCTGCAACGCGCCCCATCCCAGCAGGTCGAATGTGCCAACGGCGGTAGGGATCGCCTGGATGTAGTGGCCGCCATAAGTGAGAATATCGATCCCGCCCAGGTCCTTGGCGCGGATCGCCGCGGAACGGTTGTCCGTCTTGACCACGCCGCGATCGTCGTTGTAATAGATGCCGAATACGCGCCATTCGGCCTTGCTGGCGCCAAAAGTAGCTTGTTTGGTAAGTGCTGCATAAGTCACGGGAGTTTTGACCCATCCCCAGCCATCCACCTGGAACACGCCGCGATCCGGGATGGCGCTGAAGGCCGTGAAATTCCAGGAGCCGTTGGAATAGTTATACTGAGCGCCGTCGAAGCTGCGCTGCACATCGGAGAAACCGAAGGTGCCAATCAGGCGTTGGGAGATGCCATCCCGCTTGACGATCGCCAGCGTTTCATCCTTGGGCGTAACTTCGCCGCCATCGGTGAATTCGAAGCGGCCGAACCTCCCGTTGGAGTGCTCGCCTTTCAGGTGCAGGTAGGCCTGCTTGACGAAGACACTGGCGGCGTCTTGATCGTTGTGATTGGCCGCGTAGTAGTTTGCGCCCAGGCCAAGCTGCCCGAGCGGCGCGGGCTGGACCGCATGATTCGGTATCCCCAGCAAGATTGGCGCGGCCAGTTCCACGCCCCAGTCATAGCTCTGTTGGTTCTGGCTGAACATCAGACGCAGGAGAGAGCCGGAATATCCGTAATGGTTTTCGCCTTTCGCGTCAAAGAAGTCCCAATCTTCGTAACGCTCGTGAACCGATCCGGAGACGGTGACTGACCCGATGTGCAATGGATCGGCGCCATCGGACTGCGCCGGCAAGTTGGCGGCGCAGGCAAGAAGTCCTAAAATGCCGGTGAAGACACGCATGGTTAGCTCCCTTAAAGCAATTGAAGCGAGTGTAGCGGCGGGCGTGCCGGGCGTCAATAATGCTGATACACTAGACACACCCTTGGGGCGGCCTGAGAGGCCGCCGCAGGCTGAGAGCCTGCCCCACTAGTAGATAGCTACTAATCTGAAAATGCTATATGCGCCGGCTCCGCTTGGTGATATGCTACTCACCATCGCAGAGGGGTAATCAACTGAAACCTGGAAAGCTTGGCCGGTGCGCTGGCGTCCTGCTGGTGCTACTGCTGATCAATACAGCATATATCGCGGCGTTCGCTTCGCCCACCATCTTTTACATGGGTAACGTGGTGCTGCACCTGGCGTTGGGCGTGGCGCTCGGGATCATGCTGTTGTGGTTCATCCGGCGCATGCCCTGGGCGGGCAGTTTGTTTCTGATCGCGGCGCTGGCAGGCGTGTTCCTGGCGGTGTTTGGCAACACCACGCCGCACCGCTGGGTACTCGAGGCTCACATCGCGGGGGCCGTGCTGGCGCTGCTGGCTTTTCTTCCCTACGTCGTGCGCCACACGGGCTCTGGTTTTCGTAATGCGTACGTGACTTTCCTGGCGCTGCTGGTCGTCTTCCCCGCGGCGACCACGCTTTACCGAAGAGTTCGTCCGAACCCCGATGATCGAATCCGGAACCCTTTGATTGTGCCAACATCCATGGACCAAGAGGGAGGCGGTCCGCGATCGCCTTTCTTTCCGTCGTCCGCAAAGACCAATGTGGGCGGCATCATCCCCTCGAACTTCTTCATGGATTCGGAGGCGTGCGGGCGCTGTCACAAGGATGTCTACGAGCAGTGGAAGAGCTCGATGCACCACTTCGGGTCGTTCAACAATCAGTTCTACAGGAAGTCCATCGAATACATGCAAAGCGTGGTCGGAACGCAGCCGAGTAAGTGGTGCGCTGGGTGCCACGATCACGCGGTCTTTTTTAATGGCCGCTTCGACCGGCCCATCAAGGACCAAATGGACACGCCGGAAGCCCGCGCGGGACTGTCCTGCACTTCCTGCCACGCCATCACGCACGTGGACAGCTCCATGGGCAATGCCGGTTTTACGATCGAGTATCCACCACTGCACGAGTTACTGAGCAGCAAGAACAAGCTGATCCAGGATGCGGACTACTTCATGACATTCTTGAATCCGGAGCCGCACCGGCGCACTTTCATGAAGCCGTTCATGCGTCAGGACGTGCCCGAGTTCTGCTCGGCTTGTCACAAGGTACACCTGGATGTGCCGGTGAACCAATATCGCTGGTTCCGCGGCTTCAACGACTATGACAACTGGCAGGCCAGTGGCGTATCGGGGCAAGGGGCGCGGTCGTTCTACTATCCGAAAAAGAGCCAGAACTGCGCGGATTGTCACATGCCGATGGTAGCGTCGAACGATCCGGGCAACATCGGCGGCCAAGTCCATTCGCACCGTTTCCCCGGCGCCAACACGGCCGTTCCTTACGCTAACCAGGATCAAACACAACTCCAAGCCACCAAGAAGTTTCTAACTTCGGGCTTCATCTCGGTGGATATCTTCGCGGTGTCGCCGGTCACCGAGCATGGCACGGCCATGGTTCGCCGCACGGGCGAGGGTCCGCATGCCATGACCGGATTCGCCGTGGGCGAGGAAGCCGAGCAGAGCGGCAACGCGGTGATCCGCGAGGTGGGGCAAGTGGCCGCCCCCATCGATCACTCGGGCATTCACCTTTCGCTGGGATCCACGGCGCTGGTGGACGTAGTAGTGCGGACGCGCAAGATCGGCCATTTCTTCCCCGGCGGCACCGTGGATTCGTTCGATGTCTGGTTGGAACTGCAAGCGAAGGACGCCGACGGCCGCGTGATTTTCTGGAGCGGCGCCGTGCGGGATGGCGGCAAGGGTCCCGTGGAAACTGGCGCGCACTTCTATCGCGCCTTCCAACTCGACGGCGAAGGCAACATGATTAACAAGCGCAACGCGTGGCAAGCGCGCAGCGTGCTGTATGTCCGGCTGATTCCGCCCGGCGCCGCCGATGTGGCGCACTTCCGCGTGAAAGTTCCAAAGGACGCCAAAGGCCCGCTGCAGTTCACGGCCAAGCTGAATTATCGCAAGTTCTCGCACTACTACACGCAGTTTGCCTACGCGGGACAGCCCAAGCCCAACCAGGACTCCAAGCTGCTGTCGGCCAGCTTCAACAGCATGGAATACAGCTTCGATCCGCACAATATTCCGCAAGATGTTTCGGGCAACATCAAGGACCGTATTCCAGACCTGCCCATCGTGGTGGTGGCGTCCGCCAAGGCCAGCGTGCCGCTGGGGCCCCCCTCATGGACTCCGGTGGTGCGCAAAGAGGACCGCGAGCGCTGGAACGATTGGGGCATTGGGCTGTTGCTGCAAGGCGACCTGAAAGGCGCCGAATACGCCTTCAAGAAAGTGACCGAGGCCGAACCGGGCTACGCCGATGGCTGGTTGAACGTGGCGCGCGCCCTGATTCAGGAGGGCGAGACGGAAGCCGCCAGGCCCTATGTCGAGCAAGCCATGAAAATCAACTCGAAGCTGGGCCGGGTCTACTTCTTCAAAGCCATGATCGAAAAGGCGGACGGGAAGTATGACGACGCGCTGCGGTCGCTCGACACCGCGCTGGGCACGTATCCGCGGGACCGCGTGGCGCTGAACCAGGCGGCGCGCATTCTGTTCCTGGAACGGAAATATGCCGACGCGCTCAAGTACCTGGATCGCGTCTGCGATGTGGATCCCGAGGATCTGCAAATGCACTATAC
>JBEKPZ010000340.1:0-7563 GCA_049520215.1 Bryobacteraceae bacterium | reverse complement strand
GCCATGTTCCCCGACCGCCAGTTCAGCACCAGCGCGTATCGATTGTCCGGCGTGATCAGAATGTGGCGCGGCTCCTGCCCCACCGCCAACGCCGCCACCAGCTTGCGCGTGTCGATATCCAGCACCGTGATGTTTCCCGATTCCGGGTTGGCCACGAACAGGTATGGCGGCGTGCCGGAGACCGCCATGCCGTCCGGCGTCCTTCCCGCCAGAATGGTCTCGCCCACTTCGGTCTGGTACGGATACACGATCGCCACCGCGTCCATTCCCGGACCAGTAACGAACATCTGGCCGCCGTCGGCACTGAAGCAGCAATTCACGGGTTCCACTGGCAGCGGCAGCCGCACCACGATCCGCCCGCTGGCCGCGTCGAAGATGGTCATACTGCGATCCGCGCGGCTCCCCACCAGCACCTGTTTGCCATCGCCCTGAAATCGCACCAGCGACGGCGCACACCCCGCATCGACCAGTTGAACGATTGATCGCGTATCAAGCCGCACCAGCGCCAAGCGGCGCTCCGCGGGGAAGCCGACCGCCGCGTGGCCGTCGCTGGTCAGATCGAAATCTCCGGCCACGCCCGGCAGCGGGATGGTCAACGCGGCCCGCAGCCGGCTGCTGTCCAGCCGCACCAGCGCACGCGCCTGCAACACCCACAGCGATTTGCCGTCCGCGGCCAGCCGCATAGCCACGGCTGGGTTTCCCAAGCGCGTCTTGCGGACTACCGCCAGCCGCGCCGCGTCGATCTCGCACACGGCCCCGCTCTCGGGCATCAGCACATACACGCCCGGCCGCAGCGGATTCGCCAGCACTGCGCCCGGCGCGCTGTCCATCCCGATCTGCCTGGCCAGCACGAACGCGTTCAAATCCACCGCCGCCACGGTGCGCGCGCCTGCGTTGGCGACAAACGCAAAGCCCGGAAATCCGCGGCTCCGGCGGCGGGCACAACCCGCCAGCGCCGCCGCTCCCATCAGCAGCGCGCGGCGGGTCGGGGGACGTTGGGAGGGCACAAAATATGCTAGCATTTAGTTGGCTCGTTTAGCTGCATTGAGCCTACGTCCTTCTACTTAATACCGAACATCCTTTAATGAACTTACGCTCTCTTTTCAGTCTATTCTCATCGGATCTGGCCATTGACTTGGGCACCGCGAACACGCTGGTGTTCGCCAAGGGCAAGGGCATTGTAGTCAACGAACCCTCTATCGTCGCGCTCAACAAAAACACCGGCGAAGTGGAAGCCGTGGGCAAGGAAGCCAAGGAGATGCTGGGCCGCACTCCCGGCAATATCGTCGCCATCAAGCCCATGAAAGACGGCGTCATCGCCGACTTCAAGGTCACCGAGCGCATGCTGAATTACTTCATTCAGAAGGCGCACGGCCGCAAAGTGCTGGTGCATCCGCGCATTGTCATCGGTGTGCCCAGCGAGATCACCCAAGTGGAAAAGCGCGCGGTCATGGACTCCGCGTATCGCGCCAAAGCCAGTGAAGTGCACCTGGTCGAACAGGCCATGGTGGCGGCCATCGGCGCCGGCCTGCCCATCACCGAGCCTTCCGGCAACATGGTGGTGGATATCGGCGGCGGCACTACCGACGTGGCGGTGATCTCGCTGTCGGGCATCGTCTACTCGCGTTCGGTGCGCGTGGCCGGCAACGAGATGGACGACGCCGTCATGCAGTATCTCAAGCGCAAATACAACCTGCTGATCGGCGAGCGTACGGCCGAAGCCATCAAGATGGAAATCGGCTCGGCCTATCCGCTGGATAAGCCGCTGACCATGGAAATCAAGGGCCGCAACCTGATCGAGGGCGTGCCCAAGACGCTGACCATCGACGACAGCGAAATCCGCGAAGCGCTGGGCGAGTGCGTGGCCACCATCGTCAACGCCATTCGCGTGGCGCTTGAGCGCACGCCGCCCGAGCTGAGCGCCGATATCAGCGACCGCGGTATCGTCCTCACCGGCGGCGGCGGGTTGCTGAAGAACCTCGACAAGCGCATTCGGGAGGAGACCGGCTTGCCGGTTTCCATCGCCGACGACCCGCTGGCCTCCGTGGTGCTGGGCACCGGCCGAATGCTCAGCGATTTCAGGCTGCTGAGGAAGATATCGATCGATTAGAGGACTTTGTGGGGCGGCCAATCCTGGCCGCAGCCGGCTTTCAGCCGGCTCTAGCAATGGAAACGCTGCTCAATCGCTACCGCAACATCACCGTATTGCTGCTGGTTATTTTCGCGCAGCTCGTGCTGATCGCGGTCCAGGTGCGCAACGATCAAGACGTGCGCATGGTTCGCGTGTGGTCCATCACCGCCATTACGCCGTTGGCGCGCGTGCTGGAGGCGGTCCGCGGCGGGACCTCCGGCTTCTTCCAGAACTATATCCTGATGCACGATGCGCGCGCGGATAACCGCCGCCTGCAGGCCGATCTGGACCGCCTGAAAATGGAAAATCAGTTCCTCAAGACCGAGATCTCCACCGCCGATCGCGCCAAGGCGCTGGTAGCCTTCCAGCAGCGCACGCAATCCAGAACCATCGCCGCGCGCGTGATTGCGGCCGGCGCGGGCGCTAATTCGAAAGTGGTTTTCGTGGATCGCGGCTCCGTCTCCGGCGTGGAGAAGGGTATGGCCGTGGTTACGCCCGATGGCATCGTCGGCAAAGTAATCGCCGCCTATCCCACGGCTTCCGAAGTCATGTTGGTGACCGATCCCGAGTTCGCGGCCGGCGTGGTCTCCCAGAAGAATCGCGTGGTGGGCACCCTCAAGGGACAGGGCCAGTCGACCTGCAAGGTGGACTACGTGCCAAGCGAGGAGAAAGTGGAGGTCGGCGAAACGTTCTTCACTTCGGGCGACGATCGCATCTTTCCCAAAGGCTTTCCGGTGGGGGTGGTGCGGGTGGTGCGCGCCAGTTCGCCCTATCAGGAAGTTCTGGTGGAGCCGAGCGGCCTCGACCGCGGATTGGAGGCTGTCCTGATTGTGCTGGAAGGCGTGCATCAGGCCATCCCCGAATTGGCGCCCGCTAATGCGCCGATCTATCTCGGCACGCCGCCGCCTCCGGTTCCGGGGGAACAGGCGGTTCAGCCAGCCGGCCCCGTTGGAACCGATGCCGACCGGCTGCTCGAGAAATACCGGCAGATCGGGACCGCCGAGAACCACAAATTCGGCGAGGGCGCGCCGGGCACGAAGCCGCCGGACTTCAACATCAAGGTGACGCCTGCCGGGGCGGAGGGGAGCGACGCGGAGACACGGCGACGCGGAGACGCGGCGACTCCGTCAACGGTGCAGGCGCCGGCGAAGCCGGCAAGCCCGGTCGCCCCCTCGCCCGCTCGCCCCCTCGCCGGCTCAGTTCCTCCGGCGTCGCAGCAGCCGCCCCGGGACCAATGACCGAATACGGCGATCGTTACCTGGTCGGCAACCAACGCGAGCAGGTCTCGCGTTTCCGGGCGCGCGTCATGCTGGCGGTGCCCCTGGCCGCCATCCTCTTCCAGGTCTACGTTCCGCGCTTCCTCGAGTTTCTGGGATACCTGGAGCTGCCGCTGCTGGTCACCATCTACTTCGCGCTGATGCGCCGCAGCCAGATCGGCGGACTCTTTATCGGCGCCTTCATCGGCCTGGCTCAGGACTCCCTGTCCATCAAGCAGCCGCTGGGCATGTTCGGCATCGTCAAGACGCTGGTCGGATACTTCGCCGCGTCGGTCGGCCTGCGCATCGACGTGGAACACTCCGTGATCCGCTTCCTGCTGACGTTCTTCTTTTATTTCTTCCACCAGTTCCTCTACTGGGTGCTCGCACGCGGCCTGCTGGGCCGCCAGATTCCTTTCGAAATCCAGCTCACGCTGGTGCTCGGCCTACTGAATGCCATCGTCGGCGTGACCCTGTTTCACTTCCTGGACAAGCTGCGAGAGCCCGCCTGAGCGCGAAGAGTCGCGCCCGCTATTTGATTTCAAAGCGGCCAAAGGCGAGGCCGAGGTCCCGCCGATCCGCGCCGACGCGCACGGTACGGTTCACTTCCACTGTGACGTCGAGATCGGCGCTCCCAAGGCCCGGCGGCAGCGCGAACGCGAATGTGGTCTCGACGTCGGCTTGCGTGAACCTGACCGCCGGCAGGCGGATACCGCCCACCGTTAGCGTCATTTCAAGCGGCCCCTTCTCGAGTTGGGCGGCCGGGCAAACCGCAGTCACGTACAGCTTCTGGCCAGCCACCCGCGGGGCCGGCATCCGGAGGCTGGCAGTGCGCGGCATCCAACGGAACCCGGATTCCCGGCCGTACCATTCCGGTCCCAGGCGGTCCGCGGCGAGTTGATCCGCCACGTCGAGGCGCAGTGGCCCTTCCGCGCGCGCCCGGCCGTCTGGAACCACGTATTCATGCGTGATGTTTCTGAGCGGTCCTTGCCCCACGCGATAAACCACGATTTCGTCGCGATCCAGCCCGCGGCGCGCTTCGTCAGCCGGCAATACGAATCTCGATACACCACCCCACTTCGGATGCGGCGCCATGCGATCCTCCGCGCCCGGCGCCAGGTATACGTCGGGAATCCGGAGGAACAGAAAGGGCCGCTGGGAGATCAGTTGGCTGAAAAGGCTGTCGTCAACGCCGTCGAGCAGGATGGTTTTCCCCGGATGCAATTGGTGCGCTGCGGCGACGCCCATCACCAGCGCCTCTTGCACCTCGCTGCGGCTGCGATACCACGCGGCCCGGCGGCGCGCCGCTGGCAACGACTGTGCCAGGAAGCCGACGGCGAGCGCCACGGCCAGCACCTTCCGAAGCGTGCCCGCGCGCCAGGCGCACGCCAGCGCATAGCCCGCCAGCATCGCCAGGCACATGGCGGGCAGCGTCAGATAGTAATCCGTGATGTGGTCGCGCAATGGCAGGACGGGGGCCAGCGCCATGACGTACCAAACCAGCAGCACCGTTGCCAACCATCGCCGCCGCGCGGCCTGGTAAAGAGTGAAGGCCAGTAGAGCCGCGGTTGAAGCCGCCATGACCGCGGGGCAAAAGATTCGGTAAAAATGCGAGAGGTAAGCAAGATCGGACGGCTCAAACGTCGCTTGCCAGTAAGTCCACAAAGTGGCTGGAATGGCGCCGTCGATATGGAGAATGTACTCCGCCGCATGATTGGGCGCCAGGGTGAAGTGCAGAATGGCATACGCAGCGGAGGCTGCAAAAAATGGGAGCGTGCGCCGGAAATGTTTGCGCGCGCACGCCAGCGCATAGCTCGCGGCGAGCAGCGGAAAGATCACGTTGGTCTCCATGGCCAGGAAGCCGGCCAGAAATGCCGCCCAGGTCCAGACGTAGTACCGGCGCGCGGAGGTTTCGACGTATCGCAGGAAGAAATGCAGGGCCAGCAGCAGGAACAACCCGCAAAGCGCAAGGTTATACGCCGAGCTCCAACACATCACCGTGGCGAGCTTGCTGTTCGCCACCCAGAGAATGGCGGCCCAGAATCCGGCCGCGCGCGAGTGCGTGAGCCGCGTGGCGATGGATGCCACCAGCGTCAGGTTGGCGAACTGCGTGAGGAAGACCCAAATCCGGTACGGCAGTGGGTCGGGCCCGAACACCACGCCGAACACCAGGAAAAACGCGCGCTCGCTGAGTGGCCGCCAGCTTCCCTGGGCCGCGTTGGGCTGAAACAGCGTCCGCAGCAGACCGTCCCATCCGTGTGCCTGGTTGGGCAGATTCAGCCACACGAAGTCGTCCTGCTGGAACCAGGCCAGCAGGCCCGGCCAGTACAATACCAGGCACAAGATGGATGGCACCGCCCAGTAGGATACGGCTAGCAGTTTCCGTCGCAAAGATCATCATACTGTGGGGCAGGTTGGCAACCTGCAGGCCGATTGTCAATCGGCCTTCCCGTTTGCGGCTTAGCTACCGGGTGGGTGTCGCCCCGATTGACACATAGCGCCGGCCGTCTTGTGACTGGCCATGAACTGCAGGTACTCGACGATGGCCTGGACGTCCTTCGCTGCCAGCGCCTGAAAATCGGGCATTTTGGTGCCTGCCCTGATACTAGGGGCGTTGGCAATAAACCGGCTCAGAAAGCCGGGCTCCCAATACTCCGTCACGCTGCACGGAGAATTCAGTTCCGGCCCAAACGTGCCTCCTGCGCCGTTGATGGCGTGGCACTTCAAGCAATGCTGCACGAAAAGGTCGGAACCGTGTTTCTTCGAGCCGCCGGAAACCGCTTCGCCCACCGCGTCGGCTGACGAAACCAATTCAATCGCAACCATTTGATAAGGCCATGGGTATTGTTCGGTGTCACCCGAAGTTGAAACCCACACCAGATAGCTGGGCGCGGGAATCGAGAGTGCCCCGTTTGCCAACGTGGGTTCCCACTCCTCTCCCGGCCCAGCACCCAAGTCGCGGATGGCAACCAGCCCCCGGCCACTCATCGCGCGCCCGAGCGGCATGATTGGAAGATACCCGTCCTTGCAGCGGAAACGCACATACACATCGGATTCCGGATGACCCGCGTAGCTCAGGTCCTGCAACAAATCGCGGAGCCAGAAGCCCTGATATCGCTGCTTGCGCTTGTAGACGGGATCGTCCACTTCAGCGGAGGCGAGCGCATGCCGCTTGCGCATCTGCGCCAGCGATTCTGCATTGATGGGGCAGACTGCCAAGGGCGTCCCCGCCGCAGCCGCGCACCATGCCGGCGTCAGAAGGAATATCACCGAGACCCAGCCCACTCCCCGCATGCTTCGTCCCCCCCAGTGCCCTGCCGCAGCCCGGCGTTGAACGATTATCTCACACAGCCGACGTGGCGCAGACGATCGTTTTTTGTCGTCTGCGCACCGTGCTCGAACTCGGCAGGCCACGAAAAACGAGGGCCTGCCCCACTAGCAGGCGGGACTCCCGCGGCGGAGCTTAAAGGCGATGAAGGCGGCGCACGCCATCGCGGTGAGAAGCGGCAACGTGCGTGGCTCGGGCGTCACCTCACCCGGAACAAAGGTGTAAGTGACGCCGCTCATCTGGCCCTGGTCGTTGAAGAACACAAAAAAATAATTCTCAAGTCCCGCGCTTCCAGTCGCACCCGGTGTCCCAATATAAGGCCCCGCACTTGCGCTGACAGATTCGGAGAGCGTGAGCGTCTGAGGAACGCCAAACACAAATGGCACTTGACAGATCTGAGGGAGTCCCACATCAGACTCGGATTCGAAATGGCAGGGGCCCAGCGACGCGGATGCCGAGGCCCAGGCTTGGGGCCCCCTCCACTGGCCGGATACGTAAAGCCCTTCGGTTTCGGCATACCCGCCTCCCTGTCCGCCCGTAACTGTCAGGATGAAATCCTGGGTGAGCGACGCCGTCGCCGAACTGCTGTCGGGGGTATCATAGCCGGACGACGCGATGGCATACACGTACATCTCCGCCAAAGACGCTTCGGCGGATGCACCTCCGATCCCACTGTCCCCGCAGGAAGCGGCGCCATAGCTCCCCCCATTGGTGACTCCGTCGCATGTCGCTGAGGTCGACACAGTGCCTCCGAAAAGGGGAACTGCCGCAAAAAGAACCAGGACGAAACCGCGCATATCGACTCCTTAACATGACAAGTTGTCAAAAAAGGCCGGCGCTGTATCGGG
>JBEKPZ010000339.1:0-7565 GCA_049520215.1 Bryobacteraceae bacterium | reverse complement strand
GTGCGTTCCGTTCCATATTGGGGCAGTTCCTCCCAGTGAGGTTGCCACGCCGAGTCGGTGGTTCGGGAACGAGGCTCGGTGGGTCATCTTCACTTCATCGGTTTTGAGAAGTGCGGCAGGCCAGATCGAACCTGCCGTCTACTGTGACAGTATCATGAATGAACGTTCATGACAATAGCACCTTCGCCTGAGTCCGGATAGTAGCCGGGGCGGCATCCCGCATCGCAAAACCCTAATGATTTGTGGAATTTCCGGGCAACCAGGTTGGATTCGCGCACCTCCAGCCAAAGCATTCCCGGATGGCCGGCGGTTAACGCCTCAACCAGGCGCCGCCCGACGCCGCGCCGCCGAAAGGCCGGATGTACGGCTAAATTCAGCAACTCGCTTTCGCCTTCGGCCAGGCGCCGCGCCACGGCGAATCCCGCGACGCGCTCGTCGCACAGGGCCACCAGGAGGTCGTACTTCAGGTACTCGGGTACGTCCCACTGCGACGCCTCCGGAGACGCGGCTTGGATTTGGGCGATCGCCGGCAGATCGTCCCGGGAGCCGGGGCGCAGTTCAACACTCAAACCGGACCTCGCCCTCCGTGGTGCGCACAAGCTCCGCGGGGCATGACGTCAGCCCGCCCTGGATCGCGGCGCAATAGCGCACTTCCACACGGGTACGGGCCGGAATCCAGCGGAAGGCCGGCACGCCAAACAGGCTGCCGCGCTCGATCATCTGCCGCCGCGTCTCGGCCACGGGTGAAGCGCCGAATTCCATGCCGCGCGTGAGAGTCCGCCCATTCCAGGGAGCGCCAGTGCGGCCGTAATTCTCTTCCCAGACACCCAGCCACGGGAAATCCGCCCGCCGCCACACATAGCCCAGCGCAACAAGGCTGCGCGGCGACCATGCCACAAAGAACGCGGTCTCACGGGCGGGATCCATCAGGTGGGTGGTGAACCCGCCGGAGACCGGCCGGTTGGTGTACAACTCCAGATCGCCAACGCCCGCCTCCAGGACCTCCGATTTTGTGGCGGGAGCCCGGAACTGGGTGGCGCCCTTCTCCAGAAACGGAGGACCGAGGGTGACGTGCTCGGTCCAGGCGATGGGGCGATCGGTGGCGCTATCGTTTTCGACCGCCTCGACCACCTCCACGGCGCGGCCGGCGAGCGCGATGCGGCGCTCCAACTGCAACTGCGATTGCGGGAGGCGCGCACGTTGGGTCAATGCGGTCTGGGTGCCGGCGACTTCGTAGGCGGCGACGGAAGCCTCGCCATGCACCGTCAGCCCGGCGGCGGCCTCTTCCGCGGATGGCCCGCCGAAAATGTCCATGCAAAGGTTGTGCCCCATAATGCCGCTCAACAGCTTGCTCTCGGCGTCGGCGCCGTATTCCGGATGCTTCCGCGGATCGTAGGTGGAAGGCTCGATCGACTCCCAGGGTGGCGTCCATAGGGGATTGACGCCGCTCTGCTTGTCCAGGATTTCGGCGATGTGCCCGCCTTCATGGAGCACGGTGACGCGCACCAGCTCATTCTCGATGGAAGTGGCGCGACGGCCACGATACCGGATTTCTGCCATATTGGATATTATGCATCTGGCGTGCGTATGGCTGGCGCTGCTGGCCGCTCCGTTCTGGGAAACGAAAGCTCCCGTCGATTGGACGGAAGCCCAAATCGGCATGCTGCTGCACGACAGTCCGTGGGCGCAGATGGCCGAACCCGCGCCCGCGGTACAGGTCTATCTGGCCACTGCGCACCCGGTGCGGGAGGCGGAAGCGGAACTGGCCCGCCGCCGCGGCAAGCCTCTGAACGAAGAGTACGTCGACTACCTCGCGCAGGAAGGCGCCAATAAGCTGGTGGTGGCCATCGCGTATAAGAATTCGACGGCGCTGGCGGACGGCGAGGAGGCACACCGCATGGAGGAAGAGTCCATCATGCGAGTGGGCCGCCAGAAGTACAAGATGGAAGGGCATTTTCCGCCGGTGCCTTCGGACCCGTTCCTGCGGCTGGTCTACCCGCGCGCGGCGACCGAGCGGGACAAGACCGTCACCTTCGAACTGTACCTGCCGGGCTACGGTCCTTACCACGACGCGGAATTCCGGGTGCGGGACATGATGTACAAGGGGAAGCTGGAAATGTAATGCGGTGCGCCGGGGTGGGCCGCACCAGACTATACTATGGTCGGAGGATCTGATGATCTGGTTATCGGTTTTGCTGTTCATGCAGGCATCGGCGGCGGACAAGCAGATTGAGCGTGGTCAGACGCTTTTCCTTGCGGAGAAGGGTTGCGGTACGTGTCACGCCTTGAAGGGCAAGGGTACGGCCGTCGGGCCGGATCTCAGGGCTCTGGGCAAGGTCGGAGTGCGTCCGCTGGTCATGGCCATCCGCGCTTCGCGCACTGCGTACGTGGAGACCATTAAGCTGAAAGAGGGCGATCCGTTTCCGGGCATGAAGGTGGCC
This sequence comes from Bryobacteraceae bacterium, assembly GCA_049520215.1. Classification (GTDB taxonomy): domain Bacteria; phylum Acidobacteriota; class Terriglobia; order Bryobacterales; family Bryobacteraceae; genus Bog-159. The sequence goes on along the minus strand of JBEKPZ010000339.1, from coordinate 5,124 downwards.
ACGACGGACGCGACCACGCTGCAATACTACGATCTGTCCAAGACGCCGCCCGAGTTGCGGAAATTTGCGCCCGCGGATGTGGAATCGAAGTCGGACAACTCGATCTGGAAGCACCCGCCTTCGACCGGCGGCTACACCAACGCGCAAATCGCGGATATCGTCGCCTTCGTCCGGTGGGCCGCGACAGGATCACGGAAGACCGTGGATCCGTCGGACGTGGAGTAGCGCGGGGCGCCGCTTACTGACGTGCGCGGCTCGGTAACGGACGTGCGCGGCTCGGTAACCGGCGTGTGTGGGTTAGTGGATTCTTAACCCGCGGTGGCTGCCGCCGCGAAGCTGCGGATGGCGGCCGATTCGTTGGTGAACGTTTCGAAAACGGTGATGAGCTTGGTGATCTGCATCAACTCCTGCAGCCGCTTTTGCAGGTTCAGCAGCTTGAGTTGGCCCCCCCGGCTGGTGACCGTGGCAAAGCTGCCCACGAACTGACCCAGCCCCGTACTATCGATGTAGCTGACCTCGGCAAGGTTGAGCAAAATGTTCTTTTGCCCGCTATCGAGGTGTTCCTTAATGGTGTCCCGCAGCGAAGCCGCTTCTTCACCTATGGTGATCCGGCCGTCCAGGTCCAGAATCACTACGTTGCCGCTTTCACGAACATTGATCTTCAGACTCATGGGAGCAGATTCCTTTTTGCCCGCCGGCAGACCGCGCCGCGGGCATATTCAAGCATACCGCGATTTGGCGGCCTGAGAGGCCGCCGCAGGCTGAGAGCCTGCCCCACGCTATTGGGATGCGCCGGTTTCCCTTGCCAGGCGGACTTTGGCGTCTTCCAGTTTCTTGTTGATCTTGGCGAGTTCGCCCGGCTCCATGTCCGATTGGGCGTCGGTCTCGGCTTCCTTCACAGAGGCCTGCCACTGCGTGATGGCGTCTTTGGTCTTTCCCAGCTTGAGATAAACGTCGCCCAGATGGTCGTGCACGGTGGGGTCCTGGCCGACACCGCTCTTGGACAGAGCGCGCACCAGGGCATGCTCGGCGTCGTCCAGGCGGTTTTCGCGATAGTAGACCCAGCCGAGACTATCCAGATACGCCCCATTTTCGGGATCCAGTTCCAGGGCGCGCGTAATCATTTTCTGGGCTTCATCCAGCCGCACACCACGATCGGCCAACATGTAGCCGAGATAATTCAGCGCGCCGGCGCTGTCGGGGTCCAGTTCCAACACTTTGCGGAACTCGGCCTCGGAGGCGTCTGACTTTTTCAAGCGCTCGTACATGGCGCCGCGCATGAAGAAGACGGTCTCCTTGTCGGGCTTGGTTTCGGAAAGTTTTTCGGCCGCGTCCAACGGTTTGCCCATGTCTTCGTAGCGCTTGGCGCGTTCGTAAAGTTGGGCGATGGCCAGTTGCGTCTCGCGGTCGTGATCGCCCTTCAGCAGGGTACGCAATTCGGCGACCCCCTGATCGACTTTGCCCATGTCCGCCAGCACCGAGGCATACGCCCCGATCAACCCACGATCATCGGGATACTTCTTGCGCGCCGCGTCGGCTTCCGAGCGGGCATTCTTGAAGTCCTTGGCCGCGCGATAGGTGTCCACAATCTGGGCGGCGGCGCGGGCGCCGGAATCCGGGTCGAGGTCGGCGATCTGGCGGAAAGCGTCGATAGCGGGCTGGTTTTGATTCGAACCGCGGTAAAGCTCGCCCAAGCGTTCCAGCAGATTGACGCGGGTGCCCTTCTCCGATTCCGAATAACTTTTGCGCTCTGTGTCTTTCAGGAGGGACTGGAGCGCTTCGATGGCTTTATCGGGTTGGCCTGCCACGGCCAGCAGGTTGACCTCGTCGTAGCGCACTTCGAGGTTTTCGGGGTCCGAGGCTTTGGCTTTATCGAGGATTTCACGCGACTTGGCGAAATCACGCTTTTCGCGATAGATCTCCGCCATGCGCAGCAGCGCCTCGGTGTCGTGGGGATCGTCGTCGGCGAATTCCTTGTAGTATTTGAGAGACTCGTCCAGATTGCCGGAATACAGCAGATTGCGCGCCAGCGCGCGCTTGACGCGGCTGTTTTCCGGGTCCAGATCGATCGCCTTGCGCAGCACTTCGGCGGCGCTACGGTAATCGTGGAGCTGTTCGTAGGAACTGGCCAGGGCGGACAAGGTGCGGGGGTTGGGATCCTTGTTGGTGACAGCCTGCAGTTTTTCAATGGCCTTGCGGGTATCGCCGAGGTCGGAGTAGACAATTGCCAGACCGGTGAGCGCATCTTCGTTGTTCGGATCGATGGTTAGCGCCTGGGAATAAGCCTTCTCGGCGTCCACGGAATTGCGGGCGGTGCGATAGAGGCGGCCGAGGGTCAGCCAACTCTCGACGTCCTTGGGATCTTTGGCGGTGATCTTCTCGTACTGCCCGATGGCGGCGCGCAGCATCTCCTCGTTGATCTTGCCTTGCTGCGTGTCGCCGATCATGCGGGTATAAATGCGGCCCAGGATGCGGCGGGCGTCCAGGTTGTTAGGCTCGCGCTTGAGGACGTCTTCGGCCTCGGTAACGGCGTCCTTGAGCCTGCCGCTTTGGATGTAGAGGTCGGTCAATTCTTCGAACAGGAAGCTGGCTCCCGGGTCCAGCTTCAGCGCTTGTTTATAGAAATCGATGGCTTTGCCGACGTATTCACTGCGATTGCCATACACGCCGGCCAGTTCAGCGTACAGGTGGCCCATCGAGAAGTTATAGTAAGCAGCGGCTTTATCGACTGGAGGTGCGGTTGCCGCGGGGGTCTGCCCATAGGACAGGCAAGCCAACGGAAGGGCCAAGAAAAGTGCTTTTGGGGAAAAATTCATCGTGTGGTTCCTTATCGACCTAGATGCCCGGGAGGGTCGAATCGTTCCTTTTCATTGTATAACGGCCGGAGACGATCCTGGAAACGAGGAACCGGTGCCCGGTACTGGCTCAGCGCTCGGGCAATGTAGAATAGGATGGTCGATAGGCATGGGGGGGCGCCCAAAGAATGAGCCTGCTTGGATTTTGCCAGTGGCTGGGAAGCACCGAGGGGAGCATTGCGCTCCACGAATCGATATGGGCCTATCCGATCATCGAGTCGCTTCACGTGCTGACCCTGTGCGTGTTTCTGGGATTGACCGTCATGCTGGATCTGCGGCTGCTGGGGGTAACCATGGTCCGTACGCCGGCATCGGAAGTCGCGGGACGGCTGCTGCCGTGGACGATTGCGGGGTTCGCCGTGATGGTGACGACGGGCGCGCTCCTGTTTTACGCGATTCCGGTGAAGACCTACTTAAACATTTTCTTCCGCATCAAGGTCGCGTTACTGGTGCTGGCCGGAGTGAACGCCGCCGTTTTTCAGTTGACGATCTGGCGTAGCATGGATCAGTGGGATGTCGATCCGGTCCCGCCGCTGCGGGCCCGGCTAGCGGCGGGCGTATCGCTGGTCCTGTGGGCGGGGGTTGTGGTCGCGGGGCGCATGATCGCCTACAACTGGTTCGATAAGAGTTCTTAAGCAGTTCGCCCGGCGAGGCAAGCGAATGTCGGTGCTCTCTTTTTTCACGTGGTGTGAATATACGCCGCTGGGCGAGGCGATTCGGGACTCGCGCTGGCTCTTCCCGGCGATCGAGTCGATCCATCTGCTGGGCCTCGCGGTCATCGGCGGAGCGGTGCTGGTAGTGAACCTGCGCGTGCTCGGCTTGGGCATCGAGCGCCAGCCGGCGGCGCAACTTTGGCGCGACATCCGACCGTGGCTGATGGGGAGCCTGACGGCGATGCTGATCTCCGGCGTGCTGTTGTTTACTTCCGAGGCGACCAAGCTCTATTATCATGAGGCGTTCTGGGTGAAGATGATCTCGCTGCTACTGGCAACACTTTTCACCTTCACGGTGTTGCGCAGGGTTGCACTGGCCGATCCGGGACGGGTAAGGCCTGTGTGGGGCAGGGCGGCGGCTGTGACTTCGATTCTCTTGTGGTCGACGGTCGGCGTTTGCGGAAGGTGGATCGGATTTTCATAATGACTATGATTGGCACCATATCGATCACCGTAGTGTACCGGCGCCTGGCGGCGGCCGGTTGGCTCTTTTTTGCACTTGCCTGGAGTGCGGCCGGGCAGGCTATCGATGTCACACAAAGACTCGAAGGCTTGGATGCCTACATGGCCAAAACCCTCAAGGACTGGAATGCGCCGGGCGTTGGCGTCGGCATCGTGGCCAACGACAAACTTGTTTTCGCCAAGGGATACGGCTTTCGGGATTATGAAAAGAAGCTTCCATTTACCCCGACAACGATGAGCCCCATCGCGTCCAATACGAAGCTGTTCACCGCGATTGCCGCGGGCATGCTGGTCGAGGAAGGGAAGCTGTCATGGGACAAGCCGGTGCGCGAATCCGTCCCGGCCATCCGCTTTTTCAATGACCAGCTCAACAATAGCGTGACCCTGCGCGATATGCTATCGCACCGCACCGGAATCACGCGGCACGACGCCATCTGGTACAAATCCGACTTCACGCGCAAGGAACTCTTCGACAAGCTGGTCTACCTGGAGCCGCAGGAACCCATGCGCGAGACTTTTCTGTACAACAACCTGATGTTCGCGGCGGTCGGGTATCTGATTGAACTGCAATCCGGAAAGACCTGGGAACATTTCGTCAAGGAGAGGATCTTCGATCCGCTCCAGATGAACTCGACCGGCTACAGCATCGCGGACATGTTGAAGCGCCCGGAATTCGGCGTTGGGTTTACGGAAAGGCGGGATTCCTTTGAGATTTACAGGATTCCTTACTACGAGGACATATCCGGCGTGGCCCCTTGCGGCGCCATCGTTTCCAACATTGAGGATATGTCTCATTGGTTGATCGCGCTGATGAACCAGGGGAAGTACAACGGGAGACAGGTGCTTCCGGCGGAGGTATTGAAAGCGACTTTGCAGCCGGCCATCGCCCTGCCCAACACGGCGCTGGAAACCAGGGGTTGGTCCGAGATCCTGAACGCGGCATACGGCATGGGGCGGGAAACCGCTTCCTACAGGGGCCACCTGATCACTTTTCACGGCGGCGATTTGCCTGGCTTCCACACGCAGGTTTCGTTCATGCCGCAGGAGCACATCGGCGTGATCGTTTTTGAAATCGGGAATCATAGCCAGCCGCT
>JBEKPZ010000338.1:0-7663 GCA_049520215.1 Bryobacteraceae bacterium | reverse complement strand
AGGAACTCGGCGCCGCGCTCGCCCAGCGCCACCCGCATCACCGAGGATGCCGGCGTGTGCGATGCCGCCAGGCCCGCCGGTCCCAGCACCCGCAGGCATACATAGTTCACCGACAGGTACAACGCGATCACGCCGATCACGCCCGCCACCAGGCCGCGCGACAGATCGCGCCGCGGGTCGCGCATCTCTCCCGCCACGAACGTAGAAGTCTGCCACCCGCCATAAGCAAACGCTACCGGGATCATGGCTGCGCCGATCGCCCGCAGCAACCCGAAGGAGACTGGCCGATCCAGCAGCGGCAACGGATGCACCACGCCGCCGCCCCACACAATTCCCACCACCACCAGCGCCGCGATGGCGCCGGACTTCAGCAGCATCATGGCGCTCTGTACGTTGCTGCCCGCGCGCACGCCCAGGCAGTTGATGGCCGTCAGGCCCAGCAACGCCGTCGCGGCGATCGCCCCATCGCCGCCCTTGAGTCCCGTGATCTCGCGATAGTACCTGGCGAAGGTGACCGCCACCGCCGCCATCCCGCCGGTCTGCGTCACCAGCAACAGCACCCACCCATAGATGAAGGCCACGCCCGGATGGTAGGCTTCCCGCAAGTAAAGATACTGGCCGCCGGAATCCGGCATGCGCGTGGCCAGTTCCGCCCAGATGAAAGCGCCGGCCATCGCCAGCGCCCCGCCGATCAGCCACACGCCCAGAATCAGCAGCGGTGTATGCACCTGCTCGGCGACCACGTACGGATTGATGAAAATGCCCGAGCCGACGATGCCGCCCATCACGATCATGGTGGCGTCGAAGAACCCGAGCTGGCGGCGCAGTTGTGTAGCCGGCAAGTTTCATAAGGTAGCACGGAGGTGGGGCAGGCTCTCAGCCTGCGCGGGACTCTCAGTCCCGCTCTTGGAGCTATGCTGGACTGAGATGACCAAAGTCCAGATTGACTTCCCACTGCAACACGCCCTCGACGACGAGCTGCTGACGCGCATCGCCGGAGCCTACTCGATATACGGGATTCAGAAGATCAGGCTGGCGCCGTCCCAAGACAGTCTCACGGTGGAATACGATGCCACGCGCCTGCGGCCTGCCGAGGTCCATGCGGCGCTGACGCACGCCGGCATCCCGGTCGCCCCAAAATAGCAACCGGCGGAAACGGAGCCCATTCTTTGGAACGGCTCCGGATCCGCCGGTTCGCGCCACTTCAACTGATATCCGTACTTGCAAGGCACGGGCCAGTCCCGCAGCTAAAGAATTGAAAAGACTTAAGCCCCGTCTGCCGGCCCGGCTGGAACGTCTTACACGCCCGCCTGGCAGAAATTACGCTTCCTTCGTCTCCATGGCGTGATGCCGGACGTCCACTCCCTTCACCAGGAAGACCACGTCCTCGGCAATGTTGGTGGCGTGATCGGCGATGCGCTCCAAATTGCGCGCGACGAACATCAGGTCCACCGCGCCGGGCACCGTGGTAGGGTCGTTCTGCATGTAGGCCACCAGTTCCGTGTAGACCGAGTCGCGCAGCGCGTCCACTTCATCGTCCGCCAGCAGTACGCCGCGGGCCACGTCGGCGTCGCCTTTCACGAATGCATCCAGCACCCGCAACAGCATGGATTCGACCAACTGCGCCATGCGTGGAATATCGATCAGCGGCTTCACCGGCGATTGGGCCACCAGCGAAAGCGCCCGCTGCGCGATGTTTACCGCCAGGTCCCCCATGCGCTCCAGGTCGGTGTTGATCTTCAGGGCCGCGGTCAGGAACCGCAGATCCTTGGCCATGGGCTGGCGCAGCGCGAACAGACGCGTGGTCAGATTATCGATCTCGATCTCCATCTGGTTGATGCGGGCTTCGTCCCGCAACACCTGGCGGGCGAGCTCCGCATCGCGATCCACCAACGCGCGCACACTGCGATGGATGGCCGACTCCACATAGCCGCCCATTTGCAGGATTTTTTCGTGCAACTCATCGAGCTCAACGGAAAATTGTCGCAATTCAGATCTCCTGATTCCCTCTGGCCACCGCTCTACCCGAATCTGCCGGTGATGTAGTCCTCGGTTTCCTGCCTGGCGGGATTCTTGAAGATGATCTCGGTTGTATTGTACTCGATCAACTTTCCCAACAGGAAGAAGCCGGTGCCATCGGCGACTCGCGCCGCCTGCTGCATGTTATGGGTCACGATCACGATAGTGCATTGGTCTTTCAAGGTGAACAGCAAATCTTCGATCTTGGCGGTGGCGATGGGGTCCAGCGCCGAGCAAGGCTCGTCGAGCAGCAGCACCTCGGGATCGACGGCCAGGGCGCGCGCGATGCAAAGCCGCTGCTGCTGCCCGCCGGAGAGCGCATACGCCGACTTTTGCAGCTTGTCCTTCACCTCTTCCCACAACGCGGCGCGCTTCAGGCTGTGCTCCACCGCATCCTTCAGCGCGCCGCGGAATCCGTTCACCTTCAGTCCATAAGCCACGTTGTCGAAGATGGATTTGGGAAACGGGTTGGACTTCTGGAAAACCATGCCCACGCGCCGCCTGAGCAATGTCACATCCACCTGCATCACGTCCTCGCCATCCAGCAGCACCTGGCCTTCCACGCGCGTGTTGCGGATGGTCTCGCTGATGCGGTTCAAGGTGCGCAGGAAGGTGGATTTGCCGCATCCGGAAGGCCCGATCAGCGCCGTAATCTTGTTCGCCGGAACATCCAGCGTGATATCGTGCAGGGCCTGATAGGCGCCGTAGAAGAAGTTGAGATTCGCCGCCCTGAGTTTGCCCTGGTGCCCCACCGGCTTCCCGGCGGCCGGACTCGCGGAAGGTAGATTAGCGGTGCTCATGATCATAGGCTCATCGGGACTCATTTTTGGAGTGCGATTCCTCGCGAAAGAATCAGGCGGGCGGCGACATTGGCTAACAGCACGCCGAGCAAGAGCACCAATCCGGCGGCCCACGCCTGGCGGTGCCAGTCGTCATAGGGCGAGAGGGCGTGGCTGTAGACCATCACCGGCAACGAAGCGGTTTGGTCGGCCAACCCGCCGCCCCAGAACTGGTTGTTCAAACTGGTGAAGAGCAGCGGCGCGGTCTCGCCGGAGATGCGTGCCACGCCCAGGATCATGCCGGTGGCGATTCCGCGGTAGGCCGCGGGCACCACCACGGTGGCGATGGTCTTCCATTTACTTGCCCCCAGCGCCAAGGCGCCCTCGCGCAGAGTTTGCGGCACAGAACTCATGAACTGCTCGGTGCTGCGTGCGGTAATCGGAATCAAAATGAGGGCTAGAGCCACCCCCCCGGCTATAGCGGAGAAGTGAAACCGTGTCACCACTACCGTCCAGACGAAGATGCCGATCACGATGGAAGGTACGCCATTCAGCAGATCCGCCATATAACGCACCAGGAAGCCGAAGGTCTTGCCGCCGAATTCCGAAAGGTAGACGCCTGCCATGAAGCCCACCGGCAATCCCATGATGGTAGCCAGCAGAACGATCTCAAGGCTGCCGGCGATCGCGTTGGCCATGCCGCCGCCCGTTTCGCCAGGCGGCTTTGGCAGCTTGGTGAAGAAGTTCCAATCCAGGGATTGCCATCCATTGTAGACCAAAACGCCCAGGATCAGGAATAGCAGACTGACGGCCACTACCGCGCAGACGCCCGTCATGCTCAGCATGAAGTAGCTCAGGGTCTTTCTCCACCGGTTCCTCAACGTCATGGATGGGCGCTCCCGCGGCGCGTGGTGGCAATAATGAGCAAGCGTGCCAACGCATTGATCACAATAGTCAGAAGGAACAGCACCAGACCCAGGCCCACCAGCGACTGTAGGTATAAATCGCCAGTCGCCTCGGTGAACTCGTTGGCTATGACCGCTGCAATCGCGTATCCCGGCGCGAACAACGAGGCGTGGATGCTGGGATCGTTCCCGATCACCATGGTGACCGCCATGGTTTCGCCCAGAGCGCGCGCCAGCGCCAGAAAAATGGAGCCAAAAATCCCCAGCCGCGCCCACGGTACCACTGCCTGCCAAGTGGATTCCCAACGCGTGGCGCCCAGCGCGAGCGCCGCTTCCCGCTGTTCAACCGGCACTTCCAGCAACGCCTCGCGCGATATGGAAATGATGAACGGCAATGTCATGATGGCCAGAATCGCGCCGGCCGTCAGATACCCGTAGCCGAAAATAGTGCCAGAGAAAAGAGGCAGGAACCCCAACGTTTTTTTCAGCACGGGATCCACATAATCGCGCATCAACGGCACCAGCGTGAACATGGCGAGCACGCCGTAGATCACGCTGGGCACAGCCGCCAGCAATTCAATAAAAAAGGTGAACGTGCTGGAGAGGCGCGCCGGCGCCAGTTCCGAAAGGAAAATCGCAGCCCCCACGCCCAGCGGCACGGCGATAAGCAGGGCGATCACGGATGTGATCACGGTTCCATAAATGAAAGGCAGCGCCCCGAATTGGCCGCTCACCGGGTCCCACATCGACGACGTGAGAAAACCAAACCCGAACTTGTGCCGCGCCAAGGCCGACGTAACCCATAGCTCGTAGACCAACCCGATGGTCACCAGCAGGATGCTGGAGGCGAAAGCCAGGGTAATCAGGCGCGCCACCTCGTCGCCGTTGCACAGGCGCAAAACCAACGCCCGCGCGCCGGTGGGAGGAGGCGCGCTTACTGCCGCCGAAGTTGCCATAATCACTTGATCAGCGCAATCTGCTTTTCTTCCTTGGCGATGACATCTTTGGGCAGAGGAGCGTAGCCCAGCGCCCCAGCGTATTTCTGGCCGTCGCTCAGCATCCAATGCAGGAACGTGACAATGGCCTTCTTCTTCGCCTGATCGTCAATCTTCGATGGTATCAACAACCACGTGAATGAGGAGATGGGGTAGGCCTTCGCGCCCGGCGCATTAGTGATGGAAACCCGGAAGTCGGCGGGCATAGTCTTGGCTGCCGCGGCTGCCGCCTCGGTGACGCTGTCCAGGTCCGCCTTCAGGTACGTCCCGGCGGAGTTCCGCACGAAGCCGTAAGCCATTTTGTTCGACAGCGCGTAGATGAGTTCTACATAGCCGATCGAGTTGGGAGTCTGCTTGACAATGCCGGCCACTCCCTCATTGCCCTTGCCCCCCAAGCCCGCGGGCCAGCTCACCGAGGTATTCGCGCCCACCTTGGACTTCCATTCCGGGCTGACTTTGGCTAGGTAATCGGTCCAGACGAAGGTGGTGCCGCTGCCGTCGGACCGATGCACCACGACGATCTCGTTGTCCGGCAGCTTTGCGCCGGCGTTGGCCTTCTGCAGCTCCGGATCGTTCCACTTCTTGATCTTGCCCAGATAGATTCCCGCCAGCGCTTCGGGCGTGAACTTCAACTCCTGGGTGACACCAGGGATGTTGTAGGTGGGCACCAGTCCGCCCAGCACCGTGGGAAAGTGCAGCGGCTTGTTCTTCACCTTGCCGATCTGCTCGTCGGTCATGGGCATGTCCGACGCGCCGAAGTCGACCGTGCCTTCGGTGAACTGCCGGATTCCTCCGCCGGAGCCGATCGACTGGTAGTTGATCTGCGCGTCCGGATTGGTCTTGCCGAACTCGTCGAACCACTTGCCGTAAATCGGATACGGAAACGTGGCGCCCGCCGCGTTGATCAGCACCTTGGCTTCGGCCACCGTCAATAGTATGACTAGCGCGCCCAAGACGCCCAGCCACAGACTGCTCTTTTTCATTTATGCTCCTTTTCTAGGTGTAAGGCGGGCAGGCCAGGAGGCCTGCCCACCCATCTTAGTACTTGGGCGCCTGTCCCGGCAGCGTATAGCGCAGGTCCAGGAAAACCAGGTTGTTGTGCGCATCCCGGGGCGCTCCCGCAGCCACATACCACGGATTGCGGAACAGGTAAGAGTACTGGGCGATGAAGCTCAACGCTCCATAATTCGGGTTCTTCCAGAATGTCTGGTTAAGGCCGATGGTGCCTTCCTGGATGGTCCGGTTTTGGCTATTGGCCGATTTCGGATAGCCGTAACCGGCGAATACGTTCTTGCTGGTGGTGTCGATGATTACGTCCTTCCCGATGTAATCGCCACCGTAGTAGGCGAAAAACAGGGTATTGTGCGTGGTGTACTCAAAGCCGCCTACGGCGGACGAGGCATGCAGCGGTGAGGGGCTGCCATCAGCCCGGACGACCAGATCGGGAGCCTGGCCGAAAAGATACCGGCCGCCGCCATCGCTCAGGAAGGTATTGACGATCAGGTGGAAGTTCTTCACCAGCTCCAGGTTGAAGTTGGCTTCGCCGCCGCCGCCAGCCTTGGTGAAACTTTCGCTGGTCAGGGGATTATACGTTTTAAACGAGCTGAGCAGGCCGGCAAACTCGATGTGAAACAGGTTGCCGTTCACCTTTGGATCGAACGCAATCTTGGCCTGCACATCGGGGGTCAGGTTCGGCGGCGTGAAGGTGGCGGCGCCCATGTCGATCTGCGTGTTGGTGTAAGGAGTGGCAAGCGTGCCGGGCAGAACGATCGAGCCTCCGCCGGAGGAGCCGCCGCCGTATTGTTCGGCAGTTTCCAGGGCGAATCCCATGGTCACGATATCGCTGGGGTGATACAAGATGCGGAACTGGGGAGCGCGCGTCCACGGAATGCCCACCTGGTAATTCGTGTCCATATCCTGGCTATAAAAGATGTCGGATGGCAGCGGAGAGATGCCTTTGCGGCCCGGCGTCAGCATGCTCCAGGATTGTCCGCCCAGCACCTCCCATTTCCCTTTGGTCAGGTCCACGAAATAGAGCCGCATGCGGAAGCTGTTGCTGTTAGAGGTAACGCCCGCGTTGGTGGACTGGGTGCCCAAAAAGTCAGACTCCCAATAGGACAGCACTTTCACCCCATGCACCAGCGCGTCGATGCGCGCGCCGATACGCGAGTTCTGAGCGCTGAAGCGCTCCTCGCTCAACTTCCCCAATCCGGTCGTGACGTTGTTGTAGGGGGTACTGCCAAAGCTGCTGCCGATGCCACTACCCTCGTCCGCCGAACGGAAGACGCTGGTGAGATCCATAAAGCCCAGCGGCGTGATGGTGGCAGTTCCGAGGTGTATTTGCAAAGGCGATGCGGGCTCAGTGTCCGACTGTGGGATGGCTACTGCGGCCGCCAAGGCGGGATGCAGCACCGGCGCCACGTCGCCCGCCGGAACCATTGCCGTGGTACTGGCCACTTGGCCCAGACTAGGTGGCTTCGGCTGGCTGGCCTGATCCAACACCTTCTTCTGCTCGTCCAACGTGCGGCGAAGCTGATCGATCTGCTCCTGTTGGGCAGCCAGTTGCGCTTTCAAGCGCTCGATCTCAGGACTGGGGGCAGCGGTTTCCTGGGCGCGCGCGGGCGCCATCAGGGCGCCGGAAAGGAGCAGGACTCCGCCGAGCGTCGCAAGTACTCTTCTTTTCATTGAAGCTCCTTGTGAAATTTCGAAGTTACAGCCGAACGTCCTCCGCCGAGCGGGGACGGCTTGAGGGCAAACGATTGCCTGCCCTTCGGCCTCATCCAGGGTAGCGACTCACGATTATGGGTTGATGACGGAATTGTTAAGTTCCGGTTACGGTAGGCGTGGGGCACCGTCGAAAACGCACTACCCTACGACATTGGCCGTGGGGGGAATGACTTGGTAGCCAAGGCCGCGAAGCGCTCGGATCAATTTGGCGGTGCGCCTTTCCGTAGCTTTGGGATCG
>JBEKPZ010000337.1:0-7692 GCA_049520215.1 Bryobacteraceae bacterium | reverse complement strand
GCCTGCTCCATCCCGTCGTCGCTCAAAGCTACGCCGCGCTCCAGTCCCAGTTCGGCAAATGTACCGTCGTGGTTATTGCGGAAGAGCAAGCTTGGGGTTGAATCGCAAGCCACATAAATGTCCGGCCAGCCGTCATTATCGAAGTCCGCGGATACCGCCGTCAGACCGTATCCTCCCTCGACTTTGCCGATTCCCGATGGCGCCGTGACATCCGTGAAAGTGCCGTCCCCATTGTTGTGATAAAGACTATGGTGGCCGTAGCGCAGTCCCCGAGGGCCGCAGAATATGCCCCCGGGATTACAACTGGTTGAGGTGCTGGCGCGCGGAACCGTCTCCATGTCGAATGCGACATAGTTGGAAACGAACAGATCCAGCCGGCCGTCGCGGTCATAATCCAGAAAGGTGCAGCCGGAACCAAAGCGTGGCTGCACATTCCACAAACCCGCCTCCTTAGTGACGTCCGTAAAGGTGCCGTCCCCGTTGTTACGGTACATCGTGTTCTGGTCCCAGCCAGTAATGAACAGGTCGTCGAAGCCGTCGTTGTTATAGTCGCCCACAGCCACGCCGTATTGGTAGCCGGTGTGGAACAGTCCCGCTTTCGCGGTTACATCGGTGAAAGTGCCGTCCCGGTTGTTCTTGTAGAGGCGCTGGGAGGCAGTGGGTGGCGGATCGCCGAATCGCGATCCCGTCAACACCAGAATATCCAGCCAGCCGTCGTTGTCGTAATCTAGAAACGCGGCGCCGCAGCTCATAGCCTCAATCACATAGTCCGCGCGGCGGGGATGGCCGCAAACCACTGTCTCGCGAAGACCGGCCTGGTGGGAAATGTCCGTGAAGCGGGCGTGGAAAGGAAGGCCGGAAGGTTTACCGCGCGGCGCAGCCTTGACTCCGCGCGAAGCCATCCCGGTTTTCGCTTCGCCGAAAAGCCGGCAGGCCGGCAAAGCCAGAAGACTCAGTGCGCTTCGCCGGGTAAGAGAAACCATGGACTCACTATAGTTCAGATGCGCCACAGCCCGCCCGCAGAAAAAAAAGAGCGGCGGGGAACGATCCCCGCCGCTCGCCTTGGGAGGTAGGGGCCGTGGCCCTAAAATATTATTTTCAAACCTATCTCCACCTGCCGGCCGCTTTGGTTGCCGTAGGTGCCTCCTTGTGCGCCGAAAGTGCCGCCCGGAGCGCCCTGGTACAGAGCCTGGCCGAAATTCGAATCGGTGACATAGCCCGTGTCCGGATCGCCGCGATTCAGCCGGTTAGTGGCATTGTAAGCCGCCATCTTCATCTCCGCGTGGAACCTGTCGCCGATGGTGAAGCCCTTGGTCAGGTTGCCATCCAGCACCCAGAACTTCGGACCTGTCAGGCAATTGTATTGCAGCGGATTGCTCCGCAGAACGTAGGTATTGGCCGGTAGCGGCTGGAACACCGAGGTATCGAACCAGTGTTGCGGCGTGGGATCGGAAATGCAGGGATTGCCCGTAACGATCATGTTTCCGAACTGCGGGAAGTCGCCGGTCATGAAAGTCCAAATACCGGCCACTTTCCAGCCGCCCACGATGGCGTCTGCCGCCTTGGGCATATTTCCCAGTAACGGCTTGCCCTTCCCGATCGGCAATTCCCACGTGGCTGCTATGTTCAGGCGGTTGCGCGGTTGGTTGCTGTCCTGATAGACGAGCTGGTTCGCATACCATTCCTGGTCGTTGAACACGCTGCCATTCAGGAAGCCGTTGGTCTGGGCTTTCTCCCGAATGTAAACGTAGGTAGCGATGAAGTTGTACCCCTTGCTGAACTGCTTTTGCGCTTTCAATTCGATCGACTGATAGCGCTCGGCCGCTCCCAGGTTTCCCAGGCTGTACAAGCCGCCATACTGCGGATAAGGTACCAGCAACGAACCTAACGAAACCGTTTGCTGGTTATACAGCGGACCCGGCATCAAGGTGGTATTCAAGTACTGATAAAAAGGATTCGCCACCTGCTGGTTCAAACTGTTTTGATACTGCGTTTCCAGGGCGGGGTTGATCTGGTTCAATGCTTTGGTGTATTGCTGGTTGCCGATGTTGATGAAGTAGGTTCCCGAGACCACGACCTGACCGGGAATCTGCCGCTGCAGATTGAAGTTAATCCGGTCGTTGCGCGCCTTCTGCTGGTTCTGGTTATACCATAGCAGAGACTGGCCGCCGCGCCCGAGATTGCCTCCGTAACCCGTGCCCAGGATGGGCAACAGCGGGTTGCTGTTGGCTGGGTACGGATTCGAAATGGTCTCCTGCGGCACGCCGTCGTGCGGCGCCAACGTGTTCTGATAGCCCGTCTCTCCCAGGAAAGGCGGCTCCAGGAATCCGACCGTCTCGTAGCCGGAGACCGGCGCCAGCGCGATGTTCATTTCGTACGGAATCAAGTATCGCGCGTAGCCGAAGCGGAAAGCGGTCTTGTCGTTGATGCGGTATGCCAGGCCCACGCGCGGCTGCAAGGCTAGTTTCTGCGGATCGAATGCGCCCGGATGGCTGGAACTGGCGAACTGCCATTGGCCGGTAAAGTGATAGAAATTGTCGCCCACAATGCTGGTGGCCGCCGCCGGCATGTTCGGCGGAGTGGCCTGCATCTGCGGCACTGCCGCGTTGAGGTCCAGTCCACGAGAAAAGTCGTTCGCCGGATCGTAGATGGCGCCTTCGTATTCGTCCCGAAGCCCCAGGTTCAATGTGATCCTGGAGTTCACCTTCCAATCGTCCTGGATATACCCGCCGTAGAACTTGACGTGCGGATTCGGCACGGGGCCGCCGATCATTTGGGACGATCCGTCCAGAGCGCCCAACAGGAACGTGGCATACTGATCGCCGTACAACCCTGTATTCGGATTGTTGAAGGTGTTGGCGGTCATGGCCGTGTTGAAATAGAAGTTCGAGGTGCTCGACACGTAGCTGAGGCCGTAGCTTTCGCGCTGTTCAAAACCGACCTTAATATAGTGCGAGCCCCTTTGCTGCGCGAGTTTCACGCTGGACGCTTCCCCCTTGGGAGTCTGGTTCCAGTAGAACCCGCCGCCGCCGAACCCGTTTCCGCCGATGTTCATGTCCGGGAAGTAGATCGGTTGCCCGACCGAAGCTTTTTGATACGTTGAGTACCAGTCGTTGTTCGGCCAGATCGATCCCCAACCGCTGGAAGGCAATGGAGAGGAAATATATGCGTCCTCCAGGCTGTGCCAGTCGCCATGGAATTCCAGCAGGGTGCGCGAGTTGATGGTCCAGATGGCATCGCCGCCCGCGTTCCAGGCCGCCCGCGCCGTGCCCGTCGGCACGTACAGCTCCGAGTTGTTGGGCGTCGGGTTCCCGGCCAGATCGGTGGTGTTGTACCGGGCCATGCGCCCGAAGATCTTCCACTTGTCGTTTACATTGAAGTCCACCCGGTCCGATATGTTGTAGTATCCGTACTTCTCGATAAAGCCCTTGCTGAAATTGTTCAAGCCGGTGATATTCGCTCCCGGATTGTTGGGCGCCCAGAAGGCTTTCATCAGACTGGCGGACAACGGATCGAAGCGGTTCTGTGGGATCTTGTTGCCCGGGAAGGGCGTCACCGTCACCGACCCGTCCGCGTTCAGTACCGAGGTCCACGGATCGTAGATGTTCCGTAGCACATAGGTGCCATTGGGACCCGTTCCGTAAGACTGCGAGAAATCGCCTGTCGCTTCCAGGGCCGTCGGTACGGTCCGGACATAATCGTTCGGGTAGCCTACCTGCCAATCCTCGATCGAGAAGAAATTGAACAGCTTGTTCTTCTTGATCGGGTTGCCCAGCGTGCCTCCGAACATGTTCTGGCGCTGCGAGTTTTCGCTGAACAGGGTGCGGTCGGCTTCCGCGCTCAGCCACGGATAGCGGCCCAGGTAAAACGCGCTGCCGTGGAACTCGTTGGTGCCCGCCTTGGTGGTCATCGTGATCATGCCACCGGCGCTGTGACCGGACTCCGCGTCCGTGCTATTGGTCGACACAGTGACTTCCTGCACCGCATCGGTATTGGGCGGCGTGCTGTTCTTTTGGCCCATCCCGATGGGCATGCCGTCCACTTCCAGATCGTTCTTCAGGTTGGTGCCGCCGCCCAGGTCGACGCTATTGGCGGACCAGGAGTGGTACGGCATCATTTCGCCGCGCGTATTGACCGCCGACGGGGCGATCAACGTCATCTTGAAAGGATTGCGATCAAAACGCGGGATTTCTTCCACCATCTTCGAATCGATGGTGAAATCCCGGTTCGCGGAGTTGAACTCCACCGCGTTGGGCGTCTCGTTCACGGTGACGGTTTCTTGAACCGCCCCGGGCTTGAGCGTGGCGTTCACGGTGATGTCGCCGCGCGTCTCAACCGCAATATTTTCTTGAACGAAACGGCTGAACCCGGTCGCCTCGATGGTCACCGTATATGTGCCGGGATTGACCAGGTCGAACAGATACAGGCCAGTGTCGCTGGTCTGCTTGACTACCCGGACTCCCGTATTAACGTTAGCTAGCGTCACCGTCGAGCCTGCGATCACTGCTTTGGTTTCGTCAGTGACCAAGCCCTCGATGCGCCCTCGATAATCCTGCGCTACGCCGCTTGCGGCGAAGATCAGCAGCAGCGCAATCGCCCACTGCCATGTGGGAAAAAACCTATTCTTCATATAGACCCCTTTCCGGTTCAACCTAGAACCGTTCAACCTGCTTGGAAATCCAACCCCTTTATCTCAAAGACCGCGATTCACACCGCGGACTCGCCAAAGCATCCCGTGCCCTACTGGAGCGCAGCTTTCCGCCGGTCCGCATGTTGATGGTTTGCGGCCGGCACAATATCCAGGCTCGAACGATTCGCCCACACTGGCACCTGCCGCTTTAGCTATTGGCGGCATGACCCACCCGTGCCTGGAACAGTAATGTACTGGAGGGTGCCGTCTGAATCAAGGAAAAATCCGGTGTTTTCTCCGGGTGTTTACGTAAACACGCGTGAACGATGTCCTGGAATCAATGGGTTGAACCAGTTCCTCGCGCCCAGTGTGGATTTCTTAAACGCTAGGTGTTAACGTAATTCTTCGGGATAATCAGGCCCGAATGATGGACGGCCGCTTTGAGTGAACTACTCAATCAGCACTCGGAGCATTTCACTTCCCTCGACGGGGATGAGCGTTGGGCTCTGGTCCAACGCGTGGCCTCCAGCCGCCATCTTGCCAAGGCGCCGCAGCTCCGCGAGATTCTTCTCTACGTCTCCCACCGCGTGTTGGCCGATCATGCCGCCACCATCAGCGAACAGGAAATTGGCTGCAAGGTTCTGGGACGCCGGCCGGACTTCAGCCCCAACGAGGATAATATTGTCCGGGTCCAAATCCGGCACCTTCGCAAGAAGCTGGAAGATTACTTCGGTATGGAAGGGGCGGCCGAACCCTTCATCCTGACCATTCCCAAGGGCAGCTACGTCCCGCACTTCGAGCCGCGTCCCGAGCACCTGGCGGAAGACGCGATGGCTGTCTCCGCGGAAACTCCGGCTCCCCTTGCGCTTCCTGGCGTGGGACTGCCCCTTCCAAAAACCAGGCGCTCATGGCGCACCGCTGCGTTGGTTGTCCTGCTGCTGGCCGGCGCGGCCTTCGCCACACTGAACTGGTGGAAACGCCCCGCCGTGTCGCGGCCGCCTTTTGCGGCGGAGGAAACACAGGCGGCGCATGAAGATCCACTCTGGTCCAAAATCTTCGCGCCTCACCGCCAAACCAGCATCGTGGTGGCCGATACCAACCTGGTCATGGTCCAGGATATCCTGGATTCAGATGTCCCGCTCAGCGAGTATTTCAATGGCGGGTATCCGGAGAAACTCATCGGGAGCGTGCCCAATCGCGAGTTGCAGGCGGCTCTGCGGTTGATCTCCGCCCGCCAGTACACCAGCTTGGGCGACGCCATTCTAGCCGCTAAGTTCATGGAACTCGGCCGCCGTTATGGCACGCAAACCAATCTGCGCTACTCCCGTTATATCAGCGCCAGGGAGTTCAAGACAGGGAACTTCGTGCTAATCGGCAGCCGTAGGGGGATTCCCTGGGAACAACTGTTCGAGTCCCAGTTGAACTTCGACCTCGAAGAGGATCGTGCCACTCGCCTGTATCACCTGCGGAACAAATCGCCTTTGCCTGGCGAGCGCCTCGTTTATGGAGTCTCGAGCGGAGGCAGGGCCGATGAGGTCACTTATGCGGACATCGCCCTGCTGCCCAACCTCACCGGCACTGGGTACGTTTTGATCCTCTCCGGTATCGATATGGCAGGCACGGAGGCCGCTGGTGAACTGGCGACAGGCCCCGACTTTGGCGCAACCCTGACCAAATTGCTCAACTCGCGCGCCGGGCAGCCGCCGGCGCCCTATATCGAAATTCTGTTGGAGGCGAAGGCCACCGCGGGTACCAGCGGAGGCGCCAAGATCGTCGGCCATCGCCTGATCGAAGGTCCCCGGCCGGCGCCGTAACTCCGAAGCTCACCAGTGTTAATCTGGGATTGGAGATTTGATTCCAGCGCTCCACGAAGCCCGCCCCGCCAAATGAGATAATGACGTCGTGAATCGGCTCCTCATCCTACCGTTCCTCGCCTCCGCCCTGTGCGCCGCTGAGATCAGCACCGGTTTCATGCTGGGCCCGCATTACGATCCGCGCGCCTTCTACGTCCGCGAAGGATCGTCCCCTGGCCCGGGCGGGAACTGGCAGAAGACCTACAGCGCCCCCGTCTACCGGCACGAAGCCCAGGGCAAGCTCATGAACGTCCGCTTGGCCAACGCCCTGTTTCTCGACGAGTGGATGCACGAGCGCACCTTCGATCCCGAATTCAACACCGATGCCGTGATCCAGGCGCTCGATTTCTACAAGAATCACGGCGTGCTCATGATCAACGTCAGCCTGCAAGGCGCGCAAGCCGGCTACGACAAGTCCGTCAATGGCATCGATCGCGAGAACGCCTATCGCCTCGGTCCCGGCCGCGGAGCCTACGTGAGCGCTTTCCAGCCGGATGGCTCGCTCAAGCCGGATTGGCTCGCGCGCCTGGAACGCCTGCTGCGCGCCGCCGACCAGCGCGGCATGTTCGTCAACCTGATGTATTTCTATCACGGCCAGGCCGGCCAGTTCCGCTCCACCGAAGCCATTCACAACGCCGCCGTGAACATCACCGACTGGCTCATCGCGCACGACTTCCGCAATGTGATCGTGGACGTGGCCAACGAGTACGACCTGCCCGGCCCGCAGTGGGACTTCAAGGGCTACATTCCGCAAAATATCATTTCGCTCATCGACGACGTGCGCGAGCGTTTCAAACATAGCAACTTCGTCTTGCCCATCGGCGTTTCGAGCGATGGCCGCATGCGCTATCCGCAGTCGCTGCAAGGCCAGGTGGATGTGCTGCTGGTCCACGGCGATGGCCGCGACCCGCGCGAGAAAACCCGCCGCGTGGCCGAACTGAAAGATGCCGATCGCCCTGTCCTGATGACGGAGGACGATAACGGCCGCGCCACCACCCTGGAACACCTGGCAGCCGACCTGGCAAGTTGCGACATCTTCTTCCACCGGGCCGATGGTTGGGGATACCTGCCCTGGATTCAGGCGCAGCGATTCCCCTTCCGCTACCTGCCGGGCGCGTCCGCCGAGGTGCGCGACGACATGCCCGAAAAGGAGCGCGACATGGCCTATTTCCACGCGGTGCTCGACCACATCGCCTCGCTGACCCTGCG
>JBEKPZ010000336.1:0-10683 GCA_049520215.1 Bryobacteraceae bacterium | reverse complement strand
TCGATTAAGAATTGTTTCGGCATCCTGCCGGTGACGATCTATGGCGACGGCGCGGGTGTCGACGAACCCAGCATTGAACCGCACGGCGGGCGCGGGATCATGCATGTGGGCAACCGCCCGCCTTCCAAATCGGCGCCATCGGAAAACGATCCGAAGACGCCGCGGGAGGACACCTACCGCATACCGCGAATCATCGCGGACATAGTCGCGGCGCGGCCCATCGATCTGGCGATTGTGGAAGGTGTGCGGACGATGGCGGGAGGCGAAGGTCCCTGGGCGAAGCCGTCGCGCGCCATCAGTCCCGGCGTGATTGTGGCGGGCACCAATTGCGTAGCCACGGATGCC
This sequence comes from Bryobacteraceae bacterium, assembly GCA_049520215.1. Classification (GTDB taxonomy): domain Bacteria; phylum Acidobacteriota; class Terriglobia; order Bryobacterales; family Bryobacteraceae; genus Bog-159. The sequence goes on along the minus strand of JBEKPZ010000336.1, from coordinate 10,338 downwards.
GTGTGCCTGGCGGTGATGGGCTACGATCCCATGGCGGTGCGCGGTGCGCCGCCTTTCGAGAAGTGCGACAGCACGCTGCAGCTCGCCGAAGAGTTGGGCGTGGGGCCGCGCGATTTGAAGCGGATCGAGATGGTGGGGACGCCGGTGCGGGAGGCCTTGTTCCGGTTCCGGGTGTAGGGTAGCGTCTCAGAAGGCTCGACGGCCCGTTGATCGGCGGTCGTGATGCCGAGTGGGCGCGAGCGCGGCGGTGCTGAAGGCAATGGCAGCCGCCGGAAGGTAGGCATAATGGCTTGTGCACGATCCGGTGTTGCCATTGGAGTTTGCCTCGCAGTATTAGGCGGTCTTTTCGCGGCCGGCCGTATGACGGCCCAAAGCGACACCATCATCCCCAGCGCGGAACAGCGGAAAGCCGAGCGCGAATACGCGGAGATAATGGCACGGGTTGAGCAGGGGGACATGACCGTGGACTTTCGCGCCTTTCGGACCGCGGGGGCGCTCAAGTCCGGCCCGCACGCCAGCATATTGGAAACCGAGGAGCGCGCCGCCTTTCGCAACATCGCGGCTTCGCGCGATTGGACGGGCGCTCTGAATTCGGCGAAGCGGGCGCTGGAGCGGAACTACGCAAGTCCCATTGCGCAGTATGATGCGATGGCGGCTTATCAGGCGCTGGGAAAGACAGATGACGCGGCGGCCCACGAGAAGATCCTGAATGCACTGCTCGACTCGATTCGCCAATCCGGCGATGGCAAGAGCCCGGATGGCAAGAGCCCGGACACCGCTTACTTTGTCGTTACGGTTCAGGAGGAATACATTTTCCTGAATCGTGTGCTACACGTCCGGGCGACATCCCAAGCTTGGGTGAGAAAGGACGGTCATTTCTACGACCGCCTGTCGGTGCCCGATTCAACTACAAACCAGATCCAGTATCTCTGGTTCAACGTCGATTTCGATGCGCGCAACGATCCGGTGGCCATAGCAGCGACCAAGGATGGCATCCTGGCGACGACCACAGCAACGGGCGCCTCCGCCGCTTCCGCGCCGCCGCCAGCGGCCTCCCGTGTTCCGCCTCAGCCCGGAGTTGCCACACACCCGGAGGGATACGTGCGTATCTCCGGTACGCAAATTCGGGTACGGAACGGTTCGGACGTGGACTTCAAGGATGTCGCGGTTGGCGGCAAAAAGTACGGCGACATAAAGGCTGGCGCGACAACCGATTATCAAGGGGTTTGGGAACGCGAATCCAGATACGCGGCTGTCTCTTTGCTCGCAGGCTCCCAACCGATGACGATCACGCCGAGCGGCGAGCGAACATCCGGTGATGGGCTATCTCGCCTCACCTATGTGCTCACGTTTCGAGGGGGGCAATTGAGTATCGGCGTGGAGAAGGAAGCCGGTGCTCCGGTGCCGCCAGTCGCTCCTGGTGTTCCGCCTCAGCCCAGGTCATTTTACGTTTCTCCCAACCCGCGAGCATATGCGCCGCCGGACCCGAATGTCCGTGCTCCGGTCAACACAACCATCCTATATAACTTCACCGGTTCGTCCTCAGGCCACGCTTTTGGCACCCAGTACGCCGAACTTTCCGGGGCGCAGATATCGGGGCGCGGCGCATCGTTCAGCCGGAAGTCGGACAGTCGGATCGAATGCCCGCGGGGTATTCCCAGCAGAGGCACGTTGGAATTGTGGATTAATGTGACGAGCGGGTATGCCTATGGAGGCGTTGTTCCGGTTCCGGGTGTAGGGTAAAGTCCTTTGCCATGCCGCTCCTTGAGGAGTTGCAATCATGTCCGTAAGCCTTGCGCTACCGGACGAAGAACTCGCGCAGCGCGCAGGGCAAGCCGGGGATAACGATTGCTTCGCGGAACTCTTCGCGCGATACCGCAAGAGGGTCTATTGGGGTTGCCGGGGATTCTTCTCCGATAGCCAGGCTGCGGAAGACGCCACTCAGGAAACATTCCTCCGAGCCTACACCAACATCCGCGGTTTCCACCAGGGCGATTTCCCGGCCTGGCTCATGCGCATCGCGAAGAACGTCTGCATTGACGAGTGGCGAAGAGGCCGCCGCGAGACTGGCATCGACGAGATGGGATTGGCGGAGAGGCCAACGCCGAACCCCCTCGATTCGTCGTTTGAGACGCGCCTGATGGCCGAGCGGGTCTGGCAGGAAATGAAGCTGCTTCCTCGCGAGCAGCGGCTATGCCTGGAAATGAAAATTGAGGGCTTCTCTTATGAGGAGACCGCCGCGCGGACCGGGTTAACAACCAGTGCGGTGAAATCGCACCTGCAGAACGGCCGCCGAATGCTGTGGCGAAAGACGGAAGGGACGATCAACCAATTCGTGAAGAGCTGACGGAATATTTTCTTGCCGCAAGTGTGGAATTTGGTCTGTTCATCCGTTCTTAAGAATGGAACGTTGTCTGAAAATGACCGGCTGGAGTGAAGACAGCTTTCTGGAGAAGGTCGCGCCCTTGCTGGGGCCGAGGTTCGGCGCCGTACCCTGTCCCGAAGTCGCCGCATTTTCCGCGCTGGCCGATGGCGAGACCAGCGAAATAGTGAAAAAGGCAATTGCCGCACACACCTTGGGATGTCCCGCCTGCGGCGATCTTCAGCGGTGCCTCGAAAGGTTCGACGACCCGATGGTCGCCGGCGATGACGCCGAGTGGAACCGAACGGAAAAGCGGCTCAACAACTGGCTGGATGGTTTTCTGGCGTCGAACGCGGCTGTTCGTCAGGAGGTCGATCGCATCGGGGCCTCCCGCCTGCGTCTTTGGTGGAATGGCCTCGCAACGCCGACGGCTGTTCGGCGGTTGCGATGGGTGCTGGTCCCAGCCGTCGCCGCTGCGCTGGTGATTTCCTCCTTCCTGGCTGGGCGGCTTTCCCTTCGCCGCTCCCAACAGGTGAGCGCGGAGGCCATGTCTTTTAGGCAGTTGCGGGCGATTATGGCGCCCCCGCCAGCCGTCCTTAAGCAACCAGTCCCGAAGGCAAAAGCAACCGGAAAACCTCAACGTTCCGGGCCTCCCAGGATTCAGGCCACGCCGGGCGCCGGCATTGCTATCGCGTCGCGCGCGCCCGGAAGCATCGGTCCGCCGGCAACATCCCCAACCGCGCCACCCGAAAGCGCCCGCGCGGCGGAAGCTGCGGCCCCTGCGCCAGTGGCCCCCAGCAGTTCCGATGTGGCATCGATTTCTTCACCGGCGGAGATGCCTGCCGCACCTGCCCCTGCCGCGGCGTCTCCGGTTTATCCGGAGCCGCTGCGCGCGCTGTCTTCCAGGCGGGCAGCGCTAGCCGGACACGGGTTATCGAAGACTGCGGGGTTTGCAACTGCGCCCGAGGCAAGCGCGGAGCATGCACCCGCAACGCCCGCTCCGCCGTTGATTACGTTTGAGCCTGGCACTCGCGTGTGGATTGCGTTGGAGTCCGTCCGCCCGCGGGCGGATGGAGCCTCTGACTTCCGCGGCAGGGTGCTTCTGCCGGTCACGCAGTCTGGCGCGGTGTTGCTCAGCCGGAACGTTGAAGTCTCAGGGACCACGACCGCTAGAAATGGCAAGAGGTCGGTTCAGATACTGGAATTCCTATCGACCGGAGCGCATTACAGGCTGAAAGGCGCCAGCGGCGAGGCCAACCTGCGCCTGCTCGGAGCGGGGGAAGCCGTGGAGTTCGACGCTGGGAGAGTGGTGGAGACCTGGATGGCGTCCGTTTCGATATATGAAAAGCTGCCAGGCGAATCCACACAGCCCGAGAAATGAAACTTTCAAATGCGTGTGGAATTATCCCCGCGCTTTCGTTCTTGTTTATGGATCGCGTACAAAAGTTTCGAAGGAGGAAGCCGTGAATTCAAGAAGAATAGGCCAGAATATCTTTTGGGCGGGCGTTGTACTCGCCGTCGCTCTAACCGGGACGCTTAGGGAAGCCCGGGCTGACAAGAAGACGACCCCTGCCCCTGCCACCAACGCTGCGCCAGCCAAGGCCGCGCCAGCGCCAGCCAGGGCCGTGCCCGCACCGGCCGGCAGGGTCCAGCCTGCCGCAGGAGGCGCAGCCAGACCTGGAGGTGTGGCGCCAGCCGGCGGCGCGGGAAACGCTGGTCGAGGCGGGGGGGGCCTATCGGGTAATGGCGGAAACAACGGCCACGGCGGCGTGGCGGGTCGGAGCGGAGACACCCGCGGGGGAAGCGCCGGTCGCGGTCCCACCGTTTACGCGCCCCGTCCGGGCGACCAAACGAAGGTCCTGCCGGGTGGGGGAAGGGAGATCCACAGCGCGAATGGCCAGACGGTTAGGACGGACGCTGGCGGCAATGTACACAGAATTGAAGCGCCCCGCGGACTGGCTGGCAACAAGACGGTGATCAATCGCGTACCCGGTGGCGGGAGAATCGTCGAGACCGGCCGTCCCGGCGCTCGCGTGGTCAGCTATGGGCCGCATCGCGGCTTTGTGGAACGCACCGTGCGGCCGGGCTACATCTCGCGCACGTACGTCGTGGGCGGGCGGTCCTATGCGCACGTGTATCGTGAATTCCGGTACCGCGGCTTCGGTTACTACCGTTACGTGCCCGCCTTCTACTATGGCCCACGGTTCTACGCATGGGCCATCACTCCTTGGGGTGTACCCATGCCTTACGGATGGGGTAGCGCGTTTGTGGCGCCCTGGCTCTATACAGGCTATTTCACTCCATATGGGACGTACGCTTCCCCGGATTTGTGGCTGACGGACTATTTGCTGGCGGAGAACTTGAGGCTCGCCTACGAAAGCCAACAAGCCGGTAATGACGGGCAAGCTCCGGCGCTCGCATCCGGCGCCCAATCGGCCTCCGCTACGCTTTCGCCGGAGATGAAGGCTATGGTCGCGGAGGAAGTCAGGCAACAGCTCGCGGCAGAGAAGGCGGCCGCGGCGAATCCCGGCCAGCCGGCGGCTTCCGCCGGCGAGCAAGCCCCAGCCGCCCTGGATCCCGCTGTCCGAGTCTTCGTGGTATCGAGCGCCCTCGACGTAACTGCCGATGGGAGCCAGCAGTGCAGTCTCACTGCCGGCGATATCGTCACCCGCATCGACAACACTCCGGACGCCAACCAGAACGTCTCCGCACTGGTCACCGCCAGCAAGAAGACGGATTGCCCCACTGGTCAACGAGTGGGGGTTTCCGTCCAGGCCCTGCAAGAGATGCACAACCAGTTCCGGGAGCAACTCGACTCCGGACTCAAGATGCTGGCCGACAATCAGGCGAAGGGCTTGAACGTCCCGGCCGCGGGCGCCCGTCCGGTAACGGAAGGGACCGCGGATCCCGTCCCGGATGCGCAAGCGCAACTCACGGCGCAAGAGACCGATGCCGCCACCCTTGAAGCCCAGGTGAGGCAGAGCGGGGGCGGCGACTAAGCGATTTCCACAACAAGGCGAATTGAACGATCTTAGGAGGCTAACTGCATGAATAGAACCCGAGTATTGGCCGCCGTCGCCGGCTGCCTGGCTCTGAGTGGAATGCTGCCACCCATTCCAGGTCAAACACCGAGCGGTGGCGTCGAGGGGCAACTTCGGTCTCAGTATCAAATCGCGAGCGTGGGCAGCAACGGTGTAGTGGCCCGAGCGGGCACCGTCGTTGCTGTCCAGCAGGACGGGATAACCGCGCTTCCGGCCCCACAAGAATGGCCATGCAACACGTACAAGCAGGGCGGCCGCATCAAACAGTCAACTCTCTGCGCGGTGAACTACAGCCCAACTAAGCCCAATACACGTCTTCTGCAGGTGGGTGAGAAGGCCTATCTCACTGCGATTCAGGTCAAGCCCTCCGAGGTCGTCTTCAAGGTGCAGACGTGTTGCGGCGACGCTAGCAGCGCTCCGTTTCGAGCGGCTGTTGCGTTCCAGTTTCAGAAGGGGTATCTGGACTCAATGAATGTCCAGCAGATCCGTGATACGGTCAACGGGATTTTCGCCGTCGATACCAGCGCAACGGGGGACCAGCCTCCGCCGCCGGGCCCGACCCAACTCTCCGGCCTGTACTTTTTACAACAAACCGGCGCGCAGCTCCAGCTCAACCCGGACGGTTCGTTCTCCCTGCACGCCGCGAACGGTCAGGTGTCCCCCGGTCACTTCACCATCAATGGCGATACGTTGGCGTTGACATATTCCGCGACTGGACGCTCCTCTGTTTTCAGAATTCAAGGGGACAAGATTTATGCCGATACAGGCCTGGCGTGGGTTCGGCTGGGAGATTCGCCGCAACCACCACCCCCGCCGCCGCCTCCGCCGCTGAAGCTTCCGTCTACTTACGCGAAAGCACAAACCCCAGGCGACCAACTCCAGTTGAACAACGACCACACATTTTCGCTGCAAGAGGCCGGGCAGACGTACGGTGGCACTTTTACAGCCAACGGCGCGACGGTGGAATTAAACATCAAAGACGGCCCCACGAGCACCGCCACAATCCAGGGCGACAACCTCACCGACAGCAGCGGACAGAGTTGGGTCCTGCAGAAGCAGCCGTCCCAGGCTGCCGGTTCGGCCGATGTTCTGCAGAACCAGGATATTCTGAAAATGGTCCAAGCCGGTTTTGACGACGCCACCATACTCGCCAAGATCGGGAGTTCCAAATGCCGCTTTGACACGTCGACGGACGCTCTCATCCAGTTGAAGAAAAGCGGCGCCAGCGCGGCCGTCCTGAAGGCGATAGTGGGGGCAGGAAAGTAGTCCAACAGGTCCGGCACCTGGGAGGGCATCAAGCATGAATAGATCATTCGCATCGGTAATCTTCCTGGCGGTTTTTGGCACAAGCTTGTCACCGATTTACGGCCAAGCACCTGGCTCCGATATTGAGTCGCAACTTCGGTCTCACTACCGCCTCACCAAAGTGGGGGCCAACGGAACAGTCGTCGGGCAGGCAGGGTCCGTCCTGGTAATCCAGGAGGACGGACTCGTGGCTATTCCGGCATCGTACGTGGCCTACTGGTACAACACATTTAAGAAGGATGGTCACATCAAGCCGAACAACATCCAACACGTCGGTCACGGTTTTCACGAGGCTATGGGTGAGCGCCGGCCCTTCCAGGTCGGAGAGAAGATCTATCTCACCGACATCGAAGTCACGCCAACCGACGTAATCTTCAACATGCAGTCGTGCGGAAAGTGCGACTCATCGGTCGACCCGAGCTATGCCCCTTACCGTGCGCGGCTGGCCTTCCAATTTGATAAAGGCTACTTGAGCGCGGCCGACTCCAAGCAGGTCTTGGAGACAATAGGCCGCGTGTTTGGAATCGGTACGTCCTCATCCACGCTAGATGCGCCCAAACCGCCGCCGCCGGGCCCGCCGCTGAAACTTGCATCCGTCTATGTGGGCGCGCAAGCGCCAGCGGACCAGCTCCAATTGAATGCCGACAACTCGTTCTCGCTGCACGAGGGTGGCCACAACGCGCTAGAACTTAATATTGGCGAGACGAACACCAAGACCACAGCCACAATTCAAGGCAACAATCTCACAGACGCCAGCGGACAGACGTGGGTCGCGCGAGAACAATCCGCGAGGCCCGCTCCCGCTGAGGGAGCGCTCCGGAATGAGGACATCATCAAGATGGCGAAAGCGGGCTTTGACGATGCGATTATCATCGCGAAAATTGGCAGCTCCAAATGCCAGTTTGACACCTCCACGGATGGCTTGATCCAACTGAAGCAAAATGGCGTCAGCGCGGCTGTGCTCAAGGCCCTGGTGGAGGCAGGAAAATAGTGCGCTAATCGATGCCGTGTGATGCCGTGTGCCTGGCGGTGATGGGCTACGATCCGATGGCCGTGCGCGGTGCGCCGCCTTTCGAGAAGTGCGACAGCACGCTGCAACTGGCCGAAGAGTTGGGCGTGGGGCCGCGCGATTTGAAGCGGATCGAGATGGTGGGAACGCCGGTGCGGGAGGCCTTGTTCCGGTTCCGCGTCTAGGGAGTTTTATCGATGCGGCAACCCAATGCGTTGCAACAATTGCTGGAAGCGCGGGTCGGATCTCAAACTGTCGCAGCATCGATCGGCATTCAGAAGGATAAGTCCGCCTTCGCGGCGCCGGTATTGACTATCCAACACTTGCAAAGCGCGATCGATTTGTCCCAACTCCGCATAGATTTCCACCATTGTGCCTACGTCGGGCAAAGTACCGCCGGGGCTGAGGCCTGCCACTCGGCTCAGGCAGCTTTGCATTTCCGTCTTCTTGCCGGCTAGAAGGTATGTGTGCGCGAGTTCCAGCAACATCCACGTGTCGTCGCTAGAGAGTGCGGCCGCCTGCTTCCCTTCGGCAATGGCCTCGGGAAACATGTGCTTTTGGTCGTAAATGCGCGCCATCACGCGGTGCGCATGCGCAAAGTTCGGATCCATTTCAACGGTCGCGCGAGCCTGCCGGAGGGCCTCGTCGTAGTTGCGATCGAAGTATAGGATCTCCGCCGCGTCGGTATTGACGATTGCCGACAGCGGATCCGTCTGACGAGCGCGCTTTATTTCAGCCACAGCTTCGTCCAACCGTCCCATCGCTACCAGGTCGAGCGCGTACCACTGGTGGGCAGTAGAGTAGTTGGGGTCGAGGTCGATGGCGCGCTTGAACTCCTGCTCAGCCTCTCGAAACTTCCATTCGTAATGCATTTCCACGAAGGCCAGCGACGTGTGCGCATCCGCGAGCGAGTCGTCAAGGTTCAATGCCGTAAGCGCTTTCTCTTTGGCCATGGGCATTGTTTTGTCGCGCTGGGCCTTTGGACCGGGAATTGAACCCAGCAGGGCGTAAGCATCGGCCAAGCCCGCATACGCTTGCGCGTATTGCGGGTCCGCGCCTACCGCCGCCTGGAAATACGCGATGGCTTTCAGATAGCCCGCCTCCGTACGCCGGTTCCAGAAGTACCGGCCTTTCAAGTAGTCCTCACGAGCCTGGGGACTGACCGTGCCGGAGATTGCAAGCTGCCGTGGCGCCCGCGGTGCGATCTGCTTCCTGATTTGTTCCGCGATACTTCTTGAAACTCCATCTTCCAGGGTGACCAGGTCGCGCAGGTCGCGTTCGTAAGACGCAGCCCAGATGTGCCGATCGGTTGCGCCGCGCACAAGCTGCGCCGTAATGCGGACCCGGTCCCCCGAGCGCAGCACCGAACCTTCAACGATGCCATCGACGCCCAGTTCCCGCGCGATCTCGGGTAGCCGCTTGTGCGAATCCTTGTACTGCATGATCGAAGTGCGGGAGATGACCTTCAGGCTGGGTATTCTCGCCAAGTCCGTGATCAAAGCCTCTGTCATGCCCTCGGCAAAGTAGTCCTGCGCAGGATCGCCGGACAGGTTCCGCAGGGGCAACACCGCCAGCGACTGTATCGAACCCGGCCCAGGACTGCGGAGCCGCTTCCATACGGGCGGCGCCGAGATCAAGACCGCCAGCAGTACTATTAGTCCGGTGAGGGCGAAGGCCAGGCGCCGGAAGCGACGCCGGGGACGGACGCTCTCGGGAACTTCCGGAAACGGTGCTTCGCTGGGCTTTCGATCTGGCAAGACGCCGGTGTCCGTGGCAATGCCGCCAAGCTCCCGAACCTCCGCAATGAATCGATAGCCGCGCCGCGGGACGGTTTCGATATACCGAAAACCGTCTTCCCCGTCCTGCAATGCCTTGCGCAAGATCGAGATGTGCTGGGCAAGATTCGATTCTTCAACGAAAGTGCCCGGCCAGACTTTCTTGAGCAGTTCCTCTTTTTCGAGCAGGTGTCCTGGATTCTCAACCAGGACAACCAAAGCGTCGAATGCTTTCGGGGGCAGCCGCACGGGCACTTGCTCGCGGAGGAGAAGCCGCTCGGCGGGATTCAAGCGGAACAAACCAAACTCGAAAACCACCTTTGCTTGCAAGGACATGGGGCATTCACAAAAACTTTAGAAAAACTTCAAGCCAGCCTGAAGACCGCCAACCGCCTTTCAGGGCAAGATCCTTGGTGAGGGGAAACGGCTGGGTCAGCCGCGCTGGGCATTCTAACAGTCTACACCCGCAACTCACCCTCTCTGTGCCGAAGGTGTGCCTGTACAGCTCAGTTTGGAGGAGTCGATTATGAAGAACACACTGCAACATATGGGAACGATTTCGAGGATGCGCCTGCCAGCGGCAAGCGTCGCGCTGGCGGTAGCGGCCGCGCTTCTGCTTGCGGCGATGGCGACCCAATCGGCCGAAGCGCAGATCACCACGCTGGCCAGCTTTGATGGGACGAACGGCGCCAACCCCCAGGCGCCGCTGGTACAGGCCACCAATGGGTACTTGTACGGGACAACCCTCAATGGCGGGACCAGCACCTTTGGCACCGATGGCACGATCTTCAAGATCACCCCGAGCGGCACGTTGACCTCGGTTTACAGCTTTTGCCTGCAAAGCGG
>JBEKPZ010000335.1:0-7756 GCA_049520215.1 Bryobacteraceae bacterium | reverse complement strand
AACTTGCCCATTTTCTTGCCCAGCAGCCCGCCGGAGAAACTCTTCATCATCTTTCTGGCCTGCGCGTACTGCTTGAGCAACTGATTCACTTCCTGCACGGTGGTACCGCTGCCCTTGGCGATGCGCCGCCGGCGCGTGCCATTCACCAGCATGTGGTTGGCGCGTTCCTTGCGCGTCATCGAATCGATGATGGCCACCACGTGTGTGATTTCCTTCTCATCCACTTTCACGTTCTTGAGGTCTTTCAGAATGCCCACCTGCGGCATCATCGACAGCACGTTCTCCAGCGGCCCCAGCTTGCGGAGTTGCTTCATCTGGTCGCGGAAATCTTCGAGGGTGAACTCGTTGTCGATGAGCTTGCGCTGCATCTCGACGGCCTGCTTCTTGTCGATGACTTCCTCGGCCTTCTCGATGAACGAGAGCACGTCGCCCATGCCCAGGATACGGGACGCGGCGCGGTCGGGGAAGAACGGTTCCAGCGCGTCGAACTTTTCGCCTACGCCCACGAATTTGAGCGGCTGGCCGGTGACGTGCCGGATAGACAGGGCCGCGCCGCCGCGCGCATCACCATCCATCTTGGTGAGGATGACGCCGGTGATGCCCAGCTTCTTGTGAAACTCGTCGGCGGATTTCACGGCGTCCTGGCCGGTCATGGCGTCGGCCACGAACAGGATCTCGACCGGGGAGAGCTGCTCTTTCAATTGCTGCAGCTCGGTCATCAACTCCTCGTCGATGTGCAGGCGGCCGGCGGTATCCACCAGCAGCACATCGCGTCCGGTGTTGACGGCTTCCTTGCGCGCGGAGCGGACCAGGTCGGCGGGCAGCGTTTCTTCCGGCGTGCCGGTGTAGATGGGCAGGTTGACGTCGCGCGCGACCACGCGCAATTGCTCGCGCGCGGCCGGACGGTAGACGTCCACCGAGACCATCAGCGGCCGGTGGCCGTTCTTCGAAAGCCAGCGGGCCAGCTTGCCGGTGGAGGTGGTCTTGCCGGAGCCTTGCAAGCCGACGATCAGCAGCACGCTGGGCGGCTCATTGGCGAAGCGCAGCTTGGATTCGTGGCTGCCCAGAATTTTGATCAGCTCATCGCGGACGATCTTGATGACCTGCTGGGAAGGGGATAGCGCCATGAGCACTTCCTCGCCCATGGCCTTCACCTTGATGTTCTCGATGAGTTGCTTGACCACGCGGAAGTTGACGTCGGCCTCCAGCAAGGCCACGCGGATCTCGCGCAGGGCGGCTTCCATGTTCTCGGGCGTGAGCTTGCCTTCGCCGCGCAGGTTCTTGAAAACCCGCTGCAATTTGTCGGATAGATTATCGAACATGGAAACTCGCGCGGGCGGCAAGGCAGACCTTGCCCGCCAGCGTTTATACGATTCTCTTATTATACATGCCGCGGAGCAGTATCAGTATACCCGCAGATTGTGGGGCAGGCCCGCGGCCTGCGGCGGCCTCTCAGGCCGCCCGGCTTTGCGTGTCAACGCCTCATGGCCTGCGGTCACAACGGGGTATGAAAAAGACGCGCTGGCGCGCGTTGGCGGCCTGGGAGGCCTCCGCAGGCTGAGCCCGCCCCACAAAGACAAAATCACTAGGTCGTGCCTTTGCGGGCGTTTGAGGCAGTACCATCACCAGCGCTGGTGCACGGTCGGGCGGATGCGCGCATCGTATATGGCACGGACGGCGCGCAGAGTGTCTTCCCGCAGCGGCGGCAGGTCCGAGGCGGCGCAGTTATCGGCCACCTGGGCGGGGCGCTTGCCGCCGGGGATGGCACAGGTGACGGCGTCAAACGCGAGGATCCAGCGCAGCGCGAATTGCGCCATGCTGGCTCCCTCCGGCACGAGCAGACGTAGTTCCTCGACGGCCGCGAGCGCGGTGTCATAGTCGACGCCGGAAAACGTCTCGCCGACGTCGAACGACTCGCCGTGCCGGTTGAAATTGCGGTGGTCGTCGGCGGCGAACTGGGAATCGCGCGTGAGCTTGCCGGTGAGCATGCCGCTGGCCAGCGGCACCCGCGCCAGTATCCCCACCTGGCGCTTGCGGGCCTGCTCGAAAAGCAGCTCCGCTGGGCGGTGGCGAAAACAGTTGAAAATGATTTGTACGGTCTGGACGCCGGGGAACTCGATGGCCTTCAGAGCTTCTTCCACGCGCTCCACGCTCACGCCGTAATAGCGGATTTTGCCCGCTTCCACCAAGCGGTCGAGCGCGCCGAAGACCTCCGGCCGGTAGTAGACGTCCGTCGGTGGGCAGTGCAGTTGGACAAGGTCCAGGCACTCGGTGGAGAGGTTGCGGAGGCTGTCCTCGACGAACGCGGTAAGGTTGCGCGCGTTGTAGCCGTCCGCATTGTGCGGGGACAGGCGGCGTCCGGCCTTGGTGGCGACCACGATGGGCTCGCTGCGTTCGCGCCGCAGTTGCGCGATGAGCCGTTCGCTGCGGCCCATTCCGTAGACATCCGCGGTATCGATGAAGTTCACGCCGGAATCGATGGCCTGGTGCAAGGCGGCCATGGATTCGGCGTCGCTCACGTTGCCCCAGGCGCCGCCAATGGCCCATGCGCCAAAACTGATTTCGGAGACTCTCCAGCCGGTGCGGCCTAGCGCGCGATAATGCATAGTCTCAACATACCGCGAGGAGGCCCGCGGCCGAAGGCCAAGTGGGTCAATTTGACTCACTGCCGCAGCGTTTGCGTGCAGGAGTCGGAGGGAGTTTTGTACCCTAAGCCGATCAGAGCGTGCGGAGAACGAGACCCGAGGGTTTGGCAGCGAGATTGCCCGACTGCCATTGACCAGAAACGGCCGGAAATGTTTTGAAGACGGAGCGGGGGCCGACCGGCGCCGGTCATCGGAAGGATGTATAGGGACTAACATGCCCACACTATCGTTACGTTACGAAAAGATCATCGGAATTCTATTAGCTACCGGCGCAATGGCGTGCGCCAGCGCCGCGTATGGACAGGCAATCGCGACCACCGCGGCCGGTGGCGGCTTCATCAACAACGCGCCGGCAGTCGAGACCTATCTCGACAATCCCCAAGGAGTCGCCGTGGACGCTTCGGGGAACGTTTACATCGCCGACGCGAGCCGCATTCTGCGGGTGGATCATACCACCGGCGTGCTTGCCGCAGTGGCGGGAGTTCTTACTCCGGGCGACGCTCCGTTGGGTCCGTTTGCTCAAGGCCGCCCGGGAGCAGGGCCGGCGGTTGTCAACGTTGGGGACGGTCCGGCGCTTTCCGTGACCATCGCGCCCACCGATCTGGTAGTCAACGCCGCCGGCAACGTGCTGTTTCTCGACGGTTCCTTGCTGCGCCAACTCAACGTGCAGCAGGAGGTCATCACCACCATCGCCGGGAAGGTTGAAACGGGTGGCTCGACCGGAGACGGCGGACCCGCCACCGCAGCGTCGCTGGACGCGCCGCAGCAGTTTTGCCTGGATTCCGCCGGAAACATTTATATTGTCGAGCTGGCCGGATACGTGCGCCGGGTGGATGCAAAGACCGGCACGATCACCACGATAGCCGGCGATGGCGGCTCGGTTTTCGGCGGCGACGGCGGCCCGGCGATGGCGGCCGCACTGGTTCGCCCGGCGGGTATTGCCGTGGATTCGTCCGGCAACTTATACATTGCCGATGCGGGCGACTTGCGGATCCGTAAGATCGACGGCGCCACCGGGACGATCGCCACCATTGCGGGGACCGGGCACGCACTGGAAGCTGGAGATGGCGGCAGCGCCTTGCAGGCTTCTTTCCTAATGCTCGGCGAACTCGCCATCGACAGCCACAATAACCTGTTCTTGATCGATGGAGACCGCGTGCGGCGCATCGCTGCGGCGACGGGAGCGATGGCCACCGTGGCGGGCAACGGTACGGCGGCGCTGGCCGGCGATGGGGGGCCCGCCACGCAGGCCGAGCTCAACGCGCCACTGGGACTGGCGCTCGACAGCGGGGGCGACCTCTATATTGCCGATACTGGAAACCGGCGTATCCGCCTGGTGACCGCGGCTACAGGGGCGATCTCCACCATCGCGGGTACATCCCTGAATGGCGACGGGGGTCTGGCGGCTGGCGCCGTCCTGAATATTCCGCAGGGCGTGGCCGCGGATGCCGCGGGAGATTTGTTTATCGCCGAGAGCAGTCTGATCCGCGAGGTGAACGCGGCGACCCACATTATCTCGACGTTTGCCGGAGGAGGGACCAGCACGCAGGATGGGGTTCCGGCGCTCCAGGCGAAGCTGGAGCCGATCAGCCTGGCCTTCGATTCCGCCGGCAACCTGATGGTCGGGGAAGCCGGCCTGATCCGCCGCATCGATGCCGGCGGTATAGTCACCACCATCGCCGGTACGGGCGTGGTGGGTTACTCTGGCGACGGTGGTCCCGCCATCCAGGCCCAAGTCGGTCACGTCACCGCGCTGGCCGTCGATTCGTCGGGCGGAGTGCTGTTTGCCGATTCTGGCAATAACCGTCTGCGCCGGGTCGACACCGGGACTGGCGTAATCACCACGGTTGCCGGCAACGGCCAAGCGACCTTCACCGGACTCGGCCAACCCGCGACCGCCACCGGTATCGGCAATGTAGCGGGGGTGGCCGTCGATTCCAATGGGAACATCTACATCGGCGGCGCCAATACCTACCTCATTCTTAAGATCTCGCCGGCGGGCGCGGTCTCCATCGCGGGCGGAGCGGGCGCATGCGGTTATATTGGCGACGGCGGAACTGCTGCCACGGCGTTCCTTTGCCCGTCCAGCGTTGCGTTGGATTCGAGCGCCAACATCTTCGTAGGCGACGCGGCGTGCTATTGCGTTCGCAGGATCGCAGCGGACAGCGGCATTATCCAGACTGTGGTGGGAAACGGGACCATGGGTTACACCGGCGACAACGGACCGGCCACCCAGGCAGAACTTCGCTCCGTCTCGGCGATAGCGCTATCCGGGACGACCCTGTATGTCGCGGATGGAACCGCCCGGGTGGTGCGTGCCGTGACTCCGGACACGCCGCCTGCATTGCCCGGAACGCCAATCCTGGAGGCGTTGGGGAATGCCGCGAGCTATCAGTTGGGACCGGTCGCTCCGGGCGAACTGGTTACCCTTTTCGGACACTACCTGGGCCCGGCCACGCCAGCCCAATGGGAACTCGGCTCCGACGGCCTGCTCACCATTCCGAACGCGAATGTGCAGATTTTCTTCGACGATGTGCCGGCTCCCCTGATCTATATCTCCGCGGGCCAGATCAACGCCATCGCGCCCTATTCGGTGGCCAACGGCCTTTCCACGGTGCGTATCCAGGCGGCCGGAGGCTCGGTTTCCAACACCGGCATCGGCGCAACCGCGACCGCGCCCGCCATCTTCGGATACGGCATCGTGAACGAGGATGGTTCGCTGAACGGCCCTTCCAGTCCCGCTCCCGTGGGAACGTACGTGACGATGTACGGGACCGGCCTGGGACAGACCGTTCCGTCCGGTGTGGATGGCACTGTGACACCCACGATCGACTATCCCACGCAGCAATATCCAGTCAAATTGACCATCGCCCAGAGCCCGCTCTTCTCCACGCCTGTGCCGATGAAGCTGTTGTACGCCGGGCCGGCTCCGGGGCTGGCGGCGGGTGTTTGCCAGATCGATGCGGTGGTGCCCGCCGGCGCCCAGCCGGGTGAGGATTTTATCGAGATAGTGGCCGGACCGGGAGCCAGCGTGCCCATCGCGTTTTATGTGAAATGAGAAGACGGAAGTGAGAAGACAGAAGTCAGAAGACAGAAGACAGAAGACGGAAGCGCGACACGGTGTGCGAGTTGCGGCTTCTGACTTCTGACTTCTGTCTTCTGCCTTCCGTCTCCTTCTCAATCCCCCTCCACATACCACGGCACGTTGATTACGATGATGCGCCCGTTTCCTTTGAAATAGAGCATCGATTTCAATTCCGTCCCGCGCTGGTTGTGCAGCATGTGGTAGTACCAGCGCCGCTCCACAACCTCCGGAATGACCACGGCGATCTGGCGGCTGGGATTCTTTTGCGCAAGCTCCAGCACGTAATCCACGATCGGCGTGATCACGAAGCGGTAGGGCGATGGTAGGATCACCAGCTTCGGTGGCGCCATGCCAAGCTGCAGTACCGGCTGCTCCACGAAGCCGCACCACTCCTCCCGCAGGTATGTGGTGCGCTCTCCGGAATCGATGTGCAGCGCCGTGACATCGGGCGAAATAGTCAAGGCGAAGGTCAGCGCTCGTTTGGCGATCTTGTTCCAGTGATCCAGCGGTACCAGCACCAGCGGCGCTTTAAAGGTATCGAGTTCCAGCGGCGATTGGCTGCCGACATTCATGCGCACATGATGATACTGGCGGCGCACCGCGATCATGACGGCCAACAGGCCCGGGACTAACAGCAGGGTGATCCAGGCGCCATCCAGGAACTTAGCCACCAATACCACCACTACCGTGACGGCCGTGGCCACCGCGCCCAGTCCATTGACCAGCATGCTGCGGCGCGCGCCGCTTCCGCCGATCCGCTTCCAGTGGAAGACCATGCCCGCCTGCGAGAGCGTGAAGGCGAGAAAAGCGCCCACCGCGAAGAGCGGAATCAGGCGGTCCGTTACGCCGCCAAACACGATCAACAGCACGGCGGCGAGCGCCGCCAGCACGTACACGCCTTGGGAGTAGACCAGGCGCCGGCCGCGCGATCCGAACGAGCGCGGCAGGAATCCATCGTGCGAGATGGTCTTGCATAGGCGCGGGAAATCGGCAAACGCGGTGTTGGCAGAGAGCGCCAGTACCAGCAGGATGGAGCCGATGGTTACGTAATAAAAGAGTCCCTTGCCGGCCACCGCCGCCACCAGCATCGCAAGCACGCTCTGATATCCGGGCGCGCCGGGGTCCGTGGCGGCGATTCCGTAGGCGCGCACCAGGTAAGCGATGCCGGCCAGCATCAGGATGAGCAGCGCGATGATGACGCCCAGCGTGCGGCGCGCATTTTCGGCGGTCGGCTCGCGGAAGGCCTTCACGCCGTTGGAGACCGCCTCCACGCCCGTCATGGCGGTGCAGCCGCTGGCGAACGCCTTAAGCAGCAGCCAGACACTCACGGCCGCCAGGGCCGGCGGAGCGGGCGGCAGCGTCACCACGGGGACCGGATGGCCGCCGCTCGAGATCGTCTTGACCAAGCCAATGGCGATGGCGATCAACAGAGTTCCGACAAATAGGTAAGTCGGGACCAAGAACACGATGCCGGTTTCGCGCACGCCGCGTAAGTTGACTACGGTGACCACCACGAGAATCGCCAGGCACAATAGCAGCGTGTGCGGCTGCAAGCCGGGCGCGGCCGACACCAGCGCGCCGACGCCCGCCGAGATGCCCACGGCCACTACCAGGATGTAGTCGATCATCAACGCCGCCGCGGCCAGCAGGCCGGGAAAGACGCCCAGGTTGGCGCGTGCTACCGTATACGAGCCGCCGCCGCCGGGATAGGTTTCGATGGTCTGCCGGTAAGAAAAGAAGACGATGGACAGCAGAAGGATAATGCTGACGCTGATGGGAAGGATGTAGGCGACGCCGGCCGCTCCCAGGGGGATCAGCAGCGTGAGCGCCGCCTCCGGCCCGTAGGCCGCGGAACTCAGGGCATCCAGGCCGAAGATAGGGATGCCGGCGGTCGGGCCGATGCGTTCGGCTCTTTCGTCGGAGGTGGCCAGCGGGGATCCGAACAGGAAGTTGAGAATGGCCATGCGGCTCGCACTATCTTAACGCAGAAGACAGAAGACAGAAGGCAGAAGGCAGAAGGCAGAAG
>JBEKPZ010000334.1:0-7827 GCA_049520215.1 Bryobacteraceae bacterium | reverse complement strand
CTGGTGTAAGCTCACAGTATGTGCAGATTTACAGTTGCATTGTTGGGCCTGGTACTCGCCGTTTCGGCCACGGCCGCATCCAAGAAGGTCATCCAGCCGAAGGACTTCCCGACCGGAAGGCCGTTCAGCCCCGGCATCCTGGTTGACGATACGCTCTACGTCGCCGGGCAGACCGGCACGGATCTAAAGACCGGCCAGCTTCCCGAAGACTTCGATGCCGAAGTGAAGCAATGCCTGGACAACATCGGGCTGATTCTGAAAGAGGCGGGCATGAGCTTCGACGACGCCGTGGCGGTGCAGGTGTACCTGACCGACATGAGCCTGTTCCCGCGTCTGAATGCGGTGTACACGACCTACTTCAAAGAGCCGCGTCCCGCGCGCACCACCGTGGGCGTGGCGAAACTGGTAGGCACGGCGCGCATCGAAGTCACCGTGACGGCGCACCGCTGACGATGGGCAGTTCCAGGAAACTGGCGTGACGGGCATCGTGATAGAGCGCGATGTGGGCAGTGCGGGCGTCCTCGGCGGATTCGCTCGCCACCACGCCGCCGGAGTTGTAATTCTTCTCCACCTGGATGGAGTTGGGCGAGCGCAGCATCAGGCGCAGGCGGCTGCCTTTGGCGATGCGCCGCGAGAACCACGTGAAGCCATGGAATTCGTATTTCACGATCTGGCCGGATTCGACCGGGCTGGGCTTGCGCGTCGAGTCGCGGTAGCGGGCGCGCATGGCATCGCCGGTCAACAGCACGCTGCCCCCGTTGGGCAAGATTTCATAGAGGTTCACTTCGAAGTCCGTATCGGGCACGTCCATCGCGATCCAGACTTCGAGGCGCACGGCGCCACTGATCTCGGTGTCTTCCGCGAAGGGCGCGCTGTGATAGATGAGGCCGTCGCCGAACAGGTTGAGCGGTTCGGTTTGATCGGTCAAGTAATTCGGATTGCCGGCGGTTTCGAGTGCGCCGGGACGCAGATCGAGGGGATCGTAGACGTAGCGGTCGGGAACGCTGGCAGCGGGTAAAGCCGCGGGCTTCTCCGGACCGAGAGTTCCGGAATGGAGCGCGTCGTTGGCTTGGCCGTCTGTCGAGTTCAGGTACAGCGTGCGCGTTCTGTTGGCGACTGCTTCCAGGCTGGCGGCGTACTTCCACTCTTCCGGGCCGACCGCGTACCAGGCCACGCGCTGCTTCAGGAAGGCGGGCTTGGGGCCGTCCTTCATGGTCCAGTCATACCATTCCCGGTGCAGGTTGTTCAGGTCGAGCAGGCTGGCTTCCCCGAACTTCAAGCCGCCCACGTCGCGATTTGGCGTGCGGGTGCCGGCGTGATCCCAGGGCCCCACGATCAGGTTGTGCCGGCCGCGGGCGGCAGGCGAGCCGTAGCGCATGTGATCGCGATAGTAGTGCAGGGCGCCGGTCTGGTCGCCATCGTAATACCCGGTGATGGTCAGGATGGGGATGTCGATCTGGGCGAACTGTTCCGGCGTGGGATACATGGCGTCCCAATAATCGTCGGGCTGCGGATGGTCCATCCACTTTTGAAAAACGGTGGAGGTGTTGCCCACCATCCGGTCGAGTTCGCGGAACGGCAGATTGCGCGTATAGCGTTCGCGGAACTTTTCGCTCCAGAACGTAGAATCGCCGAATTGCTTTGGGTTGCCGGTTTTGCCGCTGGTGTAAGTGAGCCACTGGACGATGTAGGACGTGAACATGCCGTTGGAGAACGGGAAGTCCACAGCCGCGGCGGCCGCGGCGGCGGGCACGATGGTGGCGAGATGCGGCGGATGCTCCTTGAGCGTGGCCCACTGGTCGAAACCCGCGTAGGAGCCGCCCCACATGGCCACTTTGCCGTTCGACCACGGCTGTCGCGCCAACCATTCGACGATGTCGTAGCCGTCGCGCGCTTCGTTGGCGAACGGCTCGAAGCCGCCCTCGGAGTTGCCGCGTCCGCGGACATCCACCAGCGCGAAGACGTAGCCATGGCGCGCGAAGTAGGACGCGCGATCTTCGTAGCTATCGGCGATGTAAGGCGTGAGAGTAAAGACCACCGGCAGCGGCGCGGGCATCGCCTTAGGCTTGAAGACGGTGGCGTTCAGGCGGATGCCGTCGCGCATGGGGATCTTGACTCCCCAGAGGAAGTCGATGACGGCGGGGGCTTGTTCGGCATGGAGCGGCGCGAATGCGAGGAACGCCAGTGAAAATATTTTGCGCATGATTTGTCGAGGATAACTCATCAGGCGGCCTGAGAGGCCGCCGCAGGCTGAGAGCCTGCCCCACCATGGCCTACCAGTTGGTGATGGAACCGTCGGGGCGGAAGTAAGTCTGGGCGCGATTCGTCATGCGCTCGGTGATTTCGGCGATCTGACTTAGCGGTTTGAAGTCTACCTCCACGCCCAGGCCGGGGCGTTCGTTGGGATACAGCTTGCCATCCTTGAAATCCAGACACACGGGCAGGTAGGGAAACGTGTGGCCCTGGAAGTTGTACTCCATCAACACGGGGCCCGAGAACGTGCCGAGAGAATTGACCAAAGCGGCCGTCGAGATGGGTCCGGTGAAGTGCGGCACGATGCCCACGAAGTGCGTTTCGCAAATGGCGGCGATCTTCATCATCTCGGTGATGCCGCCGACGTTGGGGAGGGTGGCGCGCACGAAGTCGATATCGTGGTTCTCCACCAACTTATTGAAGTCCCAGCGATTGCCCCACTCCTCGCCCGCGGCGATGGGGACCTTCGCCATGCGGCGCAGGATGGGGAGATCCTCCTGGAAGGCTTCGGTGCGCACGGGGTCCTCGACGAAGAAGGGCGCGAGGGATTCGATGAGATTGCATCCGCGCACGGCTTCCTGGAGATCGAAGCGCTGGTGGAAATCGACGACCCAATCGCCGTCCTTGCCGACGCCTTCACGCGCCTGCGCGCACTCGTCGTAGAGGCGATTGACGCGTTCGGTGGTGTTGTAGGTGGTATTGGCAGGCGCGCTGGCGGCGTCCATGCGGAAAGCCCGGTAGCCGGCGGCGATGGTGCGCTGCGCGCGCTCCTTGACGCTCATGTCGAAGTGCATGCCGGGAATGCTGCCGGCGGTATTGTAGCACTCGCAATGGTTGCGCACCATACCGCCCAGCAGCGCGTGAACCGGCACGCCCAGCGCTTTGCCGCGGATATCCCACAGCGCCAGATCGAGCGCGCCCAGGGCGTGCTCCTTTTCGCGCCCGGGTGGATAGAAGAAAGCGCGCGACATGTCCTGCCAAAGCCGCTCGATATACTGCGGGTCCTGGCCGATGAGGCGGCCGGCGCACTGTTCCAACATTTCCTTGGAGCCGCCTTCGCCGATGCCGGTGATGCCGGCGTCCGTCTCGATGGCGACCACCAGATCGCTTTGGTTGAAGAGCGGATTGGGGGCGGGCGGCGCGTAGACGCGCACTCGGGTGATTTTGGTTTTGGGGACCGCGGCGAAAGCCCGCGGAGGTCTCACGGCGCCGGCTACCGATACCGCCGCAAGCGAACGAAAGAACGTTCGGCGATGCACGAGGTTAATCTATCACGGCGCTCCGGGGCGGGGCTGAGAGCCCCGGCCCAGAGGGCACCCCGGCCGAGGGCCTGCCCCACAAAGGACTAGAATGATGTTCAGGAGGCTGCAACATGCGCGGCCTGTGTCTGATCGCTTTGTTCCTCGCGCCGGCTTGCATGAGCCGCGGCGCGGAGTTATCTGAAGCTCCCGTTCTGCAGTGGTTCACGGCGCTGGGCGGCTCAGGCACCAGCACCGCCACCGCCGTGGCCACGGACAGCCTGGGGAATCTTTACATCGCCGGAAATACGACTTCCTTGGATCTCCCCACGGTAGCGGCGGCGCAAGCGCACCCTGGAGGGTCGACCCTAGTTCGCATCGATCCGGCCTCGGGCGCAAGCCAGAGCATATACTTCCAGGGCATCACAGGCGTGGGAACCGTGCAGAGCGTAACGGCGGACCCCGGGAATCCGCAAAGCGTTTACGCAACCGCATCCGGCGGCGTTTTTCACAGCCGGGATGGCGGGAATACATGGGCCAGGCTGGCGCCCATCCCTTCGAATCCGACTGTATGGTCGCTGACGGTCGACCCCACGAACAGCAACACGCTGTACGCGAGCACGTCCCCGGCGGGCGCGTTCAAGAGCACGGATGGCGGCGCGAGTTGGACAGCGATTAGCAAAGGCGTCCCTCCGGCTGCGGACGGCACCTTGGGCGTTTATCAAATCTGGGTGGATCCGAAGTCGCCGGCGGTCCTGTTTGCATGCTCCGCTACGGGGTTGCTGCGCAGCGCCAACGCGGGGGCGAATTGGACTCAAGTTCTGGGCGCCACTTCCGATCTGGCTTTCGATCCATTTACGGCGGGAACGATCTATGCCTGTGTCAACTCGGGAATCGCCGTGAGCAAGGATGACGGACAGACTTGGACGTCGCCCGTTTCCTTGCCCGGTCAGGGGGCTTTCGCCTTCAGAATCATGGCTGACCCATTTCATCGGGGCACGCTGTATGCGGGTGAATACGGCCTGTTTCAGAGCACAGACTCGGGCAAGACGTGGACAGCGACGGGACCCTCTGCCGCGACCTCTTATGCGGCGGCGATGGCGGCCGATCCCAACAAGCCGGTATTGTACGTGAGCGCCTGGCCCAACGGCATTCTGATGAGCACGGACGGCTTCAACACGTTTACGACCCTGGCGCGGCAACTCCCCCAGGTGAGTCAGATCGTGGTGGCGGGGAGCAGCCTGTTCGCGGTGCCCATGCAGACCACCGACGTGTTCGTCGCCAAACTGGATACCAACGGCAACATCGTGTATGCGACTTACTTTGGCGGAAGCGGGAACGAGACGGCCAACGCGATGGCGGTGGGGCAGGATGGCAGCGTTTACGTGACCGGCTCTACGAATTCTCCGGACTTCCCGGTGACGCCGGGCTCTTACACGGGCGGGGGCCAAGGGAGTTATGTTTTCAAGCTCAAGCCGGACGGATCGCTGGCGTGGTCTACCTTCTTTGCAGGCTCCAATACGACAGTAAGCGCCCTGGCCGTCGACGACGAGGGCGAGGCATATCTTGCCGGAGCCACCACCGGCGGCCTCCCAACCACGGATGGCGCGTACCAGACCAATTATCAACCGCCGACGCAACCCGCGTGCGGCTTCCCGTCGATCTTCTGCCCTCTGCCGCCGCCGACACCCACCGCCGCGTTCCTGACGAAATTCAACGCCAGCGGGACGGGACTCGTGTTTTCGACGTACATCGCCAACGATCCGCAGAACAACCCGATCGCCAATGCGAACGCGCTGGCTCTGGTCCCAGATGGCCGGATCTATCTCGCGGGCAACGGCGAGGTGTTCCTGATGAACGGCAGCGGCAGCGCGCTGCTTGCCTCCAGTTTGCAGCCGGTTTGGACCAGCGCGATGGTCCTGGACAGCAGCCAGAATGTGTACGTCACGGGCTTCGGCAATGCCCCGGTCACCGCGGGAGCGTTCGAAACATCGCCAGAGCGGGTGATCCCGAGCCTGCCCGGCACCCAGGGAGGGAGCCAGCCCGCATTCGTGATGAAGCTCGACGGCGGCCTTTCCCAGATCCTCAGCGCGACGCTTCTGAGTGGCGAGGCCAACGACGCGGGCAATAGCATCGCGATAGATTCTTCAGGTAACGTGATCGCCGGCGGTAACACGACTTCCAAGTCCTTTCCGACAATCGCGCCCTTTCAAGGGAACTTCGGCGGCCCGGCCAGCCTCTCGCCCCCATACGGTTCAGGGTACGTAGCCGGGTTGGACCCGACCCTATCTCACCTGCTGTTCTCGACATTCGTGGGCGATGGGCCGTTCACTCTGGCGGGCGTGGTCCCGGATGGCAACGGGAACATCCTGCTGGCGGGGTCCACCGCGACGACCGTGTACGCCAACAAGATCGCGCTGCCGCCGGCGCCCGCGACGCGCCTTGATGCGGTGATCAATCCGGCCAGCCTGATCGGGGGATCGCTGTCTCCGGGAGAGACCATTGTGGCGCTGGGCGCGGGCTTCGGGCCGAATGCGCAATTGACTATCAACGGCGAGCCGGCGACGGTTCTTTCTCAATCGGCGACAAGGATCGCGGCCTCGGTGCCGACCGATATCAGCACGACTGGCGCGTTGCAGGTAAAGGTCGCCTCGGGCGGCGCGGTTTCCAATGCGGTTTGGATGCCGGCGGCGGTGGCCTCTCCCGGCATTTATTCGGTCGATGGCAGCGGGGCGGGCCAGGGTTATATCCTGAACGGCGACGGTACCGTGAATTCACCAGCGAATCCGGTGGCGATGGGTTCCGAGATCACGATTCTGGCCACCGGCGTCGGTCCGATGCATTTCGTGGGACCGTATGCCGTGACCAATCTGCCCGTGTCGGTCTTCGTGGACGGGTTCTACGCGGACGGCATCGCCGCAGCGATGCGGCAGGTCCCAGGCTTGCCCGG
This sequence comes from Bryobacteraceae bacterium, assembly GCA_049520215.1. Lineage (GTDB taxonomy): Bacteria > Acidobacteriota > Terriglobia > Bryobacterales > Bryobacteraceae > Bog-159. The sequence continues at coordinate 1,386 of JBEKPZ010000334.1, read as the reverse complement.
TCCGGTCTACGAGATCAGCGTTTACGTGCCGAATCCGGCCACCTACGCCAGTCAGGATCCGACGTTGGCCGGTTTCACCATGCCGCCACAGGTTGAGGTGAGGATGATGCTTGGCGACGTGAATCTTTCCAATCCGGATGGGTCAGTATTGATCAGCCAGGCGGGGATCGCGCTGTCCGTCAAGCAGTGAGGGACTTGCCAACAGGCGTTCTTGGCCTACAAGGCACTTTATATCGTCCTCGATATTGAACTCACCGGAGTCCGTGATGGATTTTAGGTTCCTTACGCGGGCGGTTTCGAGTCTCATATTCGGCCTTTCACTTCATTCGCGAGCCGGCGTTGGCTAGCATCCAAAGCGCCATATCCGCGCTGGTTGACAAGTGAACATAGCGTTTGTGGGGCGGGCAATTCTGGCCTGGGGTCCCCTCTGGGGACGGCTTTCAGCCGGCCTGGAGCCGCCTGAGAGGCGGCTGCGGCCAAGATTGGCCGCCCCACGGTGCAACCGAACTGCCAGTATTCAAAAGGGACTATCTGTACGATGTACTAGCCTGGTACTCTCAGCCTCGCCTGCCGCTGGCCAAGGCTGGCTGGGACACGCCGGTCATCGTTGCGAGAGATCGCGGATGAAGATGTCTTCAAACCGCATGTTCGCCTCCCCGCCCGCATGCAACTGGAGCGCGATAGCACCGTCGTCCACTTCATTCACCGGGTCGGTGAAGTCGATCACCTGCACGCCGTTCAACCGCGCGCGATGGTGATTGCCCACCACGGTGAGCACGTAATCGTTCCACTCCGTGGGCTTGATGACGAACTCGTTTTCGGGCGACGGCCACACGATCCAGCCGCGCCGCGCGGTGTAGATGCCGCCGGTGTGATGGTAGATGTTGCGGTCGATCTCGAACTGGTATCCCTCGGCGACATCGGCCGTGCCCGGCTTGAAACTGGTGCGGTAGAAGATGCCGCTATTGCCGCCGGTGACGCACTGGAAGCGGATGGCCAGCTCGAAATCTTTGAAGTGCTTTTCGGTCATCAGGTAGCCGTAGCCCTTGGTGACGCCCACGCCGTGAATGGCGCCGTCCTCCACGGTCCATTGCTCGCCGCCCACCTTCACCCAGCCGGTGAGATCCTTGCCGTCGAAAAGCGAAACCCAGCCCTCCTGCGCGTCTTTCAGGCGGGGTTGCTGGGCAGCCGCGGCGGCCGCTAGGGCCAGGGTTATTATTATGCTGCGCATTAGTTGCTCCTTCGGGCGGGATGAGCGGGCCTGAGAGGCCCGCGCAGGCCGAGGGCCTGCCCCACTTTTCATGCTCCAATCTCGTTGCGAATGGCCGTGGCGATGCGATCGGTGAATTCGTCCACGCGCGCCAGGTCGGGTCCTTCCACCATTAC
>JBEKPZ010000333.1:0-8253 GCA_049520215.1 Bryobacteraceae bacterium | reverse complement strand
GGGCGCGGGCGTTCCAGTCGTGGCGCATGCGGTCAAGCACATTGGAGTCGGGCATGCCTACCCGGTATTCTATCCATAATGGCGATTGTTTTTCGGCAGGTGGTTTTTGCGCCGCTGGCGGGACTGGACGCCACGGCGCCGGATGGGTCGGTGATCGGAGTCATTGGCGAGAATGGCTCGGGGAAGAGCGCCCTGCTGCGGCTGGCGGCGGGGTTGGCGAAACCGGCATCGGGCGCGGTGGAAGCGGGCCGGCCGCGGCGGCTGCTGGGGCCGGACGATGCGCTGGACTTCTCGCCGGTGGCTGTGCTGGCGATGGAACACACCTTAGCGCGGCACGACGCCCTGGAACGGGCGGGCGCGGCGGTGGCGCTGGACCGGTTGCGGCGCGCGGGGGCTACCGTGCTGCTGGTTTCGCACGAGGAGGAACTGTTGCTGCAGCTTGCCGACGAAGTGTGGTGGCTGGACGGGGGCGCGCTGGCGGGCAGGGGCGATCCGGCGGTGATGCTGCGCGCTTACGCCGGCCACATCGCGCGGCGCGTGCGGGAATGGGGCGCGGGGGCGGCGCCTATGGCCCCGCGCTGGCGGCGGGGCGATGGCCGCGTGCGCGTGGAGAATCTGGAGTTGATGGGCGAATCGGGCCTGCCGGCCGGCGTGGTGCGCAGCGGCGAGCTGGTGGTGGTGCGGGCCACACTGCGCGTGGAGAGCGCGGTTGCCGAACCGGTTGCCGGGATGATGATTCGCAGCCGGGCGGGCATGAACGTTTATGGCACGAACACGGAGCTGGAGGGGATCAAGCTGGGACCGTGCGCCGCGGGCGAGGTGTTGGTGCTGGACTTTGCCTTCCGCTGCGAGATGTGCGCCGGCGAGTACACGCTGACGGTGGCGTCGCACGATCCGGACGGGGTGTGGCACGACTGGCTGGAAGATGCCATTGCGTTCGCCGTGGCGGACAGCCGGTATACGGCAGGGGTGGCGAATCTGCGGGCGAGTGTGCGGATGGAGCGGCGGTAGGTTGGGGGAAAAGGCCGATTGACAATCGGCCTGCAGGTTGGCAACCTGCCTCACAAGCCGGCGGGTCTGGAGACCTGCTGCACGTTTGAAAACCCACCGTAAGGTATTGAAAATTGGAGCGCTGCCTCCAAGAATCGTCGCGGCACGCGAAGAAACTGATGGATAGTAGTACAAGAAACACTAGGACTTGTTGTCGAGGATGAACGTGGGGACCAGGCCGCCGACCGAAGAGAAGCCGCTATTGCCGGTAGAGAGCCAACTGGAGCAGCTCAGCACCTTGCCGAGGTAGGCGAGCGGGTGCACGTCCACCTGCATTTCTTTGAACTCCAGGTTGCCGTAGGTGACCATGGGGAACACGGAGCGGACCGGGCTTACTCTCTCCTGCACCACGTAGGGCGAGCGCATGGCCTGCTTCAGCGCGCGGTCCCAGGAGGCGTCGTCCATCTCCCAGCCGAAGAAGCTGTGCTGATCGCTGTAGTCGTCGTTGGGCTTCAGGACCAGCTTGTCGCGGTTCTGGGTGATGAACTCCGGCAGATCGACGGTCTCGTCGTGATAGCTCGTTTTGGTGGCGGATACCAGCCGGGTCCAGGGCACGTGATCGTGAATTGCCTTGCGTTCGTCGTTCGGGAATTTGGCCGTCAGCGCTTCGTCCGTCAGCAGTCCGAACATAGCTTTCTTGTGCGCCAGCTCGGAACGGAAGCTGTTCACCACGCAAACGGTGCGCTCGCGGTACGCCCGCACCAGGGGATGAGTCAGGTCGAAGCGCATCAGAAACTCCTGGATGCTGATGCGGCGGTAGATCAGGTCGATCTCGAAAGGGCCTTTGCGCAACACCTTGTTGCGGTACTCCAACTGATCCGGCGAAACGATCTCGACCGCGTAGCCTTCCTGGCGGAAGAAATCGCGAAACAACTGGAACTCGCTTTGTCCGGAGTGATAAGCCGGCCGGAATTCCAGAATGGCGATGTTTGGCTTCTTGTGACCCCCGAACTGTTTGTAGGCCTTGAGCAGCGCTCCCAGCAGGTTTTTCTTGCCCCCGACGCGACTGAGGTGGTAGCGCTTGCGGAATTCCTTGACAGGCGGCGAATCGTAGAACAGATCGGCCAGCACCTCCGTGTAAGCCGAGCCGCTGGGCGAGTCGGCATTGTACTGCACCACGTGAAGCGTTCCGTTGGTGAGGTGCGAATCCAGGCGCGAGGCGACTTCCGGCACCTGGTAACCGGGATCGATGGCGGCGAGCATTTTCTCGGCCGGCAGCAGTTCCATGCGGGCCAGCAGGCTGGGGCTGTCGAGCACCATACGCTGCATGCGGTCGATGGCGCTGATGAGGGCCTCGCCGGTTTTCACCAGACCGTCGTACTGGCGGCGGGTGATGAAATTGGGGCGCAGAAACGGGCAGATCAGGCGTCCGCCGGCGGAGAGGTGTTCCTCTTCCATGCGCTTGTGGAGATCGTCCACCCAGGCGAGGTCGCGGCAGGGCCCGTTCTCTAGTAGCCTGTTGTACCGGGATATGGCGTCGTCTAACTGGGACATTCCGCAACCGTGAAAATGATCTATAATCAGTATCGCACAGGGTGTGCCCCAAGTATAGCTGTAACCCTACTGAAATCCTTGTAAGCCTTTGTATTTCAGGTAGTTATAGATATTTTTGAGGGCTTTCCCGCGCTCTGCCGAGACCCGGACGCCGACGGCCAAATGCGGGAATTGCGACTATAGTGGAGAAGATATGAAGCTTTTGCTCTGCGCCCTGCTGGCCGCTGGCGCCGCATGCGCGCAAACGTTCTCCGCGTCACCCTTGCTGGACCAAGCCGTGGAGCAAGCGATCCGCGAGGATCGCATTCCAGGCGCGGTGCTGCTGATCGGGCACCAGGGGCAGATCGTGCATCGCAAGGCCTATGGCAAGCGTGCGTTGGTTCCGGTCCCCGAGCCGATGACCGTGGACACGATCTTCGACCTGGCCTCGCTGACCAAGGTGGTGGCGACCACTTCGTCGCTGATGAAACTGTTCGAGGAGGGCAGGTTCCGGCTGAACGATCGCATCACGCAATACTTGCCGGAATTCCAGGAAGGCAAGAGCCCCATCACCATCCGCAACCTGTTCACACACTTTTCGGGCATGCCCGAGGACCTGGTGTTGAACCCGCCGTGGAGCGGCCATCAGACCGGCATCCACAAAGCCCTGACGGAGACGCCCAAGGCGCCGCCCGGCATGCACTTTGTCTACAGCGACATCAATTTCATCCTGCTCGGCGAGTTGGTCGAGCGGCTCGGCGGGCAGACGCTCTCCGACTATGCGCGCGAGCATGTCTTCCTGCCGCTGAACATGCGGGAGACCATGTTTCAGCCGCCCGCGTCGCTGATCCCGCGTATCGCGCCCACCGAACGGGACGGCGCGAACGGCCGGCCGCTGCGAGGCGTGGTGCACGACGAAACGTCGCGTTATATGGGCGGCGTGGCGGGGCACGCGGGACTGTTCTCCACAGCGGACGACCTGGCGCGCTTCTGCGAAATGATGCTGCACCAGGGCGAGTTTGACGGCACGCGCCTGTTCAGCGCGCTCACGGTGGAGAAGTTCACCACGCCGCAAAGCCCCGCGGATCAACCCGTGCTGCGCGGCCTCGGCTGGGATATCGACTCGCCGTTCTCCGGCAATCGCGGCGACTTGTTCCCGATCGGCTCCTATGGCCACACGGGGTTTACGGGTACTTCAATATGGATCGATCCCGTCAGCGACACCTACGTGATCCTGCTGGCCAACAGCGTGCACCCGTTCCGCAGGCCGGCTATCACCAGCTTGCGCGGACGGATCGCGACCATCGCGGCGGCGGCGCTGGGCGTGGACGCGCCTGGCGTGGCCCTCACCGGGTACAACGAAACCATCACCGGAGCGGGGCTCGCGCGCGAGGTCGAGCGCAACGCTGCGACGCTGACCGGGTTGGACGTGCTGGCCGCCGAGGGCTTTCAGACGCTGCACGGCAAGCGCATCGGACTGATTACGAACCCCACCGGCGTGGACCACGCAGGACGGCGCAATATCGACGTCATGCGGGCCGGCGGGGTGGACCTGGTGGCGCTGTTTTCGCCGGAGCACGGATTCGCCGGAGCGGCGGACCAGGCGGAGGTGGGCGACGCGATCGATCCGTCCACGGGACTGAAGGTTTTCAGCCTGTACGGGAAAACGCTGCGGCCCACGCCGGAGATGCTGCGCGGGCTGGACGCGCTGGTGTTCGATATCCAGGACGTGGGCGCGCGGTTCTACACCTACACGACCACCATGGCCAACGCCATGGACGCGGCCGCCAAAGGAGGAATTGCGTATTATGTCTTGGACCGGCCGAACCCGATTACGGGCGTTCACGTGGAAGGGCCGCTGCTCGACCGCGACTCGCTTTCGTTCGTGGGCTACTTCCCGCTGCCGCTGCGCCACGGCATGACCATGGGCGAACTGGCGAAGCTATTCAACGGCGAAGACCATATCGGCGCGAACCTGACGGTGGTCGCCATGAAGGACTGGCAGCGCGGCGACTGGTTCGACGCAAGCGATCTGCCGTGGGTCAACCCGTCGCCGAACATGCGGAGCTTGAACGCTGCGCTGCTCTATCCGGGCGTGGCCATGCTCGAATATGCGAAGAATTATTCGGTGGGCCGCGGCACGGACGCGCCGTTCGAGCAGATCGGCGCGGACTTCATTCGCGGGCCGGAACTGGCGGGGTATCTGAACCGGCGGCGGATTCCGGGACTGCGCGTGTACGCTACGCGGTTCCAGGGTTTGGAAGGGGTGCGGTTTGTGATTACGAATCGGGACAATCTCGATTCCGCGCGGCTGGGGCTGGAGATTGCGGCGGCGCTGCAGAAGCTGTATCCGGGGAAGATGGATTTCGAGGGCAACAAGAAGCTGATCGGGAGCGCCGAGGTGATCCGCGCGCTCGCGGCGGGGGAGGATCCGCTGGATATTCAGCAGAGGATGGCGGATGGCGTGACTGCCTTTATTAAGGTGCGGGAGAAGTATTTGCTGTACCGGTGACGGACAGCGGGGCTTAAGCCCCGCGCGGGCTAAAGCCCGCCCTCCACGATCTCCACGCGATACTCCTCAATCACCGGGTTCGCAAGCACCTCGTGCGCGATGATTTCCACATCCTTCTGCGCCTGCTCCCGGGTCATCCCATCCGCGATGGTGATATCGAAAAACTTGCCCTGGCGCACATCGGCGATGGCGGTGTGCCCCAATCCGGCGAGTGCGGCGCGGACGGCCTGGCCTTGCGGATCGAGCACGGTGGTTTTCAGCGAGACATATACGCGAGCTTTCATGAGACCTTGATTATATGCGGATTATACGCGGAAGCGCGCGACGGCGTCCCAGTCCACGTCGATGCCCAGGCCCGGCTCCTGCGGAATTTCCAGGTAGCCGTCGGCGGCGCGCAGCTTCTGCCGCGTGACGGATTCGCGCAGGTTGGTCTCCTCTTCGGCTACGAACTCGCAGATCAGCGCGTTGGGGATGGAGTTGAGCCAGTGCAGCGCGGCCGTCACATTGATGTAGGTGGTGAAGCCGTGGTTGGCGATGGGCAGGCCGCGATCCCAGGCCAGCGCCGCGATCTTCATGGCCTCGGTGAAGCCGCCGCAGCGCGTCAGATCCACCTGCACCACGTCGATGCGCCCGCGATCCATCAACTCGATGAACGACAGCCGGCTGCTCTCTTCCTCGCCCGCCGCAATGCGCACATCGGTGGCCTCGGCGAGTTTGCGATAGCCGTCGTAATCGTCGGGGCGCAGCGGTTCTTCCAGCCAGTAGATGCCGTACTCGGAAAACGCGCGCGCCCGCTGCAAGGCCGTCTTCGAGTCCCACACCAGGCCAGCATCGATCAGCAGATCCGGGCCGTCGCCCAAGCCTTTGCGCGCCTCGCGGACTAGGGCGATGTCGGTCTTCTCATCCTGGCCCATGGGGTCCCAGCCGAACTTCACCGCGGTGAATCCCTGGTCGCGATAACGCCTCGCCAGTTCGCCGGTCTTCTCCGGCGTGGCACCGAATAACGAGCTGGCGTAGCAGCGGATCTTGGAGTGAAACCCGCCGCCCAGCAGCTTCCACACGGGCAGACCCAAGGCCTTGCCCTTGATATCCCACAGCGCCATGTCGATGCCGCTCATGGCGTGCAGGCCCACGCCGCGACGTCCGCCGTAGATATTGGCGCGGTACATTTTGTGCCAGAGCCGCTCGGTTTCGAAGGGATCTTCGCCGAGCACCACCTGCGCCAGACCGCACGCGGTGGTGTGCGAGAACGGGCCTTCAATCGCGCCTTTGGCGGCCATCGGGTTGGAATCCACCTCGCCGATTCCGGTGATGCCGGCGTCGGTCTCCACGCGCACGATCAGCGCATCCTGGCCGCTGTCGCACAGGAAGCGGACGTCGGGCTGGCGGAGATAGATGGCTTCGACGCGTGTGATTTTCATGCGGTTGCGGGCTCGTGCGGGCGCGGGTGGCGCCGGGAGAGGAGGAGCAGAATCCCGGCCGCCAGCGGAGGCAGCGGCATCATGGCGAACAGCAGCAGGAACAGGCCGAGATGGAAGTGGCGCGCCCACCCCGGAGCGAACATGACGATAGCCGCGATTCCTTCGGCGAGGAATAGCGCTGCGCCGATCGCGGGCCATTTCCAGGCGAGCGCCACGGCTCCGAACATGACCACGAGGAAGAGGATCGCTTGAGTGAACTGCCTATCGTCGATGGCCTCGGCTGTTTCGAAGAACACCCACCAGCAGGCCCAGGCCGCGCCCAGAGCCAGCGCCACGTACCGCAGTCGTTTGGCTGTCATATCGGACCTCGCTATCCATTATAAACGGAGCGGGGCTTAAGCCCCGCGCGGGCTCAAGCCCGCCCTCCATGGAACAGCGCCTTTACCACGATCCAGCACTTTTCGGCGGCGGGGAGGGAGATGCGGCGGCTGAATACGTCGTAGTTGCTACGTTCGATGCGATCGAGCAAGCGCGAATAGATCGATATGAGCGCGCCGAGCGACGCGCGGCTGCGGCGGTGGACCAGGCCCAACAGCGGCTGTGACTCCTTGTAGTACTGGCGCGCGCGAGCGGTCTCGAAATCCATCAGATCGATGAATTCCGGGGTACGCACGCTGCCGCGAATGTCGGCTTCGGTTACCCGGAAGCGGGCCAGATCTTCGGTGGGCAGGTAGATGCGGCCGCTGTCGGCGTCCTCCCGGATATCGCGCAGGATGTTGGTCAGTTGAAACGCAATGCCGCACTTCTCGGCCAGCGGCAGTGCATCGGGAGAGTCGAAGCCCAGGATATGAATGGTCGTCAACCCGGCCGTTGAAGCCACCTGGTAGCAATAGCGGTACAGTTGATCGAATGTTTCGAAGCGGCGCGGTTCCAGGTCGGACGCCACGCCATCGATCATTTCGTGAAAATAGCGCGGCGGAATGCGGTAGCGGGTCACGGTATCGTGGAATGCGGGCAGAACGGGATGAGCGTCGCAGCGGCCGGCCAGCGCCTCGTCGAGCGCCGCCCGCCACTGCTCGATGGCGGCCCGATTCGCGCCGGGTTCGTCGCTCAGATCGTCGCAATAGCGCATGAAGGCGTACACGGCGCACATGGCATCGCGTTGCGGGCGGGAGAGCAGCACGAAGGAGTAGTAGAAATTTCGCGCGCCAGCGACCCGAGCAACAGCCAGACGCGCTCCGCTTTGGAGATGGCGGGCCGCCGCGAGAGCACGTCGTAATCCTGCTCCGCGATCTTGTCGAGCACGCGCAGGCCGCCGCGGCTGAAAAGGTCGATGTCCAGGGCCAGCCGCCGGTCGACCATCGCGGGGAGCGGCAGGCCCTCGTGGAACAACTCGCGCGCGCGAGCTACGATTTCGCGCATGACTTCGCGGAAAGGCAGCGTGGCGCGCCGCGCGTAGAGATCGTCGAGCGTGTACCCGTGCCGCGCCAGCACTTCGAGCGGGATGTACACGCGGTCCTTTTCCAGATCGACGGCCACGTCCTGCCAGAAGTTGGCGAGTTGCAGCGCGGAGCAGGTGGCGTCGGAGAGCCGCTGCCGTTCGGCATCGGAATAGCCGCAGAGGTAGAGCACCAGGCGGCCCACCGGGTTGGCGGAATAGCGGCAATAGGCGTAGACATCTTCCCACGACGCATAGCGCGTCACCGTCTGATCCTGTTCGAAGGCCCGGATCAGATCGGCAAACGGCTTTTGCGGGATGGCATGGCGCGCAACCGTACCGCGCAAGGCTACGAACAC
>JBEKPZ010000332.1:0-7915 GCA_049520215.1 Bryobacteraceae bacterium | reverse complement strand
CTGGAGCGGCATCGGGCCGCCGGCCCGGTTGAACGTGGACGATTGGATGCTGGCGCTGAACGATGAGCAGCAGCGGGCGGTGGTCCGGGACCTGGACCGTTTTCCGAACGCCTGCGTCATTCACAATCCGGATAACGTTAGATTTTGGCTGAGAGCCGGACAGGATGCCAGCCTCTTTCCCTTGGCGACCTACATCATGACCGAGTTTAAGCCGGTCAGCCAGATGCACAGCTACTACCTGATGGTGCGCAAGGACCGTCCATGGCCGGGCACGCAGGACAGGATGTGACTAGGCTGGGCCGTCATGCGGATTCGCTCACAGCCCAAATCAGACAGAGGTCGCCATCCACCTCGACACCCGAGGTTTTTCCACGATGAGCGTGCGAGGCCAGATGGTCCACCGAGTAGAAGAAGTGCAGGTGGTAGTCGAAGGTCCAACGGAAGAAGCGCTGTTTTGGAGTAACTATGAGGACACGCTGGCGGGCGACGCGCTCCAGTTCCAGAAAGGCTCGTGTCAACGAGGGGACATGCTCGATAACGTGCGCCAAGACGACCACGTCCACGGATTTGTCGGGCAACGGGATGCTGTCGACACCCCCCTGGAGATGTCGGTCTGTCCGGGAAGGGTGAATGTCTACCGTCCACACATCGTATCCGGTTGCAACCAGACGTGCAGCCATGACGCCGTTTCCGGGGCCGATCTCCAGTAGCTTCAGTGGGGGGGGACCGATGTTGGCGAGAATCCAATCGGCCTGTGCGGGCGTGGTGTCGCTGGCTCGACCAGCGTAGCGCCCGCCCAGGGCCTGATAGGCCGCAGCGAATTCCCGGGGTGACATACGGAAGGCGCGGTATTTGAAATCCACAAGGGCATTAGGTCCAAGCCAGGACGACACAGCCCATGCGAAAGGGCGCGCCTCCCGGATGACTGCGGGCAGCCACGTGTCTAGCAGCCCACGGATCCGGTTGGCGGCACGGCGGCTCAGCATAAGAACCGGGGGATTTCCTCTGCCCGATGTTGGTTTCCCATCTCTAGAAGTGTACCAGCGCGGGAGGAGTCCTTGGGAAAGGCGAGGCGCTGCGCTGATACATGGTGCGTGTCCCGGCTCAATGATACGATATTCTGAACGACATGGACGGCGAGAGGAGTGGCACTCTGCCGCGGCAGAGTGCGTCAATCCGCATGCTGACGGTGGCGATGGCGGCGTACAACGAGGAAGCGGCCATCGAGCGCGTCGTGCTCGAACACGTCGACGTACTGAACCGAATTGGAGTAGTGGTGCCAGAATGGGAGATCGTGTGTGTAGACGACGGCAGCAAAGACCGTACGCCTCAGATTCTCTGCGGCCTTCAGGCGCGGACCCCGCGGTTGCGTGTGATCCGGCAGGAAAACACGGGGATCTTTGGCGCTTTCACGCGAGCTTACCAGGAAGCCCGCGGCAGCCACATCTTTGTGACGGGCTCCGATGGACAATGGCCCGCTGAGAATCTGGAGGTTATGCTACCTTTCCTTCTCTCGGGAGCAGCGGTAGTTGTGGGGGTCCGCACCAACCGCCGGGAAGTCTATTCGCCAACCAGACGCGTGGTCTCGGCACTATTCAACCGGTTGCCGCTCTTGCTGTTTGGCGTGCGAGTGGAGGACGCCGGCAGCACCAAGCTAGGAATCCGCGAGGTATTCGAATATGATCTCATATCGAGCAGCCCTTTTTTTGAAGCAGAACGGCTAATTCTGGCGTATCGTCATGGGTTGCGGGTTGAGCTGGTGCCCATTCGGTTTCTGGCGCGCTCTGGCGGCAGGGCGGCGGGAGTGAGCTTGAAGAATGTTTCTTCGTCCGTGAGGGATCTTGCGCGCTGCCTGATGGCGTACGGGTTCCGTTGATCCTGACCCAAGCGCTCCCTGGTTCAGTCCGCCTTGCCCCGCTTTCGAGTGTCGCCGAGGACCCGAGCCGGAACCCCGGCGACGATCGCGTGATCCGGCACATCGTGGGTCACCACTGCTCCGGCGCCGACCAACGCGCCAGCCCCCACCGTGATGCCGCCCATGATGGTGCAATTACTTCCGAGGGACGCCTGCGCTCGGATCCTGGTTTTGGCGATGGTCCAATCCGCTTCGGTTTGTAGGCTGCTATCCTCATTGACAGCACGGGGATGGACGTCGTTGATGAACATCACACCGTGGCCCACGAAAACACCGTCTTCAATGGTGACGCCGTCGCAGATAAACGTGTGACTCGATATCTTGCAATTCGAGCCGATCACGGCACCGCGCTGGACTTCCACAAACGCGCCCAATCCGGTGCCGTCGCCGATGCTGCAACCGTAGAGATTGACCAGCTCCGGTTGGGGGATCCTGACGTTGTTGCCTAAGACCACGTCCTTCGCGATCATCGACGAATCACGCCCCCAGTCCGAATCGCACCGACGAACGCCTGGACGTCCACCCTCAACTCGCGGTGGATGGGAAGCGACAGGACTTCGGCCGAGAAGACTACGGTCGCCAAGAGGCGGGTGTCGATCATGATGTGTAAGTCGTAACCTCCGGGTGGGCCGGCTGACGCGCGCCCGATAAAGCCGCAGCCATGTTGGTTAGAGAGGCAGCCCCCTTGCTTTCCCCGCAGCGCTGAATGACGCCCGCGACAGCCCGCAACTGGTCCGCGGTTAACTCCGGGTACATTGGCAGCGACAGAACCTCGTCCGCGGCTCGCTCGGAATGCGGAAAATCTCCGCGGATATACTTCAGATCCGCCCACGCCGGTTGCAGGTGCACGGGAATCGGGTAGTGAATCCCGCTCTGAATGTTCTCCTGATGCAAGGCGGCCTGCAATCCTGCGCGATCCGGGGCGCGCACGGCGTAGACGTGCCACACGTGACGCGCGTAGCGCATAGTCTGCGGGACACTGACGCCAGAATCATGCAGAAGCCGGCTGTATTCGCCGGCGTGCGCGCGTCGCGCCTCGGTCCAGGTTTCGATGTAGCGCAGTTTGACGCGCAGAATGGCGCCCTGGATGCCTTCGAGGCGGTAGTTGTAGCCCCGCAGGCGGTGGACGTACTTCTGTTCGGCGCCCCAATCGCGCAGCATGAGAACAGTGCGCACGTGAGCGGGATTGCTGGTAACCACAGCTCCGCCTTCTCCATAAGCGCCGAGGTTCTTGCCGGGGTAGAAACTGAAGCAACCCATATCGCCGATGCTGCCCACGCGGCGGCCCTTGTACTCGGCGCCGTGCGCTTGGGCGGCGTCCTCGATGACGGTGAGGTTGTGCTTGCGCGCGATCGCCATGATGGGGTCCATGTCGGCGGCTTGGCCGTAAAGATGGACCGGCACGATGGCCTTGGTGCGCGGTGTAATGGCGGCCTCGACCTGGGTCACGTCCATGGTGAAGGAGGCGGGATCGATATCCACAAAAACAGGCGTGGCGCCGGTGTAGCCGATGGCCGCAACGGTAGCCACGAAGGTGAACGGGACGGTGATCACCTCGTCGCCGGGTCCGACGCCGGCGGCCAGCAGCGCAAGGTGCAGGGCGCTGGTGCCGGAATTCACTCCGATCGCCGCGGCCGCGCCGGTGTAGTGGGCGAACTCCCTTTCGAAGGCCGCAACTTCTGGGCCAAGGATGAACTGCGAATTCTCCAGGACACGCGCGATGGCCGCGTCGATTTCGGGCTTGATGGCCCCGTACTGTGCCTTAAGATCGACAAAGGGAATCATAGATTATGCGCTTTTAGAGAGCGGAAGCCACGGCCGAGCCTGAATCGGCACCAGGCGTCCGCGGTCCTTCATGGAAAGGCTGGCGGCTTCCAGCAGGCGGATCACATCCAGACCTGCTTGCCCATCGGTAATGGGACGGGTTTCGTTGGCGATGCAATCGGCGAAGTGGCGAACCTCGACGGCGAGCGCTTCGGTGGTATCGGTCCGCGGAGAATGCATGTCGCCGTTGCGGTAGTTAATGAGCAGTTTGTAGACGTCGTCGGGGCTTTTGGTGACCGTGATACCGCTGTCGTAGATCTTCACTTTCTCGCTGGCTTCCGTGTCATCGTATATCACCATCTGCTTGCTGCCCCCGATGATGACGCGGCGCACCTTGACTGGCGAAAGCCAGTTGACGTTGATGTGGGCAATGAGATTGTTCTCGTAGAAAACTGTGATGTAGGCGATGTTCGCCATGCGTCCGCTGACGTGGCTCACGCCGGTAGCGGTGACGGCGCAGGGCTTGCCCGGGAGCAGGTGCTGGATGATGGCGAAATCGTGTACCGCAAGGTCCCAGATGACGTCCGCGTCGTGCTGGAATAGGCCGAGGTTGATGCGGGTGGAATCGTAATAGAGCAGATCGCCCACGGCGCCGGAGCGGACGATCTCACAGATCTTGCGCACTGCGCTGGCGTAGACGAAGCTGTGATCCACCATAAGCACGAGTTTGCGGCGATCCGCTTCTTCGATCAGGGTCTCAGCTTCGGCGGAACTAGAAGCCATTGGCTTTTCGAGCAGGACGTGCTTCCCGGCCTTGAACGCCTGCATGGCCAGCGGGAAGTGGGTGGAAATCGGTGTGGATATAGCAATGGCGTCAACGCTGGGATTGGCGAGCAGTTGCTTATAATCCTCAGTAACCTGAATCGCCGGATAGCGTTTCTGTGCCAGAGCCAGGCGGTGTGGACGCAGATCGGAAACCCCTACAATCTGCGTCTCCTCGGCCTCCGCGAAGTTCCGAACCAGATTTGGTCCCCAATAACCGTATCCCACCACACCGACTCGAATCATTCTTCTTCCTCTTTCGATGCCATGCCTTTCCTCAATCTGATGTCACCCAACCGGAGCGTTGGAACGAAAGCCACGGCCCAGTATACCCGAGTGACTTGCCGGTGGACTATTTTAGCTACACCGCCAGAGAATAAAGCTAACCAAAGATAGCGTTAACCGCTCGTCCGCCCCACGATAATGCCCTTGCAGTGCTATTACCCAGTTAACTAAGGTTAGTAACCAACAGAACTGTGGTTAGTTGTCCGCTAACTGGGCGAAGTGTAAGCTGGTGTCTGATACCCTTGCCACTTACAGCGACCCAGGACACTGCCGCCGATCTGCGCGGGTCCGCGGAGCTCGCCAAAACCTCGGGTAGATTTCGCCGCTGGGGACCGGCGCTTTGGCTGGCCCTGCTGTCCGTCGTTTATCTTGTCCCGACGTGCATACACGCCGCCAGGGAGAGACTTTGGTACGACGAGATTCTGACCCTCGACGCTTCGTCCCTGTTGCCGTCGCTCGGCGCACTTTGGTCGTTCCTGAAGCGCGGCCTCGAACTCAACCCGCCGTTGGGGTTCGTGCTCGCCGCCGCGTCCGAGAGCGTCTTCGGGAGGAACGCGTTCGGCATCAGATTTCCCTCCGTGATCGCATTCTGGATCATGTCGGCGTGTCTCTATGTGTTCCTTAAGCGGCGGCTTCCGCGGCCGTTTGCGATTGCGGGCATGTTGCTGCCGGCATTAACGGCGGCGGGCCGATACTCGTACGAGGCGCGCCCGTATGCCGTGGTGCTGGCGTTGGCGGGCGTCGCGCTGGTCGCGTGGCAAGCTGCGGCCGAGGGCCGGAGACGGCGGGTTGCGCTGGTCGCGATACCCATCGCGCTGGCGGCGGCGTTGTGCTCTCAACCGCTGGCGGTAACGCTGGCGCTGCCATTCCTGGTTGGCGAGGCGGCCCGCTCCATTCAACGCAAGCGCTTGGATGTGCCCATGTGGTGCGCCTTTGCCGCCGCCACGCCGGCGCTATGGGTGCTGTGGAAGCTGAAGGGCGCCGCTGGCGCCGCGGCTTCCGCGCAGAGTGCGCTCAACCCTCTCCACCTGGTGGGCCTCACCTATTTCCTGCTGCTCATGCCGGCGATCCTTCCCGTAGCGGCTGCGGGATTCCTGCTGCTGATGTCCAGAGCTGAACCTCGGATTCCGGCTAAGACAGACCGTGGAATGCCCGCATACGAGTTGGCCGCATTGATTGGTTTCGCAGCGATCCCGTTCGTCGCCGTTCCGATTTCCATGCTGGGTGGTCCCTACTGGCCTCGCTATTCTCTGAACGCAGTGATCGGGTTGGCTGGGTGCCTGGCAGTCCTGCTGTTCCGGATGGCCGCCTCGCGTCCCCGAGCCGGAATGGCAGTGGCGGCATTGTTCACCATGCTCTTTGTAGGGGAGCAGGTGCTACCTGCGAACAAGCGGCTTGATGCGGGTATCGAAAGCGGGGCTCACACCTCCGGCTTGCAGGGCGTGCTTGAGGGCATGCGCGAGGACCCTGTGCCCATAGTAGTCGGCCGGCCGCTGGCCTTTCTGGAGCTTGAACACTACGCCAGCCCCGCGCTGGCTGGCCGGCTCTATTACTTGACGGATCCCAAGGCGGCTGCCCGGTGGGTAGGGAACGTGGTCTTCGATGTGAAAGGGCCGGTTCTGCAGGAACTCTTTCCATTCCGGTCGCACTTCGCGGAGTACGGGCCTTTTGTCGCGCAGCACAAACGGTTTGTGGTCGCGGAACCTGGATGGGTGGTGCCGCAGTTGACCGCTGACGGCGCCACTGTGCGGCTAAAAGGAACCGTCGACGGGTCGCGATACTACGAAGTGACGTTAAAGTAGCGGACGGTCATTGGGGACGGCACAGAGGGGACGTCCTTGCCAGATGGTTCCGCTGGCGCGCGCAGATACTCTTCAATCGCCTGCAACCGCTCCGGTGTTCCGATGTCGTAGAAGCGCTGCGAGGTGGGCAGGGCCGCCAGTTGACGGCGTTCGATGAGGCGCGGGAAAACGCACTCCTCGAAGGACGCGGGACCCGCGGCGGGCAGCAGGTCGAGTACTTCGCGCCGAAAGCAGGAGACACCCGCCTCGACGTATTCGAGATCGGCGTCCGCGGCCGCGGTTTTGTCATAGCGGGTCACCAGGCCGCTGCGGTCGAGGGCCACATTCGGGCGCACGGCCGTTTCTCCGGACGGGTCGCGATAGACCACGATCACGCCTAGCGCGGCGGAGTCTTTTAAGCGGCGGGTGGCGGCGGCGTACGCGATGGGCAGCAGCGAATCGCCGTACAGCAGCAGGAAGCCTTCCCCCAGGAGGCTGCGGGCGTCGCGCAATGCGCCGCCGGTGCCCTGCGGCTGGGTCTCGCGCGAATAGCGGAGCCGCAAGCCGAGGCGGCTGCCGCCGCCGAAGTATTTCTCGATCTGGTCGCCCAGATAGCCGGTGAGCAGCAGCACGTCGCGGAAGGACTGCCGCGCCAGCAGCCGCAGTTGATGCTCCAGATAAGGGACGCCAGCCACCGGGACCATGGGTTTCGGCATCTTGCGGGTGAGCGGGCCTAGGCGGGTGCCCAGACCTCCGGCCAGGATTACGGCCTGCATACGGCCTCCGGCCGTTTCGGTGGCACAGGCTTTAGCCTGTGTCGGCCGGACTGAAGTCCGGCGCAGGCTAAAGCCTGCCCCACCGCCAGCGCCACGGCTTCTTCCGAGTTGTAGCGCGCGCGCCAGCCCAGCCGGTTGATGGCTGTCACATCCAGGCGGAAGCGCGGCACGTCGCCGGGCCAGCCGCCTTCGCCGCCGCTGTATTCGTATTGCACGCCGGAGAGGCCCATGGCGGCGGTCACCATTTGGGCGATGCGGTTGACGCTGAGCGAATCGGGGCAGCCGAGATTGAAGACGTTCAAGCCGCGCGGCGCGTGCCCCACGGCGAATAGCATTGCGGCGACGCACTCCTCGGCGAGCAGGTAGGACTTGGCCTGGCGGCCATCGCCCAGAATCTGCAAGCGGGCGGGATCGCGGCGCAGTTTGTCGATGAAGTCGCCGATCACGGTGCGGCCGCGCTTGCGGACCTTGGGGCCCACGACGTTGGCGAAGCGGAAGATCCAGCAGTCCATGCCGAACAAGTGCTGGAAGGCGCCGATCATGGCTTCGCAGCTCAGCTTGGTGGCGCCGTA
>JBEKPZ010000331.1:0-7932 GCA_049520215.1 Bryobacteraceae bacterium | reverse complement strand
TCATCAGCAGGTGATCTATACGAGAAAGGCCGGCACGAGCGTCTGCGGCATTATTCCATCGATTTGTGGGGGTGTGCCTGATCGTCCTAAAAAAGATCCATTGTAAGTGCCACAGAAGCGGATGCTGCGGAAAGAGGGCCTTCATTGATTTTGCGCGGAAGGCGGGCGCTTCTCTCGCAAACGCAAACGAGCCCGTTACCGCAGACCATAGGAGTTTGCCAGCACTATACAAATCAGCGGACGACGTGATCGCCCCATCCGAACCGGCTTCACATTCGGGTGCCATGTAGTTCTGGGTCCCGACTCCTTCGTCAATCAACGTCACTGGTGCTGCGCCTTCGATCTGGCATAACCCAAAATCAATGACCCGCGCTTGGCCGTTGGGCAACACGAGCACATTCGCCGGGCTTAAATCGCGGTGTACGACGTTGACCGATTCACACCCGGCAATCACATCCACCAGTTGGCCGAAAAATCTAGCCGCGCTCAGACCTCGTCCGTGAAATGGGCTACGGTTGGTTTCCAGAAGCTTCTTTAGAGAAGTAGCACCTTCGACGAGTTCCATGACGATATGCGGGAATGCGGGTTCTAAGGACCAATCCACAGTCTTCACAATTCCTGGGTGATTGAGGGATTGAATGGCCCTCACTTCCCGCTCGAACCTTTTGTAAGCTTGCGACGATCCACCGCGCTTCAGAGTCTTCAGAGCGTACTTGGTCCCCTCGGGCTCAGACCGATCCACGACTTCTAGCACCGTGCCTTGCCCGCCCTCGCCAACTGTGCGACCTGTAGCCTTCCAGCGTAGCCCTTCGGGAATTCGCATACGTGTTCATTTTCGCACAGCGGCGGCGCGCCACATACGAAGGCGGGGCGACGTTGACAGATCTCGGATGCGAACCTGGCGAACCCCGTGCGCCGCCCAAGGAGTGATAGGCAGGCGGAAAACGGAACCGGCGGGCCTTTCGCCGTGCCAGTGGGTTGTACGCTCGCCCCGTCCGGCTATCAGCGGTGGTAGGATTGGGCGATGGCAAAGAAGAACCGACCTGGCGGCGGCGCTTCGGGCGCAAGGGCGGAAAGGTCACGGCAGGGCGGCTAAAGGCGACGGCCTATAATTAGGCCGGCAACGCGATGCAGTGTGGTGCGATGAAGGATACCACATGAAGAAATCGACACAGTTAGAAAAGCTGTTAGAAAAACTGGACTGGCGGTCGGTTCGCCGCCATTACGACCGGCGTATCCTTACCCACAACGAGCTGGTAACATTACTGACGAAAGGGTCAGTAGTGCCGTTTGCCGAACTGGCTTTGGGCATCACTGATGGAAATGCCAATTACAGCGCAGACTTGCATCGCCTAGGCCCGAGAATCATCGGGACCAATCTCAAAGCTGAGGAACGTGTGTTTGCGCTTGGAAACGAGTTCTATGCCCTGAAGGATGCACGGAATGTACCCGCTATTATCGAGCGTGCCAAGCTGAGCAGTCTCAGGATTGGCGTTGGTTCCGAAATTTCGTGTATGGTGAACCCTCACGTGTGCTGGGTAGCCAATGTCCGCACCATCTGGACACACCTAGTTGTGAAGCATAACAGTCTCGCTAAAGCAAATGAAGAACTAGCGCTGTACCGCGACCACGACGCAGCGTCGGAAATGTACTGGCCTAACTGGTCTGCCATTCATGCGAATGTTAAAGCAGATCTTGTGAAAGTGGCCAATTTTGGAGCAGAGCAGGCAAAGCTGGCGGGAATTCGTTGTGGCGATGTTGTCTACTTATGGGCAGATGCCATCGCCACGCATGTATACGGAATGCACCATCTTTCCAGGGCCACCGATGCAGAGGGATGACGCGCAGCGCTCCGCCGGTGCGATTCGAGCGCCAAATTGGGGAAAGCGCAACGCGAGCAAGTCGGAGTGCCGAGTTAGGAAGCCGGCGTTATATCAGTATCGAATCCGGAACGCGGATGGCAGCCATGAGCGGCGCCATTAGCATCCCCAGCCCGCTATGATTTCTTTCGAGAGGTGATCCAAGTCGTAGTACGTGGTGAATTGATTGATGTTTGCGCGATGGAGCTCCTTGAGGATTGTACCTTTGCTTGAAGCGGCCACCTTTATGGTAATCATCGTCGGATTGCTTGCGCTGGCTGCCTCATGCATATGCAGGGTAAAGCAGGAGCTTTGCTGAGCGATTCTACCTGGGGCCGCATCCGGTCTTACGGGCAGTACAAACGGATTCATCGGTGAGGCCGGTTCGTCCCAGAATGATAGTCCGATGGCCTCCTCAACATACTTATTTCGCATCGTCATAACAGTCTGATATAGCCTTTGGCCTTTGCGCGCCCTAGCGGTATCGGGAATGATCTTTCCTGCATCCATTGCATAGACGAAACCGTCCTCGCTTGGCGCTTCATTGCACGCGAAAAATAGCGCCGCGAGTGGATTCGTAGACCAATCGAGAAGCCGCGTGGGCATGCCGTAATGCTGGGCCGCGAAATAGACTTGTGTGGTGCTGTAGCCTTCGAGAAAGGGGGCACCTGCTGTGCGAAATTGCGAAATCATATAGCGCTCAAGATACAAGCGTTTGTTCTCTAAGCCGCCGCTCACTACCAAATGTTTCGCCCGCTCGCTGAAACTCCTTCTGTAAACGCCTGGCGCTTGATGAGGATAGTGCTCTGCGACGCCCCGATACCAAAGGTCACTCAACATTCCGCGGTTTGGTCGATTATTCTCCTCGTGCCACGCTCCCGAGGCGGTTAGAAAGCTATTCAGGCTCGTCACGGGTTCGCCGGAGGCTGGCGGCGTAACAATGTATCCCATTTGATTTATCGGAGGTACCTGATTAATAGCCACGCCGTCCATCCTTCGCCCTCTTCTGCTCACCCAGAGCCATGAACCGGCTATGCCTCAAATGCCGGCCCTCCATCCACTCCAGGAACTCGACCCGCGCCACCAGCACCGGCCTGACCCATCGGCAATCCTTCATTTTATCCGCCGTCAGCCCTTCACCCCATCGGCCCGGCCGTCTTTCCGGCAAGTTGCAAAATGGGCATACCTCGACCTCCAGCGGCTTCATCTTGCGCAGCAATTCCGCGCGCAACGCCGGCGTGAATCCGCTCCGCGTCCGCGCGACGTATACCAACTTGCCGTCCACAACTTCCCCGACGATCACCGCGTCGAAGGTGCTTCCGCCGACTGAATAGCCGCCGATGATGAATTCCTGGGAGCGGTTGACCCGCATCTTCATCCAGGCGCCCGATCGCTGGCCCGATTCGTAACGGCTGTTAGCGCGCTTGGCGACCAGCCCTTCCAGGCCCTGCGCTCTGATGGACTGATTCAGGTCCGGCGGGCTCGCTACCAGCACCGGCGAGCATCGGACCGGTTCGGGTAGATTTGACAGGACGTGGTTCTCTAATAGTTCCCGCCGCTTGACCAACGGCTCGCCCGTCACGTCCCTACCCCCGAGCATGAGCACGTCGAAGGCATAGAAATGGACATCGGTGGCACCGTTTTGCAGGAGGCTGAAGACCGGCTTACCGCTGGCGTCCAGGGCGACGATCTCGCCGTCGATCACGGTTTCATCCGGCAACTCCCTCAGCGCCGCCACCACGCCGGGATATCGCTTGGTGAAGTCCTTGTCGTTGCGGGACCGGAGTCGAACCTGCCCGCCGCTCTTGATCGCCAACGCCCGATAGCCGTCGAATTTCAGCTCGTACAGCCAGCCGTCGCCTTCGGGCAACTTGTCGGTCCGCAGCAAGAGCATCGGTTCGATAAACCGGGCTGTTCGGTCTGCGCTGGGCACAATCAAAGGATGACACAGCGCGGGGGATGCAGCGGTTGCCAAATCCGTGTTCCCGGATATGCAATGATCCCGGCGGGACCGTCCCGGCTCCCTCCCCATCCCCAGGACCCTTCGTCAGCGTCTAACGGCGACCCGTGTCCCGCTGCGTCTACGCGAAACGGTCCCAAAGAAAGAGCACGATCAGCGCGTGCATGGCCTGAGTCGCGTGGGAATATGCTTCACGGATCATTTGGATCGTGTCGGCAATCTCTTCGGCGCTCGGCTTGAGTCCGGGCAGCGTCTTTGTAAATGCGGTCGCGGCGATCTCGCCAGCGTAGTACAGCTTGGGACCTCCACCCTTTCCAGACGGGTGAAATATGATCTCAAGCTTGCTAGTCGCGTCTGGATGAAGATTCCTGGTCGCTAACGCGGCGGCATCATCACCGAAGTGACCGCCCACAGCATTACGCAACGCCTTGATTTGCTGATGATGACGCTCGAAAAACCGGAGTGAGCCGGCAATTTTGTCGAATAGCATCTTCTGGGATTTCAAGGAAAGTGGGGCATTCGCGTCCGTTGCTGCTCTGTGCGCCGCTCTGAACTCAGCCGTTTTCATTGTCTTGATGAGCGCACCTCTAAACTCAAAAAGGGTGGCTATCGAGCGTCGGAGGAAGTAATGCACACGATATCGCTTATCGAGGCAGTCGAGGCGTTTTACCTCTTCGTCGGAGGCGGTAAGGGCGAAAGTCTCTATACGCAGGTCCTCGTAGAGCACCGAGAGTTGCGCAATTCCGTCCATCACCGGTGAGCGGCCTTGCGCGAACACTTTTTGCAGGGAGGCAAATCGTGTGCGCGAGGAGACGCGGGCCATTGCGTTCCATTGTCGCGCAAACAGGCCAACGGGCTCAGACGGGCGAATAGCAACTATACACAGGTCTGCGTCCCTTTTGCGGCTTCACCTCGTAGAAATCGCCGAGATTCCGGCGGAGTGCGGGCTGGTGGAAGCTGGGGTCGCCACGGCGGACGAATGGAAGGGGCTGATCCGGCGGCAGGCCGGGTTTTTCAGCTTCGATCCGGACACGCGGCGATACTGCATGATCACCGTCCCGGCACCGTGGCGCGATACGCCCGGACCCACCTGGCAACTGGTGGCGGCGATGCTGCGGAATCAGCGAAGGGAACTGGAAGAGAAGCCGCCAGCGCCGCCGGCGCAGCAACGTCTCACGTTTGCATGCAGTAGTCCAGCGTGACAACTGCTCAAATCAATGCCATGGCCCCCCGATAGGGTACCCCTGCCACAGATATTCCAGAGCCTCGGGCAGGGTTTGTTGTTTTACGGCGCGGTCGGTGTGCCCGGCGTTACGCGCAAATACAAACTGATAGTGATAGCCCTTGGCGGCTAGCACTCTGGCCATGTTCTCGTTGGCGACAACCCAGTCGTGCATGTCGTCGCGCATGATATTCGGATTGAGAAGGTCTCTGTCGCCGACTTCCATCCACAGGCGTAACGGCTTCGTCGAGGTGTTGGGGATGAGGTGTTCATGGAACTCCCATGCGCCGTGGGGTGTCTGGGGGTTCGACGGCCACTGCTGGTTCACGTAGGTGCCTGAGTAGGTGAGAACCCGGTGGTAAAGCTCCGGGTGATACCACGCCATAATCAAGGCGCAGGAGCCGCCGGAGCTGCCGCCCATCGTCGCCCGGCCTTCAGGATCTTTGGTCAGTTTCACGTTGCCTTGCTTCTCCACGAGAGGCAGCACTTCTTTCTCGACGAACTCCGCATACAGGCCCGACATCGTGTCGTATTCCAAGCCGCGTTCGCTTCCCTGGGCATCGCCGCTGCCGTTCCCTATGGAGATGGCAATCATCACCGGCACGCGGTGTTCGGCAATCAGATTATCCAGGGCCGTGAACAACATCCGGTCAGGTCCGTCCGCCCCGACGATGAACGGCGAGGAGGTGCCAGGGACATACTGTTTCGGGACATACACAGCCACTCGGCGGCTGTAGGGAGCGGGATGGCTGGTGGTGACTATCAACTTGGCGGGGTCGGTGGGGTCTGGCTTGCCAAAGGTGTCGGATTCGCGCGCGATGCCGGGATAGATCTTGCTGTCGGACGATTCCATGGTGAAGGTGAAGACCGCTCCCTGCGGCACACCGTCCTGCGCAGTCATCTCCGGTGCGGGGTTGTGCGTGGGACCGAGGATGAAGTTTCCGTCGGAGTTTGCTGGAGCGTTGGCGCCGTCCGGTAAGACTTTCGCCGTGACATAACCGGGCGTGTTGGGGTCACGGGTCGGCGGTGTCGGGCGCAGCGTCGGGCGCACCGGGCGTGTGACCGCAGCCGGCGGAGCTTGGGCCATTGCTGGATCGAAGCCTGTCATAAAGCAGCTTAAGCACGCGATGCTCAGAAGACGGAACATAAGCATCTCCTTTCTGGAAACCCATCACCGATCTTAACTCGACAGCGAGGACGCACCGCCAACGCCGGACACCGCACCGCACCGCCTCGCCTTCATCGTCGGGAACCGCGACATAGCGCTGCCGAGTATGATCGGGTGAGAACCCAATGCCGGACCTTCAAGCGCAACTCGGCCAGATCGACATCTACCTGTTCGATCAACTTCTCCGAGATCGTATCAGGCCAGGGACGCGGGTGCTCGATACGGGCTGCGGTTCCGGGCGCAACCTGGTCTACTTTCTCCGGGAGGGGTATGCGGTATTCGGCGTGGACACCGACCCTAACGCGATTGAGTGCACGCGCCGCCTCGCCGCATCCCTCGCACCGGCTCTTCCCGCAGACAACTTTCGGCTGGAGGCCATCGAAGAAATGACCTTTCCAGACGCTTTCGCCGACCTCGTGCTCAGTAGCGCCGTGCTCCACTTTGCGCGCGGCGACGATCATTTTGGAGCGATGCTGCGCGGGACATGGCGCGTATTGAAACCTGGAGGGCTGCTTTTCTGCCGGCTGGCATCTGCGATTGGGATGGAACATCAAGTACAGCGCGTGGCGGGACGCCGCTTCCGGCTGCCTGATGGTTCAGAGCGCTATCTGGTGGACGAGCCGCTTTTGCTACGCTTCACCGCAGAGCTGGGTGGGCAATTGGCCGACCCGTTGAAGACCACCATCGTGCAGAATCAACATTGCATGACCACGTGGGTCGTTCGGAAGAACGCCTGACCCGCAATGCAAGCGAGAGTGGAGCCGAGTCGAGCCGCACCATGTGCCGCCAAAAGACCCGCGCGGAAAGGCAAGCCGGCCAATCCCGACTACGGATCATCGTTCCCGCCCTTCCCCTTTCGCCAGCGCCATCAACTTCCTCTTCCTCGTACACTCTGCCGGCGTCTTCCCCTGACTCTCCAGCCACCGCCTGAAATCCTTCATCCTGACCCGGTGCTCGACGGCGGGCTGCTTGACGCGCACCTTCAACTCCGTCAACCCCTCGCATCTCCTCAACCCACTGGTCCCCGCGCAGGATTCCCAGCGCTTGCGCCACCGCCTCGTATAGGGATTCGGCGGTCACTTCGACGGCGTGCTCGGTACCGGCGAGGTCGCGGCAGGAGACCAGGCAGGAACGGAGGGCCATGCGGAGAAGGGTAGCATGTTTCGCTGTGTGTTCGCCTACGCCTTCGGCACTGCGGATGAAACAGACCGCCCAAAGATGCCGCTGGTCGAGGTCATGCGGAATGCCCATCTCGCGGCCGGCACGGATCGGCTTGAACTGACGAATGGAACGTCGCGCTGCTTATTCCGTTTTTGCTTCAGCCGCCGGCTTCAAAGGCCTGGGTTGTGTCAGGCGCAGCAACATCTCCGCCCGCGTCGCCGTGGCGCATTGCTTGCGGGTATCCTCGGGAGGTCCACCGGCGTTGGGTGGAAGTCCGTAGCCGGCTTCCAAAAACTATCTAAAAATAATGCTTGACGGAATAGCTCAGAAGACTCCGCTGCTCCAGCGGCGGCGAGGCGTTATCACGAGACACTCGCCAGCCGCCTAGCCATGAATCCCGTCTGGACCCTGTACTCTACCTTGGTTCCGGCGTGGTGCTGTGGGCGTTCCGTTCGGCCTT
This sequence comes from Bryobacteraceae bacterium, assembly GCA_049520215.1. Lineage (GTDB taxonomy): Bacteria > Acidobacteriota > Terriglobia > Bryobacterales > Bryobacteraceae > Bog-159. The sequence goes on along the minus strand of JBEKPZ010000331.1, from coordinate 102 downwards.
AACCTTCCTGGTTTCTAGGGTCCTTGCGAAGAAGTTGTCAGCAGCCTCTATGTCTGCCCTGTAAGCTTCCGGCGAATCTTCCAGGTCCGCCTTCTGCCGGTA
>JBEKPZ010000330.1:0-7944 GCA_049520215.1 Bryobacteraceae bacterium | reverse complement strand
CAGAAGCAGCATTACGAACCGGCCGCGGGCGCGAATTATCCCAAGGGGCGCTTTGGCGACTGCCTCCGCCAGATCGCGCAACTCATCAAGGCCGATGTGGGCGTAGAGATGGCCTTCGCCGACGTGGGTGGCTGGGATCATCACGTCAACGAAGTGGGTGCGCGCGCTTCCGAGGGCCAACTGGCCGCGCGCCTCGCCGACTTCGGCCAGGCGCTGGCCGCCTTCTGGCTGGATCTGGGCGACCGCCGCCACGACACCGCCGTAGTCACGATGTCGGAGTTTGGCCGCACGGCCCGCGAGAACGGCGACCGCGGCACCGATCACGGCCACGCCAACTGCATGTTCGTGATGGGCGGCGGCGTGGGCGGTGGCAAAGTGTATGGCAAGTGGCCCGGCCTCGAACCGGAGCAACTCTATGAGGCGCGCGACCTGGCCCTGACCACCGATTTCCGCGATGTATTGGGAGAACTGGTCAGGGGTCAGATGGGCAATCGAGATCTAAGCCACGTCTTCCCCAATTACACCGCCAAACCGCTAGGCATTCTGCTTTCGTTTAGTGGGGCGGACCTCCAGGTCTGCGCGGGTCCTCCAGGACCCGCTTTGCCCCCTTCAGATACCGCGTCACCTTCGGATTCTCGCTGTTCCACCGCGGTGGTTCGACGCTATCCGCCAACATCATGATTCCCAGAGCAATCATGCGGTCCACCTTGGCCATGTTGGCGTAATCGATCTTCTGCCACAAGTCGCCCGTTGCATGATAGTCGGGGAACTCGAACGCCACTGCGAGGGTGTGCGCCGGGATGCCGTGCTCCGCAAACGTCTGGTTATCGCTGCGGTCGAAAAAGTCGTCGCCGTTGGGCGTCTCATACACCTTGATGCCCGTCAACTCGCCCGCCTGCTGCAGCGTGCGCGCGACACTGGAGTACTGAAAGCCGGTCAGAGTCGCATTGGAAATCTCCGGACCGGCGCGCGAATCGGTGCGCCCAACCTGTTCCAGATTCAATTCGGCCACGGTCTCCGAGAGCGGAAATAGAGGATGCCGCGTGTAGTAGCGCGATCCCAGCCCGCCCTCTTCCTCGCCGAAGAACGTCAGGAACACGATGCTCCGTTTGGGATGTACGGGTAGCGCCGCCAGCGCTTGCGCAATCTCGATAACCGACACGGTTCCACTGCCATCGTCGTTCGCTCCTGGGAAGACTTCGCCTGTGGCGCCGCGGCCGATGTGATCGTAGTGCGCCGTGAGCAGGACGTATTGGCCGCGCAACGCGGAGTCCGACCCTCGCAGCACCGCGGCCACGTTACGCACAGTCACGGCCGTCGCGGTGGGCGCAGCCAGCTTGATCGAGACGGCGATCCCCGTCTCGCCGGCCTTCGCGTCTGCGAGCAGTTTGACGGCGTCCGGGTCGCGCACAATGAGCAGCGGAGCGTCGCTAAGCAGGGAGGGCTCTTCGTCCGGATCGATCAACCGAGGGACGGCCGGAACGCTATCGTCGGCCGTCTCGAGAAAGGCCGCCGGATGGAGCAACGCCGCCGCCTTGGCAAGCGCGCGGGCGCCCTCGCGCGCCCGGTCCAGTTCCACGACTTTCCCTTTCACTGCGGCAGCCCGCAGGTCCGCCTGATCCACGATCTTATAGACGGGCGCGCTGGAAAGTTCCAGCGGCTGCCGACTGATCGCCGTCGCCCGATCTCGCGAGACAACCAACGTCCGCGTGCCGGTTTGCAGGCGCAGATCGAAGCCCTCGGGAGACTGCGCGATGCGTAACATTTCCGCGGTCTGGAAATATCCGTCGCCGCCGGCTGGCTCGAGGCCCGCACGGCGGAATTGAGCCGCGACATAGAGCGCCGCAAGGTCCAGCCCGCGCGAGGGCGTATCGCGCCCTTCCAACAGATCCGACGCGATGAAGGACAAGTTTCCGCGCAAGGAATCCACGGAGATGGAGGCCAGCGCGCGGGACTCTTCGGGAGTGGGCGAGAAGGTCTGTGGGTCAGCCCCGAAGGCCACCACCAGAAAGATGGCCAGCGACTTAGCAAAGTTCGTTTTCACTTGTTTCTAATTATAAGCTGTTAAATTCGCTGCGCGCAGCCTGTTTTTCATTGACTCGGCTCAACGCACCGCGTAAGCTCAACTACGTACGCTGGAGAAGAAGAATGAAGAACACTTACAAATTGTCAATCGTGTTACTGGCAGCGATGGGCGCGAGTGCACAGGATACCGCCACTAACAGTTACACGCAAACCAATCTAGTCTCTGACATTTCGGGGATGGCGACATTTACGGACCCGCACCTGATCAATCCTTGGGGACTCTCCCGCAGCGCCAGCTCATTCTGGTGGGCCTCCGATGATGGCACCGGCGTCTCGACGCTGTACAACGGCGCCGGAGCTATACAGTCTCTGGTGGTGACGGTCCCTCCGGCCAGCGGCACCGGAACTGGTACTCCGACTGGCACTGTCGCTCTCGGATCGGAATTCATATTTGTTACTCTGGACGGAACTATCTCAGCGTGGACCTCGGGGACCAGGGCGGTCGTCAAAGTAAACAATTCGGGAAGCGGGGCCGTTTACACCGGGTGCACGACGGCAAAGAACGGCACCGTGCAGACGATTTACGTAGCCAACAGCGCCGGCAGGGTGGAGGCATATACCACCGCATTCAGCCGCATCACTCTGGCGGCGGGCGCATTTGAAGATCCCAGCATTCCGGCCGGTTATACGCCGTATGGAATCCAGGCCATCGGGACCAAAATCTACGTGACCTTCTCCGCGGCGCCAGGGGCCGGCGGGTACGTGGACGTGTTCAACCCCGCCGGCACGTTGCTGCTGAGCCTTGCGCAGGGATGGTTCAATCAGCCTTGGGGAATCGCGCAGGCGCCTGCCGGTTTCGGCAAGTTCCAAAAGAGTGTGCTGGTGGGAAACGTGGGCAGCGGGGAGATTGGGGCATACAACCCCACCACCGGGAAGTTCCTGGGCTTTCTGGAGAATGCCGCCGCGAAGCCCATCAAAATCCCGGGGCTCTGGGCGCTGTACTTCGGTGGTGGCAACACTAATTCGGGCCCCGCGAGTTCGCTCTATTTCACCGCCGGCATCGACAACTATCTGCACGGGCTGTTCGGTACCATCACGGCGAATTAGGAGCGGGGATTGCGGCGAGAAGTTCACAAGGCGCACTCTTGACTTGGTTCACAGCCGGTTTTATACTTCTTAACTGAGGGATAGGAGGGGACAAGATGAGAAATGTATTTATGCTGGGTACGGCCTTGCTGTTTTGCGCTTGCGCCAGCGCTCAAACGAACAGCTACACCGTGTCGAATATCGTGACGAATACTCAGGATTCGCGCCTGGTGAATCCATGGGGATTGTCGCGTCCGGCGAAGGCCAGCCTGACAGAGAATGAGTGGTGGATATCGGACCAGGTCACCGGCCTTTCGACTTTGTACGATGCCAATGGCACCATCGTTCCCTTAGCGGTAACCATTCCGCCAGCCGGCAGCACGGGTACCGGCAGCCCGACGGGAACTGCTTTGAACCCTACTAACAATGACTTTGCGTTCGCGACTCTGGATGGAACTATCTCGATCTGGAATCCCGCCACCGCGCCCGCCAAGCCGGGCACGTCGTGTGCAAAGTGCCATGTGACAACCGCAACTATCATGGTGAACAACTCCGCGTCAGGCGCTTCCTATCAAGGCCTGACCATTGCCAAGAACGCCACCAGCGGCGCATATACATACTACGCGGCGAATGCCAACGGCGGGGTGGAAGCCTATGATGCGACCTCGTTCAGCCCAGTCACACTGACGGGAACGTTCAAGGACCCTAAAATCCCCTCGACCTATTCGCCTGCCGGTATTCAGGCGATCGGGACGAGAATCTATGTGACATACAACGCGATCGCCGGCGGCGGGACTGGTTATGTGGACGCATACAATACCAACGGCACGCTTCAGTTGCGGTTGCAGCAGGGGTGGTTCAATCAGCCGTGGGGAGTGGCGATGGCGCCCGCCAGTTTTGGCGCGTTCAGCAGCATGCTCCTGGTGGGGAATACGGGCAGCGGCTGGATTGGGGCGTACAGCCCTTCGAAGGGGACGTTCGAAGGATTCCTGGAGACCTCCACCGGAGCGGATGTTACGATCCCCGGACTCTGGGGAATGGAGTTTGGCAACGGCAGCACCGAATCCGGTCCCACCACCGTGCTTTATTTCAATGGCGGGGGAGCCAACCTGACAACTGGAGTGTTCGGCGCGATCGCGGCGAACTGATTCCGCGACAAACCGAGTTGAACCAGTCTGCCCTGTCTCTGGATGCCCTGCTATGATATGAGGGGCGCACTAAGGGAGGCTGACTGTGATCCGTGTACTGACTTTTCTGCTGGCTGCAACTTTGCTCGAAGCCGGCACGCCGCTGTTTCGGCCCACCATCGAGCGCGGCGCTACCGGCTGGACCGCCGAGCGCGGTCTGCTGGCGGTGGACGCCTCGGTACCGCACGAAAGCGGTAAGTCGTTGCGGATCGAGCCGGGCGGTTCGCCGGACGCCTGCATCCGCTCCGCGCCCGTTTCGCTGCACATTGGCAAGAGCTACGAGTTGAGCGGCTGGGTGCGCACGGAAGACGTGCAAGTGCGCGACCTGGACCGCTCGCCGATCGCGATCGGCGCCGCGCTTACCATGGCCTCCATGCCGTTCGATGTGCACTCAGCCGCGCTGGGCGGTACGCGGCAGTGGACGCACCTCGCGCTGCGCTTCGTGGCCAGCCGCGCGGAGGACCGCATTCTGCTGACCGTGGGCACTGGCGGCGCATTTACGGGCAAGGCATGGTTCTCGGAGGTTACGCTCGATGAAGCCTCCCCGGCCGGCGATCCGCCCGCCGCCACCGTCCGCACATTCGGTCCGGCCTATCGCTACCCGTCGGCTGGCTGGATTTATCTGCATATCGAAGGCCAGCCTTATGAGCGGGGATACCAGCACGGACACTTAATGGCGCGCGAGATTCCCGAGTATCTGGAACGCTGCGCCGCGGAACTCGGCGCCAAGGCCGAGGCGCAGAGCTGGGACCAGCTCCGCACCACGGTCAACGCCCTTTTCCTGCGCGGCTTCGACCGGGAAATCCTGGAAGAAATGAAGGGCATCGCCGAAGGCGCTTCCGATGCCGGCGCCAAGTGGCTCGAGCGGCGCATCGACTTGGTGGATATCGTGGTCGCCAACACCACCGTGGAACTGGGTGAGTTGGGCGGCGCAGTGCGTATGACACCCACCGGACTCGAGGGTCTGCACCTGGAAGCCCCTTCCTACTTCGACCGCAAACGCGATTCGGTGATGGACCATTGCAGCGCCTTCGCCGCCACCGGCGCGGCCACGCGGGACGGCAAGATGGTGATCGGCCATGTCACCTGGTGGCCGCTCACACTGGCCGAGCAGACCAACGTCATGCTGGACATCCAGCCGGCCACGGGTCACCGCATCGTCATGCAGAGCTATCCCGGCGGGATCGAGAGCGGCACCGACTGGTATCAAAACGACGCGGGCATGGTTCTCACCGAGACCACGATCCGTCAATCGCCGTTCAACATCGAGGGCACGCCGGTAGCCTTCCGAGCGCGCCAGGCGATTCAATATGGCGGCAACGTGGATGAAGTGGTGGAGCGGCTGGGGACCCGTAACAACGGCCTCTACACCAACGAGTGGCTGATCGGCGACGGCAAGAACAACGAGATCGCCATGTACGAATTGGGCACCGGCCGCACCAGGCTGTGGCGGAGTTCGAAGAACGAGTGGTTCGGAGGAACGGAGGGGTTCTACTGGGGCGACAACAATGCCAAGGACCTGCAAGTCCGCCTGGAGTACGCTCCCGATCCGCAAGGCGTGCCCGAGTTCGTGCCTTATACTCCGTACCGGCGCGATCGAGCGTGGCAGGATCTCTATCACAAGTATCGCGGGCAGATCGACGAGCAGTTCGGATTCCTGGCATTCCGCACGGCACCGCTGGTGAGCGCCTCCACCATGGATGCGAAGATCGCTACCGCAGACATGGCGCAGAACCTGATGGTCTGGGCGGCCATCGGTAAGCCCAACCAGCGCGAATGGGAGGCTGGGGCTCGGGGCCGGCACGGTTACGCCAAAAATGACGGACTGTTCCCGTCCGGCTATCGTCTGTTCCGCGGCGAAGCTTCGGAAGGACTGCGCGCCGCCATTCAGGCAAATGAGAAGGCCCGCGTCGCGCCGGCGGCCGCGGAGCACAAGGCGGACGGCTCCGCCCCCGGGAAGGCGTTCGATACGGATCGCCTCTGGAAGGGCTGGATTCTGCCGGCCAGCGATGCGGATACATGGCTCGTGGCGGGCGCGGCGGAGTACTATCGCGACCTCATTGCAGACGACCCGGAGCTGGAGACGAATGTGCGGCGCGCTGCCTACCGGCGCTTGCAGATCGGGGCTGCGCCGGAGGAGCGTCATGAGTTGGAGACCATGAAAGGCGTGTTATTCCTGGATGCGCTGCGCCGGCGTATGGGCGACGACGCATTTCTGAAACTCATGCGCGATTACTTCGCCGCGAACACCACGAAGACAGTGACTGCGCAGTGGTTCCTGGACCAAGCGGGTACGACGTTTACCGTGGAGGTGGGCAGCGGGGCCACGTATCAGACCACCGATATCTGGGGCCGGCTCCGCACGGCGATATTGGTCTACGGCACAGTGCGCGAAGCGGGCGCCAACCGCTATGCGGCCGAGCAACTGCAAAAGCGGTTCCTGGACGCGTACGAGAGCGCGGTTGGGATCCGCAAGGATTTCGAGGTGAGCGACGACGAACTGCGGCACCGTGACGTGATCTTCGTCGGCCGCCCGGAGGCGAATTCAGCACTGGCCCAGTGGAGCGAGCGACTCGGTCTCGACTACCCCGAAGACGTATTCCGGCTCGACGGCGCAGCGCACGCATCCGAACGCGATGCGTTGTTATTTGCTGGGAGGAACCCCTTGGACGAGAGGCACATGGTCTTGGTCGTGGCGGGCAATGACGCGCTGCGCACCGTGAAACTGGCTGCCAGCGTATGGGATTGGAAGACCGGCGAATATGAGTTAGTGGAGGATGGCAAGGCGTCGGCCGGATTCGTAAAGACCCGGTAGTCCCGATAACTAGGCGGGTCTGGAGACCCGCCGCAGGCGTGGACGCCCGCCCCACGCTGCAGATAATCGATCTCTCGCAGCACAATCTCCGGGCGGGCCCTCACGCGGGTGTCGTCCGTCAGGTTGATCCACCGGATTGTGCCCGCGGCGTCCACCAGAAACTCGGCGGGCCGGGCGATGTCCCTGCCGTTTTCGCCAGCGCCTGCATGCAAGACTCCGTAGCGGCGAATCACGTCCGCTTTCGGATCGGACAGAAAGGGGAAGGTATAACCCTGGTCCTGGCAGAGCTTGTGCGACTCCGCGTTGGAGTCTACGCTGATGGCCACAATCCGGACGCTGCGCGCGCGAAATTCGTCTAAGCGCTTCTGGAAACTCCGTAACTCGGAGTTACAGAAGGGTCACCAATAACCGCGGTAGAAAATCAACAGTATGGCCCGATTCGTCTTTCGCAGTTCCGAGAGAGTCACTAGCTTGGCTGTCACATCCGGCAGCGTGAAATCGGGCGCCGTCTGCCCCTCTTGCGGCGCACCGCTGGCGGACGGCAAGCGCCGCGCGAAGATGAAGTTACCCCAGCAAAAGAGACCGAAAAGGGCCAACGCGAGCACGCCGAGCACCGCGCCGCTGATTTTGCCGCTGTAGCCTCCGGACTCGCCATACGCTCTCTTGATCCCGGCCGCCAGCAGCCATCCGCCCAGCAGGAACAAGAGTAAGTTCACCCAAGGAACATCGCGCGTGACCGGATAGCGCACAAAGATCGGCACATAGCTAATCGCCGCCACCAGCGTGAACCCGAAACCCGCCCAAATCAGAGAGTTCCAACTTCGGCGCATC
>JBEKPZ010000329.1:0-8608 GCA_049520215.1 Bryobacteraceae bacterium | reverse complement strand
TGCCGGCTCGTGGACCTGCTGGACACGCCGAGGGACATTCCCTTTCTCCATGGCCTGATTCAACGCGAGATCATCTACCGAATCCTCCGCAGCGCGGAGGGAGCGCGCCTTCGAGCCATTGCAACGCAGGGAGAGCAGAGCCACCGGACGGCAAGAGCCATCGCCTGGATCAGGGCGAACTATGCGAAGCCGCTACGGTTGGAAGATCTCGCGGAAATCGCGGGCATGGGCGTGTCCACGCTGCACCATCATTTCCGGGTGCTGACTGCCATGAGTCCTATTCAGTACCAGAAACAGATTCGGTTGCAGGCAGCGCGGGGCATGCTCATGGATGGTCTGGACGCCGCCAGCGCGGCCTTTGAAGTCGGATACGAAAGTGCCAGCCAATTCAACCGCGAATACAGCCGTTTCTTCGGCCAACCACCCATGCGGGATATTCGGACTCTTCGTTCGCCAGACGCTCCGGCGTTGGAGTCGGCCGCTAGTACATCGTACAGATAGTCCCCGCCGTGGGGCGGCCAATCATGGCAAAATTGCCCGCCCCACAAGGTCCAAAGTTGCCTGTCACTGTATTATGCGGGTGTCAATAGTTAGATTCCGGCGTACCACGCGTATCCACCTTCTGGAGACGCCGATCCCAAGCCCTTGCCGAACCGTTTCAGGCTATCGGTGATGGTAAGCCGGGTGATGTACTTGACGCTCTTGTAGCCCAGTTGCCGGGGAACACGCAGCCGAAGAGGTCCGCCGAATGCCACGGGAAGCTCGCCGCCATTCATACCGTGCGCGACCAGCGTCTGAGGGTGCAATGCATCCGCCATGTCGATGCTTTCCCACCAGTCCGGTTGGAACGATCGGTAGACCACGAATCGGGCTTGCGGGAGAGTCCCCACAACGCCCAGGATGTGCGAGAGAGGCACGCCCACCCATTCAGCGATATAAGACCAGCCCTCTTCGCACGCCAGGTGGGTGATCTCGCTGCGCCGGGGAAAGCTCTTGAGTTCCGCGAGTGAGAAAGTTGCCGGGCGGGCGGCCATGCCATCCACGGTCAAACGCCAATCGGTAAACGCTCCCTCCTGCAGGCGTTGGAACGCGTCGCCCAAGGGAGCCACTTCGTTGGCGAACGGCGGTTTCGAAATCTGGTTGGGGTGGAACTCACGCGCCAGCGAGTGGCGGGTCAGTATCCGTTGCGCGGCATAAGTCAGCGTTTCGCCCGGCCCGTAGAGGCCGCCGCCATCGGGCGGGATAAGTCCATAACGCTGCGCGAGCTTCGCAGCCGCCGCCAAGCCCGATGCGCCCGCGGTTGCGGCCAGTCCGGTGGTGATGAGTTTACGTCGTGAGATCCCGCTCATACTCGCTCCATATCTGGGGCCGGCCGCCCCGTGATCATCGCCCGCACCCGGCTTCGGAATCCGGTAAGACAAACCATAAGGACGTGAACTAATAGGAAGAGCACCAGCAATACGGAGACGAAAAAGTGTATGGTGCGTGCGGATTGCTGGCCGCCCAAAACAGCGACTGCGGCCGGAAATACGGACGCGATGGCGGGCGACATCGCCAGGCCCGTCCAGACGACCAACGGAAACAGTACGAAAATAACCAGCAGATACGACAGCCGCTGAAGCACGTTATACGACCAGGCTTCTTCCTCGCTCGCCGGCCTGAGGCGCAAATGCCGGCCGATCACGGCTGAGATCCCCTTCCAGGAGAGATCGCCGCGCGCGGGCAGCAGATCCTTCCGGAAATGCCCTTGGAATAATGCGAAGACGACGTAAAGCAAGCCGGTCAAAACACAAACCCAGGCGGATTGGAAATGGAGATAGCGGCTCCAGCCGTTCTGGTCGGGAAGCACGTAGCCGTAGCCGGTGGGGACGGTAGCTCTGGAAGCTGGAATCGGCAGTTTGAATAACGGAGGAGTTAGTACGTTCCCTGCTTCACCCCAATAGAAGCGCGGGTGAGAGATAAGAATCTCAACTCCGCTGACGAGCAGAGCCAGGAAACATAAGGTGGTGATCCAATGGGTAGCGCGAACGACCGCACCGTGCCGCGGACCAACCGAATCAGCCATTCACGGAATTGTACCAATTAGGCACGTCCTCGTGGGGCAGGCTCTCAGCCTGCGGCGGCCTCTCAGGCCGCCCAAGCGCGCGCCAGCCCACGTCTTTTTCGTGCCCCGTTGGGCCGCAGGCCCTGCGAGGCCCCACAGTGTCCACCCCCTGGTCTGCGCGGGTGCCCAGACCCGCTCGGCGGCAGGCCGGCGAGGGCCTCGGCTGCGCGCTGCGGGACCCGCCCCACGAGCAATTCTTGCCGCCAGCTTGACTTTCGGATAAATGTAATCCTATCATGTGGTTGAACACTAAGCGGGGAATGCGCTCCTGCGATCTCCGGGAGGCCCATTTTGATCAAGCTCGATATCATCAACGAAGTCGTGAACAAGACCGGAATAACCAAGACCAAGGCCGAGATGGCCGTCGAAACGGTCTTCGAATCCATGAAGAAGGCCTTGGAACAGGGTGATCGCATCGAACTGCGCGGCTTCGGCGTCTTCAACGTCAAGCCCCGCAAGACCGGCATCGGGCGCAATCCGCGCACCGGAGCCGAAGTGTCGATTCCCCCGGGCAAAGCCGTGCGCTTCAAACCCGGCAAAGAACTGCAGACGCTGCAGTAGAGCGCGCGCAAATAATCGAATTGTGTCCCCTCAGGATTATTCGGCGGCCACTTACCCCGCCTACGCGGAGAACGGAAATGGCCACGGCTTCCCGCGCGCGCTGCCCCGGCTGCACGAACGCTATTGGCTGCACGGGCTGCTGTTCCTGCTCACCTTGATCTCCACCACCCTGGTGGGTTCCAGCCTGCAGGCGGACTTCGACCGCAATCTGCCGTTTGACGTCGAGCACTACCTGTATGCCTTCGTCAACGTCTGGAGCCATCCCGGACTCATCTGGCAGGGCCTGCCCTTTTCGCTCACGCTGCTCACCATCCTGTTGGCCCATGAGTTCGGGCATTACTTCGCTTGCCTCTACTACGGCGTGGATGCCAGCTTGCCGTACTTCCTGCCCGCGCCCACGCTGATGGGAACTTTTGGCGCATTCATCCGCATCCGCTCGGCGATCTATTCCAAGCGCGTGCTTTTCGATATCGGCGTGGCGGGACCTCTGGCTGGCTTCGTATTCCTGATGCCCGCGCTGGCGGTGGGGGTAGCTTTCTCCAAGTTGATCCCCGGCATCGCGCATCAGGGCGACATCCAGTTCGGAACTCCGGGGCTGCTCTGGATCTTGCAGAAGGTCATCTTTCCGGGAGTGCCCGCCGCGGATATCTACCTGCATCCGGTAGCGCGCGCCGCCTGGATTGGGATACTGGCTACCGCGCTGAACCTGCTGCCTATCGGCCAGCTCGATGGCGGCCACATCCTTTACGCGCTGGTAGGCGACCGGCACAAGCTGCTGTCCAAGATCTTCATTGCCGCGCTCATCCCGCTGGGCTTCCTCTGGTGGCCTTGGTGGCTGTGGGCCGTGGCCCTGTTCTTCCTGGCGCGGCGCCACCCCGTGATCGTAGACCCCTCCAGTCTCTCCACCGGCCGCAAGTGGCTGGCCCTGGCGGCCCTGATCGTTTTCCTGCTGTGCTTCACGGCGGCTCCCGTGCTGGAGGGCGCCCCCTGACCGCCCGCCATGAAGATCACCGCCACCATCATTACGCTCAACGAAGAACTTCACATTGTCCGGGCCATCGAGAGCCTGCGTTGCTGCGATGAGATCGTGGTGCTGGATAGCGGTTCGGCCGACCGCACCATGGAGCTTGCCGAAAAGCTGGGAGCGCGGGTCCTGGAAAGCCCGTGGCGCGGCTATGCCGGCCAGAAGAACTGGGCTGCCGAGCGCGCCACCCACGACTGGATTCTGTCGCTCGACGCCGACGAGGCCCTCAGCGAAGCGCTCGAAGGGGAAATCTGGAACCTCAAGAAGAACGGTCCCAAGTTCGACGCCTACACCATGCCGCGCATGGCGCAGTATCTGGGCCGTTGGATTCTGCACAGCGGCTGGTATCCCGACCGCAAGATCCGGCTGTATAACCGCCAGCAAGGCAGGTGGATCGGCGATTTTGTGCATGAAAGCGTGCAGGTTCACGGGCGCGTGGGATACCTGGAATCGAATCTGCTGCACTTCACCTGCGATTCGCTTTCCGAACATCTGCGGACCATGGACCGCTACACCACCTTGGCCGCCGAAGAACTGGTGTCCCGCAAGACGCCCCTGGGATGGAGCCACCTGACCTTCGATCCGTTCTGGACATTTCTGAAGACGTATTTCGTCCAAAGCGGGTTCTTGGACGGCATCGAAGGGTTGACCATCGCCTACATGGCCGGGTTCTATACGTTTCTGAAATACGCCAAGGCCCGCAACATGACTGGAGGGCGGGCTTAAGCCCGCGCGGGGCTTGAGCCCCGCCTTTGCACCATGCGTATCCTACACCTCGATTCCGGCCGTGAAATGCGAGGCGGTCAATGGCAGGTCCTTCGCCTCATAGAAGGCTTGCGCCGCGAAAGCATCGACTGCACCCTGCTCTCGCCGCGATCTTCGCCTCTGTTTGACAAGGCCAGCGGCCTCCACCTGGACGTGCAACCGCTCGGGCCCTGGGCCATACACCGGCTTTCGCGCCAGGCGGACCTGATCCACGCGCACGATGCCCGCGCGCACACGCTGGCCGCCGCTCTAGCTGATGCGCCGCTGGTGGTTTCGCGCCGCGTCGCCTTTCCCATTCGCTCGCGCTGGAAGTACCGCCATGCAACCCGCTACGCCGCCGTGTCACAATTCGTCAAGGGCATCCTGATGGAAGGTGGCGTGCCAGAAGACAAGATTTCGGTAGTCTACGACGGCGTTCCGCTCGGCGAACCGTCCGCCGGTGGCGAAACAGTAGTGGCGCCCGCCAGCGCCGATCCACGCAAAGGAACGGCGCTCGCCCTGGAAGTCACCCGCCGCGCCGGTGTGGACCTGCTCCTCTCCCGCGACCTGGAATCCGACCTGGCGGATGCCGGCCTGTTTCTGTACCTGACCCACTCCGAGGGCCTGGGATCCGCTATCCTGATGGCCATGGCGGCCGGCGTGCCGGTCGTCGCCAGTAATGTGGGCGGGATCCCGGAGATCGTGCGCCATCGGGAGAACGGCTGGCTGGCGGAAAACGAGCCCGAAGCCATCGCCGCCGCCATCCGCGAACTGCTGTCGGACCGCCCCATGGCCCGCGGCCTCGCGGCGCGTGCACGCCAAACCGTGGCGGACAAGTTCTCACTCGACCAAATGATCCACTCGACCATCCACCTTTACCGGCAGGTGCTCTCTTGCTAGAAGCCCGCCTCCTGGAAGCCTGCCTCGCGTTGCTGTTCGGCCTGCTGATCGGCAGCTTCCTCAATGTATGCGTCTACCGTCTGCCCCAGGATCTTTCGGTGGTGCGGCCGCGCTCGTACTGCCCGGCGTGCAACCACCCGATAGCCTGGTATGACAACGTCCCGCTGCTCAGCTACGCGCTGCTCGGCGGCCGCTGCCGGCACTGCAAAGTGGCCATTCCCGCGCGGTATCCGATAGTCGAACTGATGACCGCCGTGCTGTTCTTCGTCGCCGTCTGGCGGCTCGGACCGTCGCTCGCAGCCGGGAAATTCTGCCTCTTGAGCGCGCTGTTAGTGGGGCTGACTTTCTCGGACCTGGAAGCGCGCATCCTGCCCGACGAATTCACCCTGGGCGGCACGGCGGCCGGGCTGGTGCTGGCCTGGTTCCTGCCGGTTAACGACGATATCGCGCAAACGCTGCTATGGCTCGCTGGCGTGCGCAACAGCCCGCACTGGGCATCGGTTGCGGAGGCCCTGGTCGGCGCAGTCGTGCCCGGATTGTTCCTCTGGTTCGGCGGCTGGCTCTACTTCAAGCTGCGCCATCGCGAAGGGCTGGGCCTGGGAGATGTGAAGCTGGTGGCTATGGTGGGCGCGTTCCTGGGCTTGCACGGTGCGCTGCTCATGCTGATTGCCGGATCGCTGGCCGGCTCCCTGATCGGCTACGCCTACATCCGGTTCACCCACAAGGACCCGGCCAGCTACGAACTGCCCTTCGGCACATTCCTCGGCTTGGCAGGCATAGCGGTCGCCCTCTTGGGCGGGCTTTAGTGGGGCAGGCTCTCAGCCTGCGCGGGGCTCTCAGCCCCGCCCTAACTCGACCGCTTCAGCGTACGCGGTGTAGTCTCGCTGCGTTTGACCTGCGCGCGCCGCCGGCCCGACGCCAGATTCTTGGCCGCCTTGTCCTTAGCCGCCTGGCTCACGGCCACCTTGTTCACCACTTTGACGGCGCCGCAGCTCTTGGCCAGCCGGGTCGCCGTGCCTTTGTGTTGCAACACGTCGGTCTTGCCTTCGATGGTGGCGACGCCGCCCTGTACATGAACCTCGAAATGGTGCGTTGAAATCTTGGAAGCGGCGAAGCGCGCGCGAATGGCCTTCTCCAGTTGGGCGTCCGGCATGCTAGCCTGCGGCGCGACGGCGGCCGCCCTCGGCCGCGTCACTGGGGCGGTGAGCGCCCTCGCGGGCGGTACGGCTTTGGTGGCGGCGTATCCTGTCCCCAGAGTGAGCATGAGCAGCAACGTGGCGCCGGCGCGGCAATTAGAAATCATCAGATCTCCTTAACTGAAATCGTGCCCGCAAGGGCGGTTTACTCTCAGGAAACATGCTTCGCGGTATAACAAGGCTGATGACCGTATATGGAGGAATGGAGTGTGGCGGCACCAAGTTCGTCTGCGCCACCGGCGGTGAAGACGGCAAACTACTCGCGCGAACCGAGTTCCCGGCCACCACGCCCGCGGAAACCATCGCCCGCGCGCTGGAATTCTTTCGAACGCAGCCCCACCCGCTGCAGTCCATCGGCATCGGATCGTTCGGCCCCGTGGATTTGGACCCCGCGTCTCCCAAATTCGGCTATATCACTTCGACCCCCAAGAACGGCTGGCGCGATACCGACCTGATGGGCGCCGTGCGTCGCGCCACCAGCCTGCCGGTGGCCTTCGACACCGATGTCAACGCCGCAGCGCTGGGCGAGGCTCGCTGGGGCGCCGCGCAAGGTCTGGATACCTTTCTGTACCTCACCATCGGCACCGGTTTGGGAGGCGGCGCCATGGTTAACGGCCGCTTGTTGCATGGCCTGGTCCACCCGGAGATGGGACACATCCGCGTTCCGCACGACCTCGGCGCCGATCCCTTCGCCGGCGGCTGTCCCTTTCATGGCGACTGCCTGGAGGGCCTGGTCTCCGGGCCTGCGCTCGAAGCCCGCTGGGGCCAGCGCGGCGAGACGCTCCCGCCCGACCATCCCGCCTGGGATCTGGAGGCCCACTACATCGCCTTGGGGCTGGTCACCTGGATTTGTACTCTTTCGCCGCAACGGATCATTGTGGGCGGCGGCGTGATGCGGCAGGCGCACCTGTTCCCGCGCATTCGCGCCAAGGTGCTGGCGCTGCTGAACGGTTACATCCAGGCGCCGGAGATCGTGCCACCGGTGTTGGGCGGCGACGCAGGCGTGCTGGGCGCCATCGCGCTAGCCGCGCGTTGTGGGGCAGGCTGGTAGCCTGCGGCGGCCTCTCAGGCCGCCAGAGCCGCCTGAAAAGGCGGCTGCGGGCAAGATTGCCTCACTTGGGTTACTCGTACCGCAGAGCCACCACCGGATCGACGCGCGCCGCCTTCAGCGCCGGGATCCACGCCGGCAAGCCCTGCGGCCATGCCGGCCAACGCCATCGCCATACCTTCCCGCACCACCATGCGCACCACTTCGCGACGCTGCGCGCCTAGCGCCATGCGCACGCCGATCTCCCGCGTGCGCTCGGTCACCGAATACGCGATCACGCCATAAATGCCCACCAGTGCGAGCAGCAGAGCGACCGCCGCGAAAGTTCCCAGCAGAAAGAGGTTGAAACGCCGCGGCGCGATGGAGTCGGCGAGCGCCTGTTCCAACGTCTTCACGTTGTATACCGGCTGGGTGGGGTCGATGCCCGAGATCAGCTTGCGCATGGCCGGCGCAAGAGCCGATGCATCGCCGGATGTCCGGACGGCTACGCTGGTGCCAGCCAAAAAGGGAAGCTGCTGGTACGGGATGTAAATCTCCGCGGGCGCATCGGCGTCGAGTTGCGAGTATTTCAAATCGGAGACGATGCCCACCACGGTGCCTGGCCCTGGAGTGGAAATCTGGCGTCCGAGCGGATCCCCCGCGCCGAAGGCTTGCCGCGCCATGCTGGCGTTCAACAGCACCACACCGGAATCCGTATCGCCGAGCCAGCGTCCACTCAGCAAGCGCACGCCGATGGCCTTCAAATAGCCGGGCGATACGGCGTTAAGGCGAATGACGTGCTTCTGGTTTGGCGCAGTATCGCTGGGAAATGGCACGCCCTCGAAGAGGAACCAAACCGAAACTCCAGCGGCTTCGACTCCGTGGGCCGATTCGACGCGCCGCAACAACTCCCGTATATACGCTTCATGCGCAGGTTTCTCGCGGTATTGCGGCCCCACCGGCTGGACCTTCATCGTCAGGATGCTTTCCGGCGCAAAGCCGGGCGGGTGCGCATGCATGCGCCAGAAGCTCTTCAACATCAGCCCTGCGCC
>JBEKPZ010000328.1:0-7947 GCA_049520215.1 Bryobacteraceae bacterium | reverse complement strand
CGGACGGTTCCGTGGTGAACGGCCAGGTTTCATCCGGCTCCTTGGCCGGCTTGCTGCAGGTCCGCAACGTGACCATACCCGGCTTGATCGGCGATGCCAGCCAGCCTGGCGCTCTGAATACTCTGGCGGCCCAAATAGCCGGCGATGTGAACGGGATCGTCAGTCAGGGATCCGTCTCGCCGGGTGCGGCGCCCACCGGCCTCGTTCTGTTCACGGCGCCGGATCCGGCCCACCCCGCCCAGGCCGCGTCCACCATGGCGGCGAATCCAAACATGACCGCCAGCCAGTTGCCGCCCGTCGACCAGAATGGCGTCGCCAATGGCGTGCCACTGGCGCTAGGGGAACTGGCCAACTCCACCCCCGCCAGTCTGGGCTCGACCGGTTACTCCGCGTTTTACGGAAATACCGCCGCGCTGGTCGGGTCCCAATTGAACCAGGCCCAGAGCAATCAGACCACCACCGCGCAGACCCTGGCCCAGGCGCAAAGCATGCGCCAGAGTGAGTCGGGCGTGTCGCTCGATGCCGAAGCCATCAATGTCCTGCAGTTCCAGGCCGGCTACCAGGCGGTCGCCAAAATGGTAAACACCCTCGCCACCCTGACCCAATCGGTGATCGACATGATTCCAAACTCCTGAAACCGAGCGTCCCCATGACCCCCAGCATCAATCCAAACTCCGAAATCTTCCTCAGCAACCTGCAGCAGATCCAAAACCGCATCGGCACGGCCGAACAGCAACTCTCCTCCGGGTTGCGGGTTTCCGTGGCCTCCGACGATCCCGACGAGATCTCCAGCATCTTGCAGTTGCGCGCCCAAATCGCAGGAGTGCAACAGACGCAGGAGAACCTGTCCAACGCGACCCCCCAGGTGGAAAGCGGCGAGAACGCCATCCAGCAGTCCATTCAGGTGCTGGATACAGCCACCTCCCTGGCCACCGAGGCCGCCGGCAGCACCTCGAATGCCGGCCAGCGGCAGGATGAAATCCCCCAGGTGCAAGGCCTCCTGCAACAATTGCTCAGCCTGAGCCAGACCGCCGTCAACGGCCAATACATCTTCGGCGGCGCCCTCAGCGGGCAACCGCAGTACACCCTGGCAGCCAACGGCAACTCCGTGCAGCAGATGACTCAGCCAGGCCCTCCCGGACAAATCCAGGACGCCAACGGCCTCCCGATTTCGATCGGATTGACCGCCCAGCAAATCTTCGACGACCAGGATGCCAACGGCAATCCCACGGCGGCGAGCGCCTTCGCGGCGGTTACCGGCCTCCTGACCGCGCTGCAAAATGACGACGGCCAAGGCATCCTGACGGCCGTGACGAATATCCAGACCGCCTCGGCGCATCTCAACGATGAGAGCAGTTTCTATGGCGCGGCGCAGAATGACCTGACCGCCGCCGGCAACTCGGCCAGCCAGGCGCTCATCCAACTGCAACAGCAGCTCAGCAACGAGCAGGATGCCGACGCGGCCCAATCCTCCCTGGATTTGACCACCGCCACGACTGCTGAGCAGGCCGCCATGTCCGCGCAGGCCATGCTCAAGCCCCAAAGCTTGTTTAACTATCTGGGGTAGTGCACGCGCCGCTGTGGGGCAGGCCATCGTTTTTTCGACCCTGCCGAGTTCGAGCACGGTGCGCAGACGACAAACAACGATCGTCAGCGCCAAGCCGGGCAAGGGAACTGTCCAGTTAATTCGTGGACTGTACACTAGCGGGAAGCGGCGCTCCGCTCCACCCGGTACCGCCGCGAAATTCGACGCCGATGAGATACTTTCCCTTGACGAAGTTGCAATAGCGAACGGTGCCAATGCCGGATAGGCGCAACTGCGGGCCGGTGCAACTGACCGGGGACCGAACGGGAATCGGCTCGGATATCCGCAACTGCAAACCCTCTGCCGACGCGTTCATGATGATGGCCGGGACGACCCTCTGGCGTCCGGAAGGCTCTTGCCATCGGAGACGCACCTCGCCCGTGGCGGGGTGGCGTACGTGCCGCCGTACATTGGTTTTTCGAGAGGTCGCATGCAGCACCTGTTGGGTCCAAAAGGCGGATTCCGCGTAAGCTTCTGCCAGTTGGCAGGTTTTGATGCCGCACCCCGCCGCCAGCGCCCCCGCGGCGTCCCAATCGCCCGCCTCGTAGCGGCGCGCCATCTGATAGACGTCCCGGTAGCGATCGCCGGGCGGCGCGGTTTCAGTCAGGGCGCCCGTGATGGCGGGATCGGCGTGTACTTTGGCCAGGGCTTCCCGGATGGGGAGGTCGACGAGCCCGTCCAGCAGGGAAAATAAGCCCATCAGGAACGCCAGGTTGGGTGGGGCGATTCGCGCCAGACCGGCCAGGCGCTCGCAGAAGCGCGCGCGCACCAGCGATAGGGTGATCAGTTCGCCCGGCTTGTCTTTCGCCATCATGGGCAGGGTAGCCAGCACGGCCCAGTGGCGGATGCCCGCCTCGCCGAGTACGGCGATGGCTTGCCGGATCGAGCCAATCTCGGTTCCGCGCGAGAAGAGCGCCGAGTTCACGTAGAGCAGAAGACTGTAAGAGAGCGACACGTCGCTGGAGACAATCGTCTCTAACCGGCCGAAGTCCGGTTCCATCTGCTGCGCCTCCGCGAGCAGGCGCAGACACGTCAGTTTCGACGCCGGTATGCGCCGCCCGCGCACGATCTCCGGGCGCGCGAAGAAGTAGCCTTGGAAATAGTCGTACCCGGCGCCCAGTGCCCATTGGAACTCTTCCGCAGTTTCGACCTTCTCGGCGAGGATGGCGATTCCCAGGGGGTGGTACTTCCGCAGGAGGCGCTCCTGGTCCGTCCGCGATGTCGTCAGCAGGTCCACCTTGATGAGCTTCGCCAAGCGGGCCAGCGGTTCAAAACGGGCATCCGGGACAAAATCGTCCAAGGCCAAGGTATAGCCCTGTTTGGAGAGCCTCTGGCAGGCGGCCAGGACTTCGCCATCCGCTTCGACCGTTTCGAGGACCTCGATCACCAGAATCTCGGGCGGGAGAACGGAATGCAATCCGCCAAGCAGCAGGCTGCGATCGAAGTTGATGAAGGCCTTCTTGCCGCACAGCAAGCTTTCCAGCCCCATCGCCAGGAGGGCGTTGGCAACCAGCCGGGTAGTGGCGGCCGCCCCGTCCCCGCCGTCGAAGGCATTATGGCACGCGCCGGAACGAAAGAGCAGTTCGTAGGCGTAGAGCTGGCGTTGCCGGTCGAGTATCGGTTGGCGCGCAATGAAAACGTCCATTTGCATCACCGCCCGGTCCGAGGACGGCGCGTGCAGTGGGCGTCGTCATGCAGCACCGCGATCTCCTAATGATCCGGATTGCAGATTTCCTCCAACGGCGGAGGCCGGATGGATCTGCCGCAGGGAACGGAGCGCGCTGCGCCGTACCAGCGGATCCGGGTCGCGCGTCATGTGGCGCAACACATCGGAGTAGCGCTCTTCACCGTTCTGGCCTATAACCCACGCGGCCGCGGCCCGGAAGAGCGCTTCCGGACGGCGGACCATTCTGCCCAGGTGCCGCATGACTTCGCGGGTCTCTCCTATGCGATGCAAACCGACCAGCGCATTGCCCACGACACGGTGGTTGGAATCCTCCAACGCCTGGCGGAACAGCGGCCGGCAATCGGTGGCTGAGCAGTTCCAAAGGCCCTCCACGAAGTTCGCGCGCACTCGGGCGTCGGTATCCCCCATCAGCCGGTCCATGATGCCCCGCGGTGGCATGATTTGTCCGAACATCAGCGCCGCTTTGGAACGGATGCGGCTGTCCGGATCCCGCAGGAACTGTATCAGTATGGGGATTAGCCGGCGGCCGCCGCCGAGCTTCTGCATCACCGCCAAGCCTCGCTGGCGCGCTGCTTCGGTCATCTGGTCGTCATCCAGCAGGCTTCTGGCGAAGCGCGCGTCGAAGCTCGGTTCGTGCTGCATCACGGCCTTGGCGATCGAGACCGAGCTTTCCAGGGAGGCGGCCGGATCGCACAGCTTTTCGGCCGTCGTGTCGAGGGTGCTCAGCAAGCGCGCTAGCAAGGGGGCTGCCTCCCCCCAGCCTCCCGACTGGTACAGCGGTAGCACGGCCTCCACTACCCGTTGCGGTGCCTTGGCAACCAGTTCGCGAATGTTGCGCGCAGCCCATGCGGGGTTTTCGTTGTAGTGGGTCAACCAGTACACCGCCGCTTCGGCCGGTTCCTCCGGCACAGCGTTCGGAATCGCCGCCGCCTCCGCCACCAAAGCTGGTTCCGCAAGCTCCGGTTCCGACTGCGCGAGTTGCTGAAGGGCTTCGTTGAGCGAGGCGAACGGATCCGCCGGAAACGGGGAACTTCCCGTCTCGGGGCACGTTCCCGCGGGCTCGGTTTCGTCGTTAAGCCCTAGTCTGAGAAGCACCGGTCGCGTCGTCCTGTCCGCGCAAGGGTTTGCCGTTCCACTACGGATAGCGCGGCCATCCGTCTGGCTCCTCTATCGGCTGACCCGGGGAGCGACTGTAGGGTGACGCGATGCGGAAGGTTTTCGGCTCGCGCGGGACGCGAACCGAGCCTGTCCCGCACGGGCGGGGCTGCCTTATCCCTGCACCCGCTTGGCCCGGCCGGCCCAGAACATCTCGCGCAACTCGCGCTTCACGATCTTGCCCGTGCCGGTCTTGGGCAGCGGCGTCTCCAGGAATTCGAACGTGCGCGGAATCTTGAATCTGGCAATGCGCCCGGCCAGGAATTCGCACAATTGCTCCGCCGTCAGCGCCTGTCCGGGCTTGAGTACCACGAAAGCCGCCGGGATTTCGCCCCATTTGCTGTCGGGCGCCGCTACTACCGCGCATTCCAGAACCGCCGGGTGCGCGAAAATGGCCTTCTCCACTTCCAGCGAAGAGATGTTCTCCCCGCCGCTGATGATGATGTCCTTCTTCCGGTCCACGATGTGAATGTAATTCTGGTGGTCCCACACCGCCATGTCGCCGCTGTGAAACCAGCCGCCGGTCATCACCGCGGCGGTGCCTTGCGGGTCTTTGTAGTAGCCGTCCATCACCCCGTCGCCGCGAATCACCACTTCGCCCACGGTTTGCATGTCCCGCGGCACGTCTTTCATGTGGAGGTCCACCACCCGGATCTCCACTCCCGGTATGGGCCACCCGGCCATGGCCTGGTGCCCTAAACGGTCGGCTTCATCGGCGTATTCGACGGTCCCCTTGCGCCGCGCCGAGCTGGCCACCGGACAGGTCTCCGTCAGCCCGTAGCCGCCCACGGCCGTGCAGTGGAAGGCCTGTTCCAGCCGCCCGATCAGTTCAGGCGAGGCCGCCGCGCCGCCCACATGAATCTCCTTCAGGCTGGAGAGATCGAACGCCCCCAGATCCGGCGCGTTCAGCAGCGCGTTCGCCATGGTCGGCACCAGCGACATGGCCGTAGCCTTCTCCTCCTGAATCAGCCGAAAGACCAGCGTCGGCTCGAACCGCCGTACCATCACCTGCTTCAGCCCCATCATCGTGGAAGCCTGCGGCCGGCCCCACCCGTTGGCATGGAACAACGGGATGGTATGCAGTTCCACCGCCGTATCGTCGTGGTTGAACGTGCCGGCCACCGCCAGCGCGTGCAGGTACAGCGTGCGATGCGACAGCGTCACGCCCTTAGGCGTCCCCGTGCTGCCGCTGGTGTAGAACAGCTCCGCAATGGCATTCTCGTCGAAAGAGAAGATGTCGGGCCGCTCCAGCCGTCCGCGCGTCAGCAGTTCCTCATACGTGAAATCCGCCAGCGGACTCGCCGCGCCGCCCGCCTCGGTAATGCCCACGTACCGCGCAATCGCCGGGCACGCCTTGCGGATGTGCTCCACCAGCGGCGTAAAGTCTTTTTCGAAGATCAGCACCCTGGCTTCGGAGTGGTTCAATATGGCGATCAGCTCCGCCGGCGTCAGCCTCACGTTGAGCGGCATCACCACCGCCTGCGCCAGCACCACGCCATAATAGCCTTCCAGCAGCGCGTTATTGTTGAAGCTCAAATAGGCCACCCGGTCGCCCGGCCGGACGCCTTCGGCGATCAGCCCCGCAGCCAGCCGCTCCGAACGCTCGCCGAACTGCGCGTAGGTGAACCGGTCGGCGCCCGACACGATGCCTATCTTTTCGCCATACAGATCGACGCCCCGGTACAAACACCGCACCGGCGTCAGGGGAATAATCATAAAATTATTGTAACGGAGGGCGGGCTTCAGCCCGCGCGGGGCTTCAGCCCCGCTGTCGCCCTCAAACTTGAAGCGGCCGAAGGAAAGGAACGCTGGCCCTCATCAGGTCCAAGTTCATCTCTACGAAGTAATTCTTGAGCCCCCCCGTTTTAGCCGCAGTGAAGATCCTCCGCCAGT
This sequence comes from Bryobacteraceae bacterium, assembly GCA_049520215.1. Lineage (GTDB taxonomy): Bacteria > Acidobacteriota > Terriglobia > Bryobacterales > Bryobacteraceae > Bog-159. The sequence goes on along the minus strand of JBEKPZ010000328.1, from coordinate 1,627 downwards.
CGAGCGTGCCCTGCCCCACGGCCATCGTCTTCCTGGTCAACGCCGACCAGTCCTGCACGTGCATCGACACAAAGCGGCCAGGATATTTCGTGAAGTACTCCGCTGCGTCGTAGCCCCGGCTGATCGTGGAAACCTGGAACTGGAACTTGACCAACTTTGGATCGAGCATCTCGAGCAAAAGGTCGTAGGTCCGCTTGCCGCCCACCATGGATAGCTCAAATCCCTCATTGTGCAGACCCTGCTGGATTCCCGCCTTGGCCGACTGTTCACCCATCTTGTTGTATTCGTCGACCGCCCGCTTCACATCGTCAAGAGTCGGGTTGCGCGGCCCGTCCAGGCTGGGCACCATCATTTGCACCAGGCCGAGATCGTTTGCCCACGTAATTCTGCCCGCCAGGTTCTCCCGCAGCTCTTTGATATCGAAGTGAGAGCTCTCGCACTTGACTCCCAGATCGCCCAGCATTCTGCGCAGCTCGGCGCCTTTATATTTGGCGAGACCGGCAAAACCTGAATCGGCGTAACCCACCGGCGAGCACAGCTCGATCGTCTGAAACCCGGCCTCGGCAAGCTGCTTGATCGTGCCGGGAAAGTCCTTGGCGATCATATTCCTGACGGGATAGGTCTGGCATCCGATCGGCATGCCCAGCGGATTGCCGCGCAGGTCCCGCACGGTCAAAGCGGTGCCTGTCGCCGCACCCAGCAAGAACTCTCTTCTCGAAATTGCGGGCAGCTCCGCCTCCTTACGCGTTGAATCGTGCTGAACCGCCTTTAGCCACAACACTATTCACTTTGGTGGGGCAGACCATCGCACTTCGTGGTCTGCCGCCCTCAGGGAGCGCTGGCAGACGACACAAAACGATCGTCTGCCCCACCGAAACATCATTAAGTGAACAGCATTGCCTTTAGCCAACGTGCGGTATTGTCTCACGATTCACCGGCGGCCGTGCATCCGTTGCAGAATGGCGGCGAAGTCGAGATTGGGGGCCGGGCGGGACAGCGCGTTTTCGGCGCTCCGGAGTTGGTGGCGGCCGGTTTCGAAGCGGCGGAGGCGAAGCGGTAAAGGGGCTTTGCGGGTATGACGTTCGCGCGCAGTCGACCGCAGGACTTGACGGCGCCACGGCTATCCAGCGCGTCCTATCCGAGTGCCTTTGCACAGTGAGCTTTCGGCAGGCTTGCGTAAATTACAGTGACCCTATTTCTGTGGGGAATAGGTCAGTGGATGAAACTGGCCGGACTCTGCGGCAGGAAGCCGAAAGTTGGCCCTGGATCGATTTCGGTTGCTTCGTGCAGCACCGGCCTCTATGCCCGGTGGGGGGTTATAGCACTAAGGATGTCGATACCACCGAAGGTGCATCGGCCCGAGACCTTCGTCACTGAACACCAGTGCGTCTCCGTCCGTGCCCTCAAGCCACCCGCTCGGAGCCGTATCGATTGCGCGCCATTCCGAGGAGGCGCGATCCAGCGTGTAGAACTGCTGAGTGCCGGTTTTGTCGTCCCAGACTTGGACGAAGAAGGAATCGTCCCTCGTGAAGGCTAGTTTTGGATGATGTCCGAACTGATCCAGCCTCCACCGGCCAGAAAGGTTTCCGTTCAAGTCCAACTCTACCCACTCGGTTTCGGTGCCCCG
>JBEKPZ010000327.1:0-9470 GCA_049520215.1 Bryobacteraceae bacterium | reverse complement strand
ACCCCCAACTGCTGAGCCAACTCCTTATTGTTCAATATTATGGAAGGAAATGCCTGCGCGTAGCCAGAGACCCGGAATCGGGCTCGTTGCAACGGAAGGGGTCCTTGTTGCTTCATGATCGCAGCCGAGTGCCCCTTCTCAAAGGTAACTCAATTTCAGGCTTCGTAACGAAGTTTAACGCGGGTTTGGGTACTAACCAGTACCCCTTGGCACGCGCCTTGCGCGCCATGGTAGATCGCGGGCCGGGGCTACGAAGTCCGGTGCCGGCGCACCTTGTACCCGATCAGTCCGATACCTGCCAGAACCAGAACCAAAGATGCGGGCTCGGGAGTGGAAGTGCCGGTAGCGGGAGTATAGTTGATTCCGGTAACCAATCCAGTGGAGTTTGCTCCATTCCCGGTGCCGAAGTATGCGCTGCTGGTCACGGGGGTCGTGCCCGTTTCGTCCATGAAGAGATAAGGTGTGGAGTCCGTGCCGCCGGTTACCGACACGGTCAGCAACAGGTTCCCATCGGCCGGATTGTACGCGAAGGGAGTACCGGAAAAGGTCAATATGTTTTCGGTGGCATACGGGGTGAAAGCGGGTAGCGTGCCGGTGAAGAACTGTTCCTCGGTTCCCGGCTCGATATTGGCGCTGGGCCCGTTGTTGACGTCGAGACCGCCCAAGGGCGACGCGGTTGTGTAGGAGAGGCTCAACGTGAACGTTCCGCCCGCGAGCTGGCCGCCATTGCCGAGTACCTCCGATTGGTAGAACCCAATATCGTCGATAGTCATAGCGCCGGGAAAAGCGTTGCCCAAATACACTTGCTGATAGGTTCCCAAACCGAAAAACGTCGGACACCCGATCGGATCGCAATTGGCGGAAACCGCCGGTATCCCGAGAACAATGGTGTCAGCCTGCAAACTCGCGCCGGCCAAGCCCAAATACAGTAATCCATGCCATACGGCTCTCTTTGTCATAATAAATGTCTCTTGCAGCCTCAATTAGGAGCATAGAGCGATTTGCGAAGTATTGCAAGCGGTATTCGTTTACCTAGTTTGCTTTAGTGTGCCTAAACCGCCTGTATATTTCAAGTAATATCATGATCTGTGCGTTCCGGCACGAGTCGCTCTGGAGGGCGGCCAATCTTGGCCGCAGCCGCCCTTTTTAGGCGGCCAGAGCCGGCTGAAAACCGTCCCCAGAGGGGACTGCGGGAAGATTTGCCCGCCCTTCAATTGCAAACTGACCCACTACCCAGTCTTTAGACTCTGGCAGCGACCGATTGGCGCGCGTCGTGCGCCTCCTGGGAGAACCACATGTCGAGAAACTGGGCGAGCGTGGCGCGGTCGGTGAGGGTATCCTCGGGTCCGCCGAACTCGCGCAGCGAGCGCTTGATCTGGCGATAGGCCGCGGGTGGTTTCGCGGCCAGGAACCGGGCGCAGGCGATGGCCCGGTCGCGAACCTGTGCGGCGGGCGCCAGTTCCCGCGCCAGGCCGATTTCGAGCGCGCGCGCCGGCCTGAGCGGCTCGCCCAGCAGCATTACTTCCCGCGCGTGGACCGGTCCGACCGCATTCACCAGCATACGGCGCATGGTGGGCGCAAGAGACAGCCCCAGGTTGATTTCGTTGAGCGCGAAGCCGAAATCGCCCTCCGCCATGATGCGGAAATCGCAGGCGATGGCCAGGATGGCTCCGCCGGCGAAGGTGTGCCCGCTCAGCGCCGCCACCACCGGCTTGGGGAAGTGGTACAGGCTCTCGTAGAGATCGATGAAGCGGCCGAAGAAGGCGGTCATGCCGTCGCGATCGTAGGCGAAAACCTCGCGGATATCGAAGCCGCTCGAGAAGAATCGCGGCCGGTCGCTGGCCAACACCAGCCCGCGCACGGAGTCGTCGTCCGCCGCCGCGGCCACCGCGCCGCACAATTCCTCGACTGACGCATAGTTCAGCGCATTGGCCTTTCCCCGCGACAGGGTTACGATTGACAGGTTGCCGTCGCGCTCGGATTGAATATGTTCCATTTTTCGCTACTTTAGCACGGCGGGGCGGGGCTGAAGCCGGGCTGAAGCCCTAACGCGTTAACAATTGATTTCACCATGCGCTCCTTACCGCCATCGGTTGTATCGTTTTCTATTGAGAGAAAGGAGCTCGTCAACCATTGCCCCGTAGAGCGCCGGAACCAAGAAGCCCGGTCCGGTGTCCTAATCCATATGCACGACCTCGCTCTCGCCATCCGTCTCTTGCGGAAATCGCCAGCGTTCACTCTCCTGGCGCTCCTCTGCCTGGCGCTCGGCATCGGGGTGAACGCCTCCATCTTCAGCCTTCTCGACTCCGTCTATCTCCGGCCGCTGCCGGTGGGCAACGCCGATCGCGTGGTGGTGCTCAGCCGCGCAGCCAGCCCCCGTTTCCCCTATCCCGAATATCGCGCCCTTCGGGACCGCAATCAGTCGCTCGACGGCCTGGCGGTCTCGGAGCCGGAAGAGTCCGACCTCAGCTTCGAGGGCAACGCCATGCTGATCGGCGCCGAGCCGGTGTCGGCCAATTACGCCGCCGTGCTCGGGGCGCGCACCTGCTTGGGCCGTTGGTTCACTCGCGAGGATGAGCCGGCGGCGGTCATCAGCTACCACGCCTGGCAGCAGCTCTTTCATGGCGACCGCGGTGTGCTCGGAAAAACCATCCGCTCGGAATCGCACGCGTATACCGTGGTCGGGGTCGCGCCGCCGGAGTTTGCCGGCATCTACGCGCCGCTGCGCATCGATCTTTGGGTGCCGTTCCGCTACTGGGCTGGCAATGATGCGGATCGCCGCCTTGCCATGGTGTTCGGCTGCCTGAAGCACGGCGTCGGGGTGGCGCAGGCCACCGCCGAGCTGAACGCCGTCGCCACCCTGAGCCATCGCGAGAATCCGAATCTGGCGAAAGATGCCCATGCACCCCTCGCGCTCGAACTCGTACGCGGCATCCCCAACCCGGTGGGCCGGCGCCAGGCGATGCCGGTGGTCATGCTGCTGATGACCGTCGTCGCACTGGTGCTGCTGATCGCCTGCATGAACGTTGGGAATCTGCTGGTGGCGCGCGGCTTGGGCCGCCAGCGCGAGATCGCGGTCCGACTCGCGCTGGGCGCTGGACGGGCGCGCGTGCTGCGCCAACTGATGACCGAGAATCTGGCCCTGGGCCTCCTCGGCGGCGCGGCGGGAGTGCTGGTGGGCTACGCCACCAACCGCCTGCTGGTGGCGGCGCTTCCCATGCTGCCGTTCGGCGAGGTATTCCGCCTCGACCTGCCGCTCGATTATCGCGTGCTGCTCTACACCGGCTCCGTCGCACTGCTGACCGCGCTACTGTTCGGGCTCTTGCCGGCCTTGCAATCGAGCCGCGGCGACCTGCCGGCGGTGCTTAGAGGCGCGAACGTCGCCGGCGGCCGGCTGCGGCTGCGCCTCGCGATGCTCACCGGCCAAATCGCTCTGTCGCTCGTGCTGCTGCTGACCGCCGGGCTGTTCGCGCGCCTGGTCGTAGGCTTCCACTATCTCGATCCCGGTTTCGCCAGCGCGAATCGGCTTTACGCTCCCGCCTTCGTGCCGGCGCCGCAGTTCACGCCCGCGTCGGGACGCGTGTTTTACGATCGCACGCTCGCCCGCCTGCGCGCGCTCTCAGGCGTCCGCGGCGCCTCGCTCACCACGCGGCTGCCGATGTACGCGGCGGGAATTGCCGGCACGTGCGTCGCGCGCGAGGGGGACCATCCCATGCCGGCCACCAGCACGACCATCGATCGCGACTTTCTCAACACGCTGCGAATCCCCCTGCTCGAAGGCCGCGGCTTCTCGAGCGCCGACGAAGTGGATCGTCCGCCGGTCGCCATCGTCAACCAGACACTGGCGCGCCGGTTGTGGCCCAACCAGCCCGCCGCCGGCCGCACCTTTCAGGCGGGCTGCGACCATCCGCGGACCCTGCAGGTAGTGGGCGTGGCGCGCGATTCGAAGATCCGCTCCATGAACGAGGTCACGCTGCCGCACTTTTACTTGCCGTTCTCGCAGGCGTACGAGGGCGGCATCGTGTTCCTCGTGGTGGAAACGGCCGGCGACGCCGGCCCTCTGATGGAGCGCGTGCGCCAAACGCTGGTCTCCGCCGACCCCGATTTCCGCACCTACGGCGTCCGCCGTCTCAGCGATTCGCTGGACGCCTCCTTGTGGCAACCGCGCTTCGAACTCTGGATCCTGGGGATTCTCGGGGCGCTGGCGCTGGTGCTCGCCGCGGTCGGGATGTACGGCGTGTTGGCGTTCCACGTCACGGCGCGCACGCGCGAAATCGGCATCCGCGTGGCCCTCGGCGCGCGCCCGCCCGACGTGGTCCGGCTGGTGATCGCCCAAGGCTTGCGGGTGACCGCTGCCGGTGTCGCCATCGGCTTGCTGATTTCTGCCCTGGCCTCCCGGCTGCTTGCCTCGCTGCTTCAAGGCGTGAGCCCCACGGACGCGGTCACCTGGTCGGCGGCGGTAGCCGTGTGGATCGCGGTGGCCCTCGTGGCGTGCTGGCTGCCGGCACGTCGCGCCGCCCGCGTCCAGCCTCTCGTCGCGCTCAGGCACGAATGAGGCGGCGCAGGGCGCAGCCCAATACCGCCTGGTACATCGTACAGACAGTCTTTTATAGAATAATGGCAGTTCGGTTGCACCGTGGGGCGGCCAATCTTGGCCGCAGCCGCCTTTTTAGGCGGCCAGGGCCGGCTAAAAGCCGGCTGCGGGCAGAATGCCAGGCAGAATGCCCGCCCTCTACTTTGTTTTGAAAAGTACTTGCGCAACGCGGGCGTTCGTTCTATAATCGGTTCGTGGCCGTTGTCCGCCCTATCCGCCAGCCTCGCCCCGAACCCGTCGCGATGCACGAGCACGCCCTCGATAACCTGCAGTACATCCGGTCCGCCATGGAGCGGGCCGGGGCTTTCACGGCCGTGCCGGGCGTCGGCGGGATCGCGCTGGGGTCGACCGCCCTGGTGGTGGCGGCGGTGGCGCGGCGCATGTGGAATGGAGATTCCTGGCTGGCGGCCTGGCTCGGCGAGGCCGTGGTGGCGTGTCTGATCGGGGTGCTGGCCGCCGCACACAAGTCCCACAAAGCCGGCATGCCGCTGCTGTCCGGACCCGGCCGTAAATTCCTGCTGGGCTTCGCTCCGCCGTTGTTGGCGGGCGCCCTGCTTACCGTGGTGTTGTTTCGCGTCGGCTTTGTGGCGGCCCTGCCGGGCGTCTGGCTGCTGCTTTACGGGACGGGCGTGCTGTGCGGCGGCGCGGCTTCGGTGAAGGTGGTGCCGATGATGGGCATTTGCTTCATGGCCCTCGGCGCGGCGGCCCTGTTTGCGCCGGCTGCCTGGGGCAACGTTTTTCTGGCCGCTGGCTTTGGCGGCCTGCACATCTTATTTGGCATTTTGATTACGGTGAAATACGGTGGCTAAAGAGAACGCGCTGCGGCGCGAACGCGACAGGAAAATGCGGCCCACTGAACTTGTGGGCGGCGCGCCCAAACTGGACCGGCTGATTCACGAGCGCCTGCGTCTCGGCATTCTGAGCGCGCTGGCGGTCAACGAGTCGCTGACCTTCAACGAGCTGAAGAAGCTGCTGGAGACCACCGACGGCAACCTCAGCGTCCACGCGCGCAAGCTCGAAGACGCGCAGTATGTAGCCTGCAGCAAATCGTTCGAGAACCGGCTGCCCAAGACGGAATATCGCCTGACGGCCGTCGGACGGCGCGCGCTGGAGCGTTACCTGGATCACATGGAGGCCCTCATCGGCACGATGCGGGAGCGGTAAGCCCCTTTTTTGGTACGATACTTTATGATGCAAAGTACTCATGGAAAATCGAGCCGCTTGCACGCGGCCATCATTATGGACGGCAACGGCCGCTGGGCGCTGGCGCGCGGATTGCCCCGCCTGGCGGGACACCGGGCCGGCGCCGAAGCGTTGCGCCGAACCGTGGAAGCCGCGCCGGACGCAGGCATCGGGGTGCTCACGTTGTTCGCCTTCTCGTCGGACAATTGGCGGCGTCCGCCTGAGGAAGTCGCCGGCTTGATGCAATTGCTGGCCGAGCATCTCCGCTCGGAAACCAGCCGGTGCCTGGAGAACGGCGTGCGCATCGAAGTCATTGGGCGGCGCGACCGCCTGGGCGGCGAACTGCCCGCCGCCATTGCGACGGCCGAATCGGCCACCGCCGCTGGAGAGAAACTGCAGCTTCGCATCGCGGTGGACTACTCCGGGCGCGATGCCATTGCCGAAGCGGTGCGCCAGGCCGCGCACGCCGGACTGGTTTGCCGGGAGTGCCTGGAGGAGCAGTTGGGTCCGCCGGTGGACCTGCTGATCCGCACCGGCGGCGAGCAGCGCCTCAGCGACTTCCTGTTGTGGGAGTGCGCCTATGCCGAGCTGATCTTCTCGCGGCGGATGTGGCCGGATTTCGATGCGTCCGATCTGGACGCCGCGGTCCGCCAGTTCCATGCGAGGCAAAGGCGCTTCGGCGCCATTCCGCCCCTGCCAGCGGTCACCCCAACTGGAGCGCAAGCCTGGCTAGACTGAATGGAGGGCGGGCTTTAGCCCGCGCGGGGATTTATCCCCGCCCTGAGTAGCGTGCAATTCTCCGCCACAAACGAACACACCGGCAAGCGCTTGGACCAGTCGCTGCACGAGCGCTTTCCCGAATTCAGCCGCGCGCGCCTGCAGGACTGGATCAAGCGCGGACGCGTGCTGGTGAACGGCGCGCCCGCGCGCTCCTCCCGCGTGCTGCGCGAGGGCGACCGCGTCGATGTAGAACCCGCCGAACTGCCTCCGCTGCGCGCTGCACCCGAAGCCATCCCGCTGCGCGTGCTCTACGAAGACCAGGACATCGTCGCCATCGACAAGCCCGCGGGCATGGTGGTGCACGCCGGCGCCGGCGTCAATACCGGCACGCTGGTCAACGCGCTGCTCGGCCGTTTCCAGTCGCTCTCGGCGCTAGGCGGCGACCTGCGGCCCGGCATCGTGCATCGCCTGGACCGCTTCACCAGCGGCGTGATTCTGGTGGCCAAGAACGACGCCGCGCATCGCGCGCTGGCCGCGCTGTTCGCCGGCCGCCAGGTGGAGAAGACTTACCTGGCGCTGGTCCATGGCAACGTGAAGGAGGATCGCGGCCGCATCGAAAAGCCCATCGCGCGCGATCCGCGCCACCGCACGCGCATGACCGCCCGCTTGGGCCGCGGCCGCGCCGCCTGGACCGAATACCGCGTCTTGCAGCGCCTGGCGGGCTTCACTTTCATGGAGGTGCGCATCGGCACCGGTCGCACGCACCAGATCCGCGTGCACCTCTCCAGCATGGGCCATCCAGTGGCCGGTGACCGTCTCTATGGCGCGCCCGCCAACCACGCGCTTCAACCGCCGCGCGAGCGCTTTTTCCTGCACGCCCACCGCATCCGCTTTCAACATCCGGTCAACGGCCAACCGGTCGAAATCGAGTCCCCCTTGCCCGAGGACTTGAGGCGCTGGATGGAACAGCTATAATTGATCCAAATGAGAGCCTTCTTTTTCCTGACGGCCATGGCCTTGTGCTGCGCCGTCCTCCACGCGCAACAGGTGGTTGCGCCGGCCGCGCAAAAGCCCGAGGTCGTCGAAGATCCCGGTACCCGCATCATTCTGGACGTCACCCGCGTCAACATGCTCTTCACCGTCACCGACAGGAAGGGCCGCTTCGTCACCGACCTGACGAAGGACGACTTCCAGGTATTCGAAAACAAGACTCCACAGACCATTGCCGAGTTCACCGCCGAAACAAAGCCATGGTGGTGAGCTTCGATACTTCGGCCGAGTTGGTGGCGGACCTCATCGACGATACCGAGAAGCTGCAGGCGGCCATCCGCAGCCTGCGCCCCGGCGGCGGCACGGCGCTCTACGACGCCATCTACTTCGCCTGCCGCGACAAGCTTGCCAAGGACCAGCCGCGGCACAAGTTTCGGCGCGCCATCGTGCTGGTCAGCGACGGCGACGACGGCGACGACAACCAGAGCCAGGTTTCGCGCGACCAGGCGCTCGAAATGGCGCAGAAGGCCGATGTGGTGATCTACGCGATTTCGACCAACGTGATCCGCGGCGAAACCGATGGCGACAAGATTCTGAAATACCTGACGGCGGAAACCGGAGGCCAGGCCTTCTTTCCATTTAAGGTGGAAGACCTGGAGCAGTCGTTCGAGAACATCGCCAACGAATTGCGGCATCAGTACAACGTCTTCTACCGTCCCGAGCCGTTGAAGACCGATGGCCTGTATCACACCGTGGATTTGAAGGTGAAGGGCCGCAAAGACCTGGTGGTGCGCTGCCGCAAGGGGTATTACGCGCCGAAGCTGTAGGCGAAGCAGGCCTACAGATCTTCGGGCCGTAAAGGACACTCCCGCCACCCGGGACGCATTATCCAACCATTCGTTTTTCGAATGCGCCTTGCACGGGCGGCCCTTGCCGCGCGTCTGCATTTAAAGGAAACCGCCATGTTGCGCCGCTCAGTCACCCTTGGGTTTGCCATCGCCGCTGCGCTTTGCGCGCAGCCTGACCGGCAATTCACAGATGTCCCCGATGTCCCCACGCCGCCGAACGTGGTGGATGCGATGCTCGATCTGGCCGACATCAAACCAGCGGACGTGCTGATCGATCTGGGCTCCGGCGATGGCCGCATCGTGATCGCCGCCTGCAAGCGATTCGGCATTCGTGCCACAGGCGTCGAGATCGACCCCAGTCTTGTGCGGCAGTCGCAAACGCTGGCCCGCCAGGAGGGCCTCGCAGGGATTGCCACGTTCGTCCGGGCCGACCTATTCGGATACGACCTGCGTCCGGCGTCTGTCGTGACCATGTTTCTCACGCCCGGTGTCAACCTGCGTCTGCGTTCCAAGCTTCTCCGTGAGCTGCGGCCGGGATCGCGCATCGTCTCTCACCGGTTCGACATGGGAAGCTGGACGCCCGCCAAGACTGTCCAACTCGCGGACGACCGGATATGCCTTTGGGTGGTTCCATCGAATGGACTGGGAGTCTCCGGCGCCGCAAGTGCGCACCGAGAGCCGGCCGCGGAAAATCCGGTATCGATGTTTTCGTACGAATCGGCCGCGCCGCTCAATGCCCGCAGCGAAGAGCCCGAGCAGGCCGACGGATCGTATGTGACGGCGCTCTCGTATTCCGGCGCCCTGGGACCGGTTTCGGCGGCTCTCGTGACTCCAGCCCGGAACGGGAAGCACCCGGCAGCCATCTTCGCGGCCGACTACGGGAGGCGCGACGAGTTCCTCCCCGAGGCGCTGCTGCTGGCACGCGCGTCGCCGCCAATTGTGTCGTTGCTTATCGATGCGCCGCCCGAGAGACCGGTGGGTTGGCGGCGCAGTTTCAATTCGCTGAGCGACAGCGACAACGACCGGGACATCCATATTCAGGCCGTGATCGATATCCGGCGGGGCATCGATCTGCTGGCCGCGCGGAGCGATGTCGACGCCAGCCGCATCGCCTATGTGGGTCACGGTTATGGGGC
>JBEKPZ010000326.1:0-7996 GCA_049520215.1 Bryobacteraceae bacterium | reverse complement strand
CTATCGCTGATCGAGACTCACCATTACACGCTGGCGGTGATTGGCACGCTCTATGTCGCCGTGGCGATTTACTATTACTTCCGCATCGTGCGCAGCATGTTCACACGGGATCTTACCGAGCAAGCGCCGCTCTCTACCAGCTTCGGATTGCGGGTGGCGCTGGCTGTGACCGGCATTCTTACGCTGGGCATCGGCCTCTATCCAGAGCCTTTCCTGCGGCTGGCGGGCACCTCATTGCTGCATTAGGAACATATGGACGCCATCATCCACCATCCGATAATTGGGCCGATTCTAGCTACGCTGGCGATCATTGGCGTGGTCTTGGGGGTGGTCGCGTACCTCACGCTCATCGAGCGCAAAGTGCTGGCGGATTTTCAGGTGCGGCTGGGCCCCATGCGTACCGGCCCGCATGGCCTATTGCAGCCCATCGCGGACGCTTTGAAACTGCTGATCAAGGAAGATATCATCCCCACGGAAGCCGATAAAGCCATATTCTGGCTGGCGCCTGTGATATCGACCTTCACCGGACTGACCGCGTTTGCGGTGATTCCATTTAGCAAGTACCTGTGTCTGACGGACGTGAATGTGGGCCTGCTGGTGATATCGGCTATGTCCGCCGTCGGCATTCTGGGGATCATTCTGGGCGGCTGGGCTTCCAACAGTCACTATCCGTTGCTCGGCGCGCTGCGCAGCGCCGCGCAGCTTGTCAGTTACGAAGTGGCCTTGTCGTTCGCGCTGCTCTCCGGCGTGATGGTGGCCGGTACGTTGAGCATGCAGGGAATTATTCAGGCGCAGCAGGCCCGCGGCATCTGGTTCATTTTCTCCAATTACGGCTTCATGATCGTTCCGTTCGTGGTATACATCATCGCCGGGACAGCGGAGACTAACCGCGCGCCGTTCGACTTACCCGAAGCGGAGTCCGAGTTAGTGGGAGGATTCCACACGGAGTACAGCGGCTTCCGCTGGTCGCTCTACTTTCTGGCGGAGTACACTAACATCCTGGTGATCTCGTCGGTGGCCGTAACTTTGTTCTGGGGTGGATGGCTGCGCCCCTTTCCCAGCGTTTCCTGGCTGGCGGCGCTCAACTATATTGTGCCGCTAGTGGTATTCGCCGGTTCCGGCCTGAGCAGCCTGACTCTGGTGCGGAAGATGAAGGATCCGCTGCAGCAGAAAGTGCTGGTCGCCGTGGCGCTGGTGCTGGTGCTGATCGGCGCCCTCTACATGATACCGGCGGTCAACGCCGCCGCCAGCGGCATCTTCTGGTTCCTCTTCAAAGTGTCGGCGATCATCTATCTGATGATCTGGTTCCGCGGCACTTTCCCGCGGTTCCGCTACGACCAACTCATGAACGTCGGGTGGAAAGTCATGATCCCGGTGGGCATGGGTGCCATTCTGGTCAACGCGCTGCTCGGCCTGGTCTGACGCTGGGCTGCGCCACAGTTCTGCGCAACCCAGCTTAATAGCACTTATCGGTAAAAGGAGCCGCTGCGGGCGGCTTAATCTTAATATTCGGTTTTCAAATAACGCGGGCGAGAGCCTTACGCGGTGTCGGTAGGTCATCACCCGACATCATGGTAGCACGTGGTTTTCTTGCGGCCGGAAGGATAGAACGGACTTGGCGGTTGTTTTCAGTCGGTTAAGGGAGTTCGGAATTGGGTGACTGTTTACGGCGTCACCGGGCGAGCCGCCTAAAAAGGCGGCTGCGGCCAAGATTGGCCGCCCCACAACGGCCTCACTATCTCAATTGGAATTTCCGCTGAATGTGGGGGCTGGGGCGTTTTCGGCGTCCCAAACGCCAGCCGACCCGGTGGCACCGGGCCGGCCAGTCTACGTTTGGGCGGAAAGGAGGCAGCGCATGTTTACCATTACGCTGACCGTTTACGATCGCAATCGCCGTCGTGATCACGGTTACTATCCGCATAAAGCGGAGATAGCCGAAGTAGCGGACAAAGCCGCGGATCGGAAAGCCGGTCCGCGGTCCCTTCTATAGAATACACCAAGAGGCCGGTGCTACGATAGTATTCGGCTCATGTCTTCGCCCGTAATTCCGCCTCCTCTCGAAGCGCTACGGAACCAGCCGTTTTCCTTTTACCCGCCCATTCTGAATATCGAGCACAACCAGTGGCAGTATCGCAAAGCCACCTGGACCGACGCGCTGGTGGCGAATGCGCGCACCGGCCAGGAGATCTGGATTCCGCGCCGCTTTTTGGGCGAGATCTCGCGCATTGAAGACCCGGTCGTCATCGTCGGCCTGCTGAAGGAACTCGAATACAAAGAGGGCGCCGTGTGGCCGCACCGGCGCCGGGTGATCGAGATGCCCATCGCGGTAGGCGCGCCCGCGCGGCCCCCATCGCCGGCGCAGCAGACCGGGCCCGCTCCGGTGGTCGGCATTCGCCTGGAGCCCAATACCGATTCGCACATCTTCCGCAAGGTCGGCGGCGCGCTGGTGCTGGGCATTGTGGCGGCGTTCGTGATGGTGAACTTCTACCGCGACAGCGTGCTGCGCCCCCGCATGGCTTACATGGCCAAGGACAGGATCTATCTGTCTCTAACCGCCCAGGACGATTACCATGCCGTGGTGCGCAAACTGGGTGCGCCCGCGCACGACCGTTGGCTGGGTCCGGCCGACGGCACGCGCTACCGCGCGCTCTGGTATCCGGACCGTGCGTGCATCATTATTATGATGGCTCCTGCCGGCACCTACATCGGCACGCTGGACGCGAACTGGAATCCGATACACTCGGTCAGGCTCGCACAGGGGGATGCCGGCGCGTTGCTGCGCAGTCTACCGCGCTTCTAGCAGGAAGCTAAAAAAGGCACTCACAGGCTGAAGCCTGTGCCACCCTTTGCTGGTGAAAAAGGCACTCACAGGCTGAAGCCTGTGCTACCCTCGTTCAACAGCCACTTGGCATACTCGCGCACGCCGACCAGGCGCACCGGCATGGCTTCCAAGGTGGCGCGCATATCGATCGCGTCGCCGTGCGCGTAGGCCAGGGAGAGTGCTGCGAAGGCTTCGTCCAGCGCTCTGCGCGCGGACGCCTTGCCTGCGCGCAGAACGGATTCCAGCACATATTCGACGGTGAATGGCGCGCCTCCCAGTTCCTCGAAGATGCGCACAACCTGCAGCGGAGCGATGGCTTCCGGGCCGCCCAGCGTAAAGGTAGCGTTGCGCGCGGTCGGCGTATCGAGCGACCGCACGGCAAACTCGGCGACGTTGGGGAACGAGATCCAACTGATGGGATTCTCACCCGCGCCGTAGATGCGGGCGCGCCGCGCGGCCACGTCGAAGCCCAGCGCCGGGCTGAGCCAGATCTCCATGAAGAAGGTGGGACGCAGAATAGTGTACGCCATGCCGCTCGAGATCAGCGCCTGCTCCACCTCGCGCTTGGCGCGCTGCAAGGCGAAATCCTCGGCCATCGGCGAAAACGAAACATACACGAAATGTTTTACGCCGGCGGCGGCGGCCGCCTCGATCAGTTGCAATTGGCCGATGCGGTCCACGCCGTCGATGGTGTCGCCAGGCTGGCGCGACAGCACGGAGGAAGCCGTCGACAGGACAGCCGTCGCTCCTGCGCAAGCGGCCTGGATCGAGGCGGGATCTTTGAGGTCGCCCGTCGCCAGTTCGGCGCCGGCGGCGCGCAGTTCGTCGATGCGGGACGCATCCCCGGCCGGCCGCACCAGCGCGCGGACCGGTTTGCGATCGGCGGCCAGCCGGCGGCAGATCTCGCCGCCCACCAGGCCTGTGGCTCCTACGATCAGGTTCATAGCGTCAACCGATTCTCGCCGGGATGCAAGTCCCGAGTCTGGCCGTGCCATTCGAACCGGCCTGTCACACCGGCGGGCAGCGTTACGCCGGCTTCCAGTTTACCGTTATCGAGCGCCAGAGTCACGGCAATTTCGCCCTTGGGATGCGGGATCGCGCCGGAGGCGTGCGTCAGTTTGCCCAGGAATGGCCGGATCACGACGCGCGCAAAGCCGGGCGCCGCGGAATCGATGCCCAGCACGGTGCGGAAGAGTTCGTAGTTCGGGCTGGCTCCCCAGGCGTGGCAGTCGGAGCGTGTGGGGTCGGCTGTCTCCGCCCAAGTGGTCAGTCCGCGGTCGAGCATGGTGCGCCAGGTGCCCAGCATGTCGAGGTAGCGATCGCCCGCGCCTACTTTGTTCATGGCGGAGTGCAGGTAGTGGCGGAAGTAAATGGAGCACTGCACCAGGCTCTGGTCGTCCGCGGCGCGATTGATCAGGTCATGGGCTTCAGCGCCTTCGCTGACTCCGGCCAGCACTGCCAGCGCATTGGCTTGTTGTGAAAACTCATGTTTTTCGGGAGTGTCGGCGAACAGATGGCGGCCGGCATCCCAGTAAAGCTGGCGCGCGGATTCGCTGAGATGCGCGGCGGCCCGGCGATCCTCTGTAGCCAGAGCTTGGTTGCCCAAGGCTGCTTCCATCTCCGCGGCCCATTGATATGCCAACGTCAACTGCAGGTCGATCGGCGCCGAGTTGCCGCCGTTGAGCGCGGGGGGAACTCCACCTTCCCACTCTTTGGTCCAATCCACGAAGTTCCACCAGGGAATGTGGCCCAGCGAGCCGTTGGCCTGCTGGTGCGCGGCAAAGAACCAGAGCACGGCGCGCACTCCCGGCAGCATGCGTGCGACGAACGCGGGGTCGTCCTGATACATCCAGTAATCGTGCAGCATGCCGATCCACCAGAGCGAAAACGGCGGAATGTATTGCTGCAGGCGGGAGGGCGCGCGGCTGTACGTTGCGCCTTCCGCGCTGCGCGAGGAATCCAGCAACTCGATGGCGTTGCGCATGAGGCGGCCGTCGCCGGTCATATAGAGCGAGACCAGCGCCTGCACACGCGTGTCGCCGCCATACTGCAATTGCTCGTAGTAGGGGCAATCCATGTAGGTTTCGTGAGCGCACAGGCGCGCGGTACGCCAGCCGGTGTCGAGGATCTTCTGAATCTCGGCGGAACCCGCGTCAAAGCGCGCTTTGCGTTCGAAAGGATAGCCGGTGTAGACGCCGTGGAGATCGTCGATGGTGAGCGCCTGGTCCTGCGTTTCGATCGAAAGCCGGAGATAGCGCCAGGTGCGCCACCAAAGCGTTTCAAAGCGGCGTCGCTGCGCGCCATCGGAGATGAAGGTGTCGTGCCCGCCGATGAATTGCTTGCCTTCGATTTCGTTGCGGTTGCCCTTATCGTGGAAGCCGGGGAGAAACAGCGACTCCGCATAACCCATGTCGATCCTGGCGTCCTTGCCGCCGCTGACGGTCAGTTGCGGATAACCGGTGGTCAGAAAGGTTTGGTCGAACAGGAGGGTGGCCTTGGTGTGCGGCGGGATTTCATGGGAAGGGCCGCCGGAGCGCAGCACTGTGAGTGGCTGCGGCGTCAATTCCATCGGCGGGATGGAGCGCGGCACCAGCATCCAACGGTTGGGACCGTCCTGTGCATCGCGCGGCGCGCCTGGGCTGGCCACCGCGGCGGCCGGCCAGGCGGAATCGTCGAAGGCGGGCTGTTCCCAGCCCCATGGATAGAGACGCGCATCCAGTTGGTCGCCGGGGCCGGTCACGTAGTAGAAGCGCAACATTTCGCGGTCGCGCGGCACCGGCGAATAGGCTGCGTCGCGGATGCCTTTCCACTGCTTGCCGGTGTCCACGATGCGCTCGGCTTCGCTGTCGCCCTGAATCAGGAGGCCCGTTTGATTGGTGGTTTGAGCTTCGGGCGCAAGCTCGCCGAAATTCCAGACGAGTGCGGACAGTACGTTCTTGCCGGTCTTCAGATGGCTCGCGATATCCACCGATTCATAGCGCCAGTTGTGGAGGTCGCCGCGCGCCGGGCCCAGGCTGACGAACTCGCCGTTGACGTAGAGCTTGTAGCGATTGTCGGCGGTGACGTGAATGAGGAAGGAGGAGGGCTGGGCGGGCAGATCGAATGTGCGGCGGAAGTGGTAGACGCCGTAGTCATAGGGCGATTCGCTGGGAACTGAGATCCAGTGCGCGCTCCAGGCTTGCGTCTGCAACTTTGGGTTGGCTGCTTGCAAGGTAAGACAAAGCAAGCAGAGAAGCGCTGAGATGCAGGCGGTCTGAGAGGCCGCCGCAGGCTGAGAGCCTGCCCCACTCGGCTTATGCATAGCTGGTCACCGCGGCGGCGTTCTTTGCGCCCCGTTCCCGCGCGGCGCGCTCCTGGTAGCCGCTTTCGCGGAAGGCCTTCATCGGCTCGGCCGGGATGCCGTTGGCTTTGCGCCATTCGCGGATGGCCGGGCGCACGTCGGTGGCGAAAGCATCCTTCAGGCACTCTTCGGCATCCACCAGCGCGGCCTTGCTCTGATGGCGCGCCAGCGCGGCGTGGTCCACCAGCGCGGCCTTAGCATAAAGTTCCTGCGCGGTGACTGCGGTCTGGATGGTCTCTTCGATCTTGTCTTTCAGGTTGTGACTCTGATCGACCATGTAGGCGATTTCGGCGCGCCGGCCGGTCTCCCATTCGAACAACGCGATCTCGTGGAAGATGCGGAAGATCTGGTAGGGATCGATGGATCCTAGCGTGAGATCGTCGTCGGCATAGCGGCGGTCGTTGAAATGGAAGCCGCCCAGCATGTTTTCCGAAAGCAGCCACGCCACGATCTGCTCGATGTTCTGCGCCTGGTAGTGATGCCCGGTATCCACCAGCACCTTGGCCTGCGGTCCGGCGTTGCGCGCCATCAACAGCGACATGCCCCAATCCGCGATGTCAGTGTGATAGAAGGCCGGCTCGAAAGGTTTGTACTCGACCAGCAGGCGCTGGTTCGGCTCCAGATTGCGGTGCGCTTCCACCAGGCCTTCTTCGAACCAGCGGCGGCGATGCCGGATATTGGCCGTGCCCGGATAGCTGGAGCCATCCGCGAACCATAGCGAAATGTCGCGGCTGCCGGTGGCGGTGGCGATTTCGATGCAGTCCAAAATGTGCTGCAAGGCGGCGCGGCGGACGGCAGGGTCGGGGTTGCCCAGCGAGCCGTATTTGTAGATCTGGTCCTGGAAGACATTCGGGTTGATGGCGCCGATCTTGACACCATGGCGCTCGGCCATGAGCATGACTTCGGGCACGCTGAACTTACCGTCCGGAAAGTCCCAGAGAACGTGCACGGCCACGGTCGGGCAGCAGCCCGTGAAGCGATGCACCTGGCCGGCGTCGCTCAATTTCTCGGCGGTAGTGGTGGCGGCGGCGGCTTGTTGGAACTTGCCAAAACGGGTTCCGGTATTGGCAAAGCCCCAGGAAGGCAATTCGATGCGGAAGCCATCGAGGGCCTTCCAGACCTTCTGTTCGAGAGCGTCTGCGGGCATGGTGTTCCTCCAAAAAGATTGTGAAGTCTGATTATATATGGAGGCGGCGAGGCCGGCGCGTGGCGACATCGCGATCCGGTGGCCGTTAGCTGGGTGGCTCGTTGCGCTGTAGCCTTTCGGTGATCTCTACGGCTGCCGGAGTTTGGGCGGCGAGGGTCCTCTCGCCGGTCTCGGGGTTAATCCAGTAAAGGTTGATGGCAGGGTGCTTGACGGATTCCCGCTCATCGGTGGATTGGTCCGGTGGCTGCGGTTGTTTCTGGCGGGCGGCTTTGATGCGCTCCAACTCCTTATAGGCCTTGAAGAAGGCGCGCTCCAGGCGGCCTGTGACCAGGGTCATATGGCTGAAGACCTTTTGGCAGGCTTCGATGGAAGAGTCTTTGGCGAAGGAACGGGCTTCGTAAGCTTCCGCGCGGGCCAGCTTCCATTGCGCGATGGCTGCCTGGTCGACCAGGTGCTGCTCGGCCGGGTTCTGAGGCTGGTATTGGTTCTGGATGCCGTCGTGGATTTCGTCAAAATCCTCTTGTTTTTCGCCGCGCAGGATGATGGTGCGGGCGCGCAGACCGTGACGCAGGTTGTTCATGGAGGACGTGGCCTTGCCTTGCGGGCTTTTTGGACCCGTACACTTCTTTGCATTGCGGCGATTTGCCGCGATTTGTTTCTTTGTTGCCATGGAGTTACCTTTTTCGGA
>JBEKPZ010000325.1:0-7999 GCA_049520215.1 Bryobacteraceae bacterium | reverse complement strand
CCTGCATCGGCGTTACCGGCTCCACGTCCGGCACGCGGATGCGATCCGTGGGCACGATGCGAGCCTCGGCCACCGCCGGACTGGCCACGCCGGTGCGGCTCAACGCGTTCTTCAGAATGGTCTCCTGCTGCAGCAGTTGGGTCTCCGCCAGCGTCAGGTTCTGCTGATCGGTAGCCAACTGCGCTTCCGCCCGCACCACTTCGATCGGCGCCATCATTCCGGCTTCCACCTGCTTCTGGTTGTCCTCGAAAAGCTTAGTGCTGGTAGCCACGGCCTGCTGCTCCACCCGCACGTTCTCGTTGAACGTCACCAGGTCCCAATAAAGGTCCATCACCGCCGCCACCGTGGTGATCACCTGCAGCTTGAAAGTCAGATCCGAAAGCTCCCGGTTGTTCTTCGCGATCTGGATCTGCCGCTGATTCACCGCCAGGCTGAAGCCTTGCAGCAAATGTTGCGTCACCGTCAGCCCCAGCGACGAGCTGGTCACCGGATTGAACAGCGTGGTCGAGCTATTGCCGATCGACGTGGAATTGTTCAGCCCCAGGCTCACCGAAGTTCCGCTCTGGAAGCCTTGCTGGTAGGTCAAGCCCGAGGTGTCCTGCCGCTGAATCAATTCATCGACTCCGGCAATGAACGTGCTGCTTTCCGGAATCGTCTGGTGCGCCCAGTTCGCGCTGCCCACCAGGGCCGGATCGAAGCTGGGAATCGCCGGGCCGGATTGCGTGATTACGGTGTTGCCCACCGCTGTGGCGCTGGCTGCGCTGGCCTGCGTCGAAGGATTCCCCGACACGCCGCTCTGCGCCACACCGCCGGACTGCGCGCTGGTGGGTCCCGCGGTCACCGACGTCGAAACGCCCTGCGCGAATCCGCCAGCCCTGGCGCGCAAAACCTGCGCGTCGGCAATCTCCGGCCCGTAACGTTGGATCTCGATGTCGAGGTTATTCTCCAGCGCCAGCGCGATCGAATCCTGCATGGAGAGGTACAGCCTTCCGGCGCGCAGCAACAACTCCAGCCGGCCGGAGTTCGCCACGTTGATAGGCGGCACTTGCTTGGTCCGGTACCGCCCTGTGATCCAACTGAATGACCCGCCTGGCTCAACGATCGAGTGCGTTTGCTGGGCAAAGGCCGGCGCAATCAACAGCCGGACGCAGAGAATAGAAATAGCGCTTTGAAGACGATGCATGCTTTAGCCTTATTATTCGGAGGGCGGGCAATCTTGCCCGCAGCCGCCTTTCAGGCGGCTTGCAGCTTTCCTCAATGGTATAGTAGGCCTTTGTGACGCCGCAAGCCGAATCGATCCTGGAACTGTTCCGCACCACGGGCGCGTATCTCAACGGCCATTTCCGGCTCACCAGCGGACTGCACAGCCCCGCATATCTGCAATGCGCGCTGGTGCTGCAATATCCGCGGCACGCGGCCGAACTGGGCGGCCTGCTCGCCGACGAGCTCCGCAGACTCGTACCCGAACCGGTGGGATTGGTGGTGTCGCCCGCGTTGGGCGGCCTGATCATCGGCCACGAGGTCGCGCGCGCGCTAGGCGCCCGATTCATTTTCACCGAGCGCGACGAGAACAAGAAGATGACCTTGCGCCGCGGCTTCACGGTAACGCCAGGCGAGCCGGCCCTGGTGGTCGAAGACGTGGTCACCACCGGAGGCAGCACGCGTGACGTCGTGGATGCGCTACGCGCCGCCGGAGCGCGACCGCTGGCTGCCGGCTCCATCGTCGACCGCAGCGGAGGCCACGCCGATGTAGGCGTCCCGCGCGTGGCATTGGTCACCTTGCAAGTGCTTACCTACGATCCAGCCGAGTGCCCGCTGTGCACGCAAGGCCTGCCGGCCGTCAAACCGGGATCGCGACCGGCGTGAGTGTTGGCAGACCCTGGCGTGCGGTCGGCGAAAACGGGCTGGCATCGCGTTCGCGGCGCGCTCCAGCGCGTATTATTTGGGCGGGTTAAGCTGAATGTAGGAATATGGACCGTGAAGAGATCATGGCCCGGCTGCGGGAAAACGAAGCCGTGCTGCGCCAGTTGGGCGTAGCTCATGCCGCATTGTTCGGTTCTCAGGCGCGGGGCGACCAGCGGCCTGGAAGCGACACCGATATCATGATCGAATTCGATCCCGCCGCCCGCATCACTGTTTTCGATTATGCCGGTTTGAAAGATTCGATCGCCGCATTGTTCGACGGACGTGTGGACGTGTTGAACCGCGACGGGCTGAAGCCTCACGTGAAACCGGCGGCTACAACCGAAGCCATCTATGCCTTCTGACGCCGCGACCGCTTTGCGCGACATAGAGCTCAATATCGACCTCGCTACTCAGTTTGTCGCGGGCCTTTATACCGTAACGCGATGCCTTGAAATCATTCCGGAGGCGTCCCGTCGCCTTCCCGACGAGATGAAAGCGCGATACCCGGCTATCGCCTGGAAGAACATGGCCGGCACTGCCATGGGTCGCGGTGCAGCATAGCCGCAAACAAAGAGGCGGCCTGGGAGGCCGCCGCAGGCCGAGGGCCTGCCCCACGAGATAATGCGCCGCATCCGAATCCAACTCGCCTACGACGGTACAGATTTCCACGGCTGGCAAGTGCAGCCCGGCCTGCCGACCATTCAGGGCACGCTCGAATCCGTGGTCGGCGAAATCGAAGGCGCACCTGTGCACGTGGCCGGCTCCGGCCGCACCGATGCCGGCGTTCACGCCCTCGCCCAGGAGGCCGCCTTCACCCTTGAAAACCCCATCCCGCTGCCCAACCTGCGTAGGGCCATGAACCGCTTGCTGCCGCCCTTCATCCGCGTGCTCTCCACCACGGAGGCCGCGCCCGATTTTCATCCCCGCTTCCAGGCCCTGGCCAAGACCTACGAATACCGCATCGTGCGCGCCGAAGTCTGCCCGCCCTGGGAGTGGCGCTACGTCCACCAGTATCCCTATCCGCTCTCGCTCGACCGCATGATCGACTGCGCGCCCATCCTGGAGGGCGAGCACGACTTCACCGCCTTCGCGGCGTCCGACAGCCGCGACAGCCGCGACGACGACGAAGGCAAGACCAAAGTGCGCACCATCTTCCGCTCGCATCTCGAAGCCCAGCCGGACCGCCTCATCTACCGCGTGCGCGGCAGCGGCTTTCTGAAGCACATGGTCCGCAACATCGTGGGATCGCTGCTGGAAGCCGGCCGCGGCAACCTCGATGAATCCGGCCTGCGCGCGCTGCTCGTCCCCAACTGCGCGCGCAAAGCCGGCCCCACCGCTCCCGCCAAAGGCCTGTTTCTGGTCGGCGTGGAGTATTAGCCGGTACCGGCGTAATGTGATAAACTAACCCCGACCTGGAGGTCACATGCGTCTACTCTATAAGACCCACTTACTCATTGCTTGTTTCCTGTGCCTCGTTGCTGTCGCCAGTGCGCAGCAAACCCAGAGCGCCGCCATCACCGCCGTTCCCAGACTCGTGCGTTTCGCCGGATCCTTCCACGCACCGGTGAATCAACCCGCCGGGCCGGTAGGCGCCACTTTCGCGATATATGGCCAACAGGAAGGCGGCACGCCTTTGTGGACCGAAGATCGCAACGTCGAACCGGATGCCAATGGCAACTACACCGTGCTGCTCGGATCGGCGAGCAACGAAGGCGTGCCGGTGGAGCTGTTCACTGCCGGCGAATCGCGCTGGCTGCAAGTGAAGTTCTATGTGCCGGGCGAAGTGGACCTGCCTCGGGTGCTGCTGGTTAGCGTGCCCTATGCGCTGAAAGCGGGCGACGCCGACACGCTGGGCGGCAAGCCCGCCTCGGCCTACGCATTGGCCGGCTCTTCCATGGTCGTACAGCCGGAAGCTTCATCCAGCGCCGTGCAGCCGGCCCGGCCAGTGGCCGCGGTAGCAGTCGCGACCACAGCGGCCGTGGCGCCCGCCGTCGCCGCCACGGGAACGGCCAATTACATCGCCATGTTCACAGACGCCACCGGCGACGTGGGCAGTTCCGTGATGTACCAGAACGCCACCAGCATCGGTATCAACACCACCACCACCCTGGATGTCCTGGACGTGGCCGGCAGCATCACCGCCGAAGTCGACGGCGGACCTACCTCCGGCCCCGCACTCGATTTGAGAAATACACCGCCCACGGGCTTCGGGGTCGGATCGGTGAACTTCTATACCTATCCGAACCAGACGGTCCCCTCGGCGCAGTGGCAGGCGAAGGACATTGGTGGATTTACAGCCGACCAGACGCTTTACACGGCCGGCAGTCTGAACCAGAGGAACCAGCCGCTCATCGCGCGGCTTACGGTGAAAGGCGGGACGGGCAACGTGGGGATCGGAACCACCACACCAGTAGCGCCCCTGGAGGTCAATGGCAATGCGCAGGTGGATGGCAATCTGACGCTGACCGGCAGCATCCTGTCGCCTGGAAGCGGGGGCGTTCCAATCATTCAGGCTCCCACGGGCGCGTCGGGCAACTTCAGCGCGGGTTTGGGAGCACTGCCGCCTGGCACGACCGGAACCGGCGACACCGCGATCGGAGACGGTGCGCTTCAGGCCAACACAACCGGCTTGTCCAACACGGCCGTCGGTGCCAGCGCACTGATGTCCAACACCACCGGGGCGGGCAACACGGCCACCGGTTACCAAGCGCTGTTCGCCAACACCACCGGTGGCGGCAACACGGCCAGCGGCTACCGAGCGCTGTACTTCAATACCACCGGGACCGACAACACGGCCAGCGGTGACGGCGCGCTGTACCACAACACCACTGGGGGCGGGAACACGGCCGTCGGTGAGAACGCGATGATCTCCAATACCACTGGGGGGGCAAACACGGCCAGCGGCTTGCAAGCACTGTCCTCCAACACCACCGGCGTGGACAACACGGCCAGCGGTGTCTACGCGCTAGGGAACAACACTAGCGGGAACGACAACACGGCCAGCGGGGAGTACGCGCTACTGGGCAACACGACGGGGGACGGCAACATCGCCATCGGGTACGACGCCGGGGTCAACGTCACCAACACCAGCAACAACATCGAGATCGGCAACCTGGGCTCCGCCACCGACAGCGGTGTCATCCGCATCGGAACCGCTGGCACCCAGACCTCCGCATTCATCGCGGGCATCTGGGGCGCCACCACCCAGAGCAGCGGTGCCGTGCCGGTCCTGGTCGATTCCAACGGGAATCTCGGCGTCATGTCGTCCTCTCGCCGTTACAAAGAAGATATCCAGGACATGGCGGAAGCCAGCAGCGGCTTGCTGCGCCTGCGCCCGGTCACCTTCCACTACAAGAAGCCATACAGCGACGGCTCGCAGCCCGTCCAATACGGGCTGATCGCCGAGGAAGTGGCCGAGGTGTACCCGGATCTGGTGGCGCACTCAGCCGACGGGCAGATCGAAACGGTAAAGTACCAGGTGCTGGACTCCATGCTGCTCAACGAACTGCAAAAACAGAGCGCCACGATCGCCGCCCAAAAGGAGCAGATCGAAGATCAGCAACAACAGATCCGCTCCCTCGCAGAGCGCCTGACAAAGCTGGAAGGCACTTCGCCCCGGTAATTGGATCACCTGCGCGCGACCACGCAACTCTCCTCCGCAGTGGCCGCGCGCAGGATCATCCGCACAAAGCCGTAGCCGATCTCGCGCCGGTCCGTGCCCACGAACCCCGCGTTTTCCGTATCCAGCGAAATGCGATTCACCTTGCCGGGAACCAGCGCCTCCCGCGGAACCACGAACACCGCCGTGTCCAGTTCGGTTTTCGACAGCGTTCCAAGGAATCGCCCGTTAACGCCAAGCTGTGCAGGCCGGCCCGGAAGAGCATACCCTGTGAGTGCGATCCGGAAACATGGCGCGGGTGGCAGCTCCGCCGACAGCCAGAATCGGATCGCGGCGTGCTTGCCCGACCATCGGTGCGTTTTCTCGGCCCCGTTGAATCCCGATCTGTCCAAATCCATTGAATCGCCCAAGCCGGCCTCCACCGGCAGCGTTACAGGCTGAGCCGGAGAGACGGTAAGCGAAAAAGCCGCGCCGCGGTAAAGATACCGGCACGGGGCCGCGCAAGACCTTGCTTCTCTCGCCAGCCATACCTTGTCGGCCATCGCCATTTCCGGGCAAACGTTTTCTCTCGCAAACAGAAAGCCCCACTCCGCGCTCACACAAAATGGCTTGCCAAGCCTCTGCATGGAGTTAGCCAGTCCCACCGCCGAGGGCCAGTTGGCGTTATCGAATCCGACGGCCACCTTCCCAAAGGGCGCATCCGGCACAACCGCGGCAGCCTGCGAAACATCCGGCCAACCAATAACCGTGTAACGCATCCACGCTCGTTCCGCAATGCCGCCTGCCACCAGCAAAGTGACCGCCGCCACGTTCAGTGTCCGGGCTACTCGCCAATCCAGGAATGGCGTCACCGCAGCCAAAAGGACAAACCACGCCAGTAGATGTATGGAATAGATGAAGTACCCATTCATGACTAACATTCCACCAGTAATTCGGGTAGACCAATACAGGAACAGCAACACACTCAGGGCCCCGACCAATGTCAGATGTCTCAGGAATACGGATCTCTGCCCCACGGCCGCCCTGCGCCCGGCAACCATGGCAGTCACCATAAGGGCCGCCAGCGCTACCCAATACACGATGACGGCAGGACGCGAAAAACCAATCCCCAGAACCGCCGCCAGTCCCTTCGGAATAGCAACTTGCGGCGCGCCCACGAAGAGCAGAAAACACGCAAAATAGTCAATGGCCGTCGCCAGGCTGTTCCGTAAGTCGCCGAATTGACGTTGGTACGCCAACACGGCGTCCAGGTTGTTGGGCTTGTCCAAAGCGATTTCGAGCAACGGAGGGAGCGCGAAAACGAATATGATCGCAGCCGCCCAAGTGAAATCGCGCCGGTGCTCCGAAAGGAACTCGCGCAAATGCCCTTGCCGCTGCGCGCGCGCCAGGATGTACGCGACCGTGCCACCGCCGATGATCCCTACGAAAAGGAACTGAGCGACGTGGGCGTGAATCAGAAGCATCGCCGAAAAGGCCATAAACCGCAGGTCGCGCGTAGCGCCCGCCAGTATCGACGCGGCGCTTACCGCGAAAAGCAGAAATGGGAACATCATCACTTCAGGTATCCAGTTGGAGGCCAGCAGTGAAGGCTTGCCGCTAACCGCGATTACTACGTAAACCGCGAGTAGCGCCAGCGGAGCCGGTAACTTCGAGTGCCGCTGGAACACATATAAGGTGGCGCAGAGCAAGGACCCATTGAAAAGGATGGCAATGAGAAGTTGGCCGTTAAAGGGGGCTGGGACTAAGTGAAGCAAGTCATAGAATACAAACTCACCAAGCGCGAATAAGTACAGAAAGGCAGGGCCGGGGTGATGAAAATGCCAGCGAGAGTAGTGTCCGGTCAATAATTTGAAATGCTTTGCTTGTTGCACCAGCAGGGAATTGGCGCCGTAATCTCCGAACTCGGCGATGGGCTGCGTGAAGATGTAGACGTTGGAGGCCAGGACCAAAAGTATGAAACCAGCCGTCAGGATCAACGGCACGGCGTCCCGCTTCTGGGTCATATCGTCCGATTATACCAACCAGCTTAAAACCGTGACTGACTTTCCGGCTGAGTAATTTGTGGGGCAGGCTCTCAGCCCGCCTTTTCGGCCCGCACAACCTCCATGGGCACCCAAATCTGCAAGTTCCGCTTCTCAGTAACTTGGAAGCCGGCCGCAGCCAGCACCTGACTTACAAGAATCGGGCGGCAATCGACAAAGTTGGGAAAATGCCGATGCGTCCACTCATAAGCCTCGTAAACCAATCCGTGCGCCCCCTCTTTGGACATGCCGACTACCACGATGCGTCCGCCGGCCCTGAGCACCCGCCTGCACTGCGCGAGCACGGCGGGGATTTCCGCCGTGTCGAACAACTCCAGGGTGAAGCTCATGAACACGGCGTCCATGCTGTCTGCCGGATACGGTAAGTCAGTCGCGTCTCCCGTCCGCAGTTCCACGCGATCCGCGACCCCTTCGTGCCCGGCCAGGGTTCCCG
>JBEKPZ010000324.1:0-8092 GCA_049520215.1 Bryobacteraceae bacterium | reverse complement strand
GGGTTGGTGAGGAGGTCGTCATGCTCGTCGATGGGTTGCTGCTCTCCGCAAACTACGGTGACGTCCGGATACACGTACGCCTGGCTCGACACCCTGACTCGGGAATCCGAGCCAAATGGCTCGAACGCACTGCCCCGCGACGCTTTGTAGACTTCTCCCAGCAGATTCCCCTGGATTCGGAGGTGGCTAATTGACACGTCGGCCCTGGCGAACGTCTCGCCGTCAACGAATTCGCTGCGGAACTCCGCCGCCCGCTCGATGGCCAAGTACTGCTCTTCGGTGAGTTTGGAGACTGGATGCGACGCCACGGGGCACCTGTTCGAAGTTTACCACCGCCAATGAGTTATACAGGATAGCGGGACCGTTCAATCCGGTCGCGCGCGCGCAGGCGGAGCGGGTGAAGACGCGCGACCCGCGGCTTTTCGGTGGACGAGCGGTACGTCGCCTGGAGCGGGAGGGAGTGGGTCAGTTAGCCGGTAGCCGGCTGGATGCCGACCCGATCGTAGATCCGGCGCAGAGGAATCGCGACGCCGATGGAATCGATCTTCAGTTCTTCGTCCGGACTCTGGTAGTCGCGAAAAGTCCAGGTGCCATCCGCGTGGCGCGTGTACTGCTCGACACGAACCTGTTCCTGATTTACCAGAATGTAGTCGTTGAGCGAATCGATAGTGCGATAGAGCTGAAACTTCAGGCCGCGATCGTATTTCTCGGTGGAGGGGGACAGGACCTCGAAGATCGCCACGGGGTCGATGAGGACGTCGTCATCCTCGTCGACGGCCTGCCGCTCTCCGCAGACCACCGAAACGTGCGGGTACACGTACGCCCGGCTTGACACCCTGACCCGGGAATCGGGACCAAAAGGCTCGCACGCGCTCGCCCGTAATGCCAAATCGAGTTCCACAAGCAAATGCCGTTGGATGCGGCTGTGCCGGTTTGTCCCGCCGGACATGGCGAACATTTCGCCGTCAATGAATTCGCTGCGGAACTCCGCCGCCCGCTCGATGGCCAGGTACTGCTCTTCGGTGAGTTTGGAGACTGGATTCGACGCCACGCGGCACCTGTCCAGAGTTTACCACCGCAGGTCCCGTCCCAAAGTGACAACTCTGTCACACCGAGGCGTCTGGAACGCCAACCCTGTCCCCTCCCGTCTCCCAACGGAAAGAGGAACACCTCGTATTTCCAACAACATGGCTCCTGCCGGGAGAATGGCGCTCGATGTGCAGTGAGTAAGCCGACGGGAGAACCAATCATGAGCTTCGACCTACCCATTGCCGAACAAAGACTCAAGAACACAGCGCGCCTGGCGCACCAGAGCATGTGGCTACTGTTCCTGATTGCCGCTGGCTTGATGATCGTCGTCCGCCGCAGCGCTCCGGCGCGCACCGGATCGATCTGGTTCCTGGGCTGCGCCGTTCTGGCCTTCATGTTTTCGTTCGCCCTGCGCGATTTCGTGCGGAAGGTCGGGCATCGGAACACCGAAAACAAGATCGTGAGAGATGTCAAGGTCTTCCTGGAAACAGAGCCGGCGGTTCTGGTCCGGCAGCACCCGCTGGCGCCGGTAAAAGCCGCGGCCAGCGATCCGGCGGACGGGGTGCCTTCGAGATCGGCTGGCTTCGTCTCGCTGAACGGCGGCGCGACCTACCGCACGCCAACCGCCGATCCGGTGGTCTTCGATGCGATTCCGTTGCACGAGTCCGTAGCCGTCCCGACGCAGTTCTTTGCCGTGCTGCTGCCGGTTATGACCAACTGCTGAACCGCGCTGAACGGCATCAAGCGTGCGGCTTCCCGCCCGTTTTCTTCCCAGGCTTGCCCGCCTTTCCGCCAGGCTTGCGGGCCTGGGTCTCTATTACCGGGTCGGCGGGTTTGTAGCCGAGCGCCTTACTCACCGCGTCCACGACAGTCTTCAGGCACTTCACCCTCCCGAACCATTTGAAGTTCGATTCCACAACCGTCCATGGCGCGGTCAATGTGCTGGTTCGCAGCAGCATGTCTTCCACAGCTTCGTCGTAGCGGCCCCACTTCTCGCGGTTGCGCCAATCCTCGGGCGTCAGCTTCCAACGCTTGTAGGCTGTGTCCTGGCGCTTTTCGAAGCGCTTCAGTTGTTCTTCGGGACTGATCTGCAGCCAGAACTTCACCACCATGGCGCCGGCGTCCACGAGCTGGCGCTCGAAATCGTTGATCTCGCGATAGGCCCGCTTCCAGGAGTCTTCCGTGCAGAATCCCTCAACGCGCTCCACAAGCACACGGCCGTACCAGCTCCGGTCGAAGATCAGGATCTGTTTTTCGTCGGGCGGCAGGAGGCGCCGCCAGAATCGCCACAGGTAGTGGTGCGCCTTGTCCTCGCCCTCGGGCGCGGCGATGGGAAAGACTTCGTATCCGCGCGGGTCGAGCTTTTCCGTCAACCGGCGAATCGTGCCTCCCTTACCCGCCGCGTCGCGTCCTTCAAAGACCGCCACCAGCGAGCGCTTGCGCCGGTAGAGCTGCCACGCCAACTCGCGCAACTGCACCTGGTAACGCAACAGGTCGCGCTCGTATTCCGCTCGCGAAAGGTGTTTGCCCAGATCCAGAGTTTCCAGCATGGTCAGACCTTCCTCGCGGCGCGCTTTTCGGCCGCCGCTTTGAGCGCCCGGACGATGGCCTCGAAGACGGCAATGCGCGTCCAGTACCGGTCGGTGGCCTCCACGATGGTCCACGGCCCCCATTCCGATTCGGTGCGCTCAAGCATTTCTTCCACGGCCACCAGATACTTGTCGTATTCCTTGTGACGCTTCCAGTCCGCCTGCTGCACCTGCCAGCGCGTGAGCGGGTGGCTCTCCAGCTTCTTGAAGCGCTGCTTCTGCTCCTTCTTGCTAATGTGGAAGAACAGCTTCACGATGGCGTAGCCGTCGTCGGCCAGGGTGCGCTCGAAGTCTCCGATATCGCGATACGCTTTCTGCCATTCGCTCTTGGGCGTGATCTTCTCCACGCGCTCCTCCAGCACGCGGCGGTACCAGCTCCGGTCGAAAATGGCCATTTGCCCGTAATTCGGAATGCGCTGCCAGAACCGGTAAAGCCACGGCATGTGCAGCTCGTGCGTGCGCGGTTCCTGGATCACGTACAGGCGGAAGGCACGCGGCTCCAGCCGGCTGGTGAGCACGTTGATGCAGGTGCCTTTGCCGGCCGCCTCCCAACCTTCGAAGACGATGACGCTCGCGAGACCCGCCTCCGACGTGCGAAGCTGCAGATCGTAGAGACTGGCCTGCAATGCCGGCAGCCGGGCCTTGTATTCTTCCTTGGATATGGCGCGGGTCAGATCGACTTTTTCCAACATTTATGTCACCTTGTGCTTGCGGATGAAGTCCGGCCGCAGCTCGCTGCCCATGCCGGGCAACTCCGGCGCCAGAATCCGGCCATCGCGCATGCGCAACTCTTCGACGTTGGATGGTGTGCCTTTGAGGCTGCCGCTCTCCAGATAAATGGCGTTGGGCATGGCCAGCAGCATGTGGACGTTGGTGGCGCCGCCGCCGTGGCTGGCTACGTCCAGCCCGAATCCCGCCGCGATGGCGGCGATCTCCATCCACTCGCTCACCCCACCGGCGCGCCGGTTATCGGGCTGCACGATATCGACGCCGTGGCGGGCGATCAGGTCCGCGTACGCATACTTGGTGTATTCGTTTTCGCCGGTGGCGATGGGAATATCCAGCTCGCGCGCCAGCTCCGCGTAGGCGACATGATCGTACGGCGGCATCGGCTCTTCGTACCAGTAGCAGCCCAGTTGTTGATAGACGCGCCCGCGCCGGATAGCCTCGTTCAAGTTGAAGGCCTGGTTGGCGTCCACCATGACGCGCCGTTGCTTCCCAGCCAGCGCCAGCGCCGCTTCGATGCGCCGGATGTCATCTTCGAGCGGCGCGCGTCCCACCTTGATCTTAACGGCCGGGAAGCCTTCCTCGAAAGCCGCCGCGATGGACTGCTTGAATTGCGACAGATCGCCGTCGCCCTCGTAATACCAGCCGCACATGGAGTACGCCGGAACGCGGTCGGCGTAAGCGCCCAGCATCTTGTACACGGGCAGGCCGGCGGCTTTTCCCAGGATGTCCCAGAGGGCGATATCGACCGCGGCAATGGCGAACTGCCCCAGTCCAGCGACGCCCTGGTATTCGGTCGCTTTCCAAAGGTCGGCGCGCAAGCGCTTGGGAAACGCGGGGTCTTTGCCGATCAGGAGGGGCTTGATTTCCTGTTCCAGAATGGTCTGTACTACGGGCGGACCGCCGGCGATCATGCCGAAGGAACTGTACGCCCATCCGGTGATTCCGGCGTCCGTATGCAGGCGCAGGACCACGCCGCCCGCTTCGGCCCCGAAGTTGTGGATCGCGTCGGCGAAGGGTTTGCCGGGAGGAAAGCGCAGCAGATCGGTTTCCACAGCGGTGATCCGCATCGCGCCTTTGGCGGAGTCCGCCCAGATGGATGCCGGCACGGCGGCCACGGCGCTGCCCGCTCGAAAGAAATCGCGACGGTGCATGTGGTCGATTCTAACGCCTTGTGGCGGACGCCGTGCCGGGGAGCGGGTCTGGAGACCCGCCGGGCCCAGGGGGCACCCCGTGGACGCCCGCCCCACAACGTACAATGGAAACATATGGTGAGACTGGAACAAGTTCTGGATTCCTGGAAAACGATCCGCGCGGATACGGCCGCGGCCGTCGAGGAGTTTCCGGCCGGCGAGTTCGGCTACAAGCCTACGGCGGACGTCATGACGTTCGGCGAAATCGCGCGCCATATTCTGATCGCCGGACATGGCCTCACGGGCCTGTTGCTGGAAGGCGAGGAGCAACTCGGCGGTCCGCAATTCCGGGAGAAGATGGCCCGGTTCGCGCTGTTGCCCGAGGGGGCCGGCGCCGCCGACCTGGCGCGGGAATTGCGAGCTTCGGTGGAGCGGCGCGCGGTGGAACTGGCGGCCCAGCCGCCGGAGTTTTATTCCGGCATCATCACGCGGGTGGACGGTGCGCGGGTCACGCGGCTGGAAATGCTGCAATTTGTCAAGGAGCACGAGCTGACCCACAGGGCGCAGCTTTTCCTGTACATGCGGATGAAGGGAATGGTCCCCGGGACCACGCGCCGCCGGCTGGCGAAGCAGGCCGCTCGCTGACCCGCTAAACGCTGTACAATACAGTTGCAAGCGAGGCGGAGTTTCGCTAAATGTATTGTGAGGTCTCCGGGAGGAATTCTAGCTATGGTTACATGCCCGGCATGCAATGGGGCCATCGATGTGGATGAAGAAGATGTGGACGAAGGCGACTCCATCAGTTGCGACGAGTGTGGAGCGGACCTGAAGGTGATCGGGACCGACCCTCTCGAACTGGAATCCGCCGAGGAATTGGAGGAGGAAGAAGACGAAGACTTCGTGGAGGACGCGGAAGAGGAAGAATCCGAGGAGGACTGGAAGTAAAGCGATGTCAAGAGATTTGGGCGATTCCGCAATCCGGCGGCTTTTCGCGGCGGCGGTGTGCGCGCTGCTGCTGACGGCGGGGGCGGCGTGGGCGGAGAAGAAGGATGAAAACCCCAACATCCGCTCCGTGCAGGGGGTGGTGAACGACGCGCAAGGCGGGGTCGTGAACGGGGCCGTCGTACAGTTGAAGAACACCAAGACCCTGCAGATCCGTTCGTTCATCACGCGGGACAACGGCGCCTACTACTTTCACGGACTCTCGACGGATGTGGATTACGAGATCAGAGCCGACTTTGACGGCGCTTCCAGCGCTGCCAGGACTCTCAGCTCATTTGACACGCGCAAGCAACCCGTAGTGAATCTGAAACTGGCGACGAAGAAGTGAAGGCCGATTAACAATCGGCCCGCAGGTTTACCAACCTGCCGCACAGCGACGCGCTAGTTGGTCACCGCGAGAGACAACGTCTGCGTTCCGGCCACTCCGTCGACCGTGAAGGTCAACGGCACAGTGCCGTTGCCGGCGTCGGCCGGCACCACAACATTGAACTGATACAAGCCCGTGAAATTCGGCGCTAATCCCGAATAGGGCACGCTGGTAACGGGCACGCCGCCTATGGACATTCCAAAGGACGATGTGATCGCATTGGCCTGCTGCACAAGCTGGCCCGCCGGTATTTCGGGCGTGACCGGCCCGAAGCCGATCCCGTAGAGAACGATCTCCTCGCCGGGCTGGGCGGGCCGCGAATTGAGGCCCGCAATCGCGCCGGTGGGGAGCACGTACGAGTAATCGGCGTGCATGGCCACGGCGTACTGGATTCCGCCGACGTTGAACGATACGGGCGCGTCCAGGCCTGGCTCGGTTGCATTCACCGTCGGCGTAAAGGGGGCGCTGGTTCCACCCGGCGTGGTAATCACCACCGGCTGCGGCCCGGTCGCGACATTGAATGGCGCCTGGACATTTACTTGTAACGGGCTGATGAAATCGACAAATGTCGGCTGGCCGCCGATGGTAACCGTGTCGCCGCCCAGCGACGTGGGCGCCAGGTTACCGTTGAAATCGGCGGCGGTCCAAGTCTGGGAGACGACGTTGGCGAGATTGGTGCCGTAGATCTCCATCCATGTACCGGGCGCCACCGCGGAGAACCCTCCGAAACTGCTGGCGCTGATGACGGCCAGGATCACAGGCGTGGCGTCAAACGAGCCGTAAACCGGTCCCGTAATCGTGGCGTTCGGCGTAAGCCCCACTTGTCCGACGGCGCACGACCCGGCGGCGATTCCGGTGCACGTGGCATTGGAATAATAAAAAACGAAATTGTCGGAGAGAAACGTGACGTTTGCGCCGATGCTCTCTTGCAGGCTCACTACAATCTTGCCGGAATTGCCGGCCGCGATACCGAACGTGATCTGGTTATTGCCCGGGCTGATCGAGTTGGCCAAAAAGGGAGATGGCCCGTTGCCTCGATAACTCAACACGATCGAGATGGTCCCGCCGCCGCCGACACCCGTGTAGGGAGCCGTGACCGTGCAGTTGGTATTCGTCCCATCGTACGCGCAGGTGCCCCATTCGACGCTGCTCTGCCCTACGCCGCCGCTGCCGCCGAGACCCGTCAAGGTGACGTTTTGGTTGCTGGTCGTATAAGTGGCCGTAACGGCCGACGCCCGTGGCGGGAGGAAGGCTACACAGAAAAGGAATAAAGCAATGGCGATGGATCTCATGATCGGTCAGTTCCCCAGATTGGTTAGGTTAGAGTGCGGTCTAAGTATAGCAGGAACGGACCAAGAATACGGCTGGCTGCGGAACGCGAAGGGTACTAGCAAGGCTCCTGGCGCGTCCTAGCGGCTAGCCAGTTGGATTTCCAGCAGGGTCAGGGTATACGGCTCGAAGGTGAACGCGAACCGGCTTCCGGCGGCGGGAAGGCTGTGCGTCTCCACCGATACCGCCTCCCGGTCGCTCGATGAGTTCATGGCTTCGGTATTGGGCTGGCCCTCCCGGTTCTTGAGCACAAACGCCATGGCGCCCGCGGCGGATTGCCCGGCGTCGGCCAGCGCAATGGTGGGGCGCAGCGGGGCTGCGGTCGAGTTCACGGCATAAATCCGAACGAGCCGCCCATCCGCGCTCAGCACGGCGCTCACGTCGGGCTGCTGGAGTTGCCAGGGGAGGCCGCCCGAGCGCTCCACGTGCAACGGATACGAGCCCGCCGCGTGTCCGTACAGTTGCTCCGCGTAATAGGTAGGCGCACGGTACATCCATCCCGGTCCGGTGACGAGGATGCCCGACCCGAAGCTATCGATCAAATTCGACCGGATGCCCATCTCCACCAGGTCCGCGTAGCGCTGCAGCACGTTGTGATAGCGCGAACAATCGAGCGCGTTGCCGAGCGATTGCAGGATGCCGCGCTTCAGCCCGAAGTCGCCGCCGGTAGTGTTCCACTCGGTGACCGCGATGCGGACTTCCCTGCCCTGCGCCTGAAGGCGAATCCGTTCCCGCAGTGCTTCGAACTCGCGCACCACCTCGGTCAGGTCGCCCATTTCGTAATGATGCGGGCACAGGTAATCGAGTTGACCCTCGGCGCCGGCCAGCACGCCTTGCCTGGGATACGAACTCATCAGCTTGATGGACGGATCGGCCGCCCGCATGGCACGCGCAAAGGCGGCGATGGATCGCTCGTA
>JBEKPZ010000323.1:0-8337 GCA_049520215.1 Bryobacteraceae bacterium | reverse complement strand
CTGGTGGGCAGCACGTGATTCGGTCCGGATGCGTAATCGCCCGCGGCCTCCGTGCTGAACGGGCCGATGAAGATGCTGCCCGCATGCTGCACGCGCGCCAGCAGCCGGTCGTCCGGAATGCTGAGGTGCTCGGGAGCGAAGCGGTTGGAAAGTTCGACGGCCTCTTCGAGCGACCGCACCAGCATGATGGCGCTGTTGCGCTGGATGGCTTTGCGCGCAACGGCGGCGGTCGGCAGATCCGCAAGCTGCCGCTCGATTTGCATCGCCACCGCATTGGCGAGCCGTTTGGAAGTAGTGAGCAGGATGGCGGCCGCATCGACATCGTGTTCGGCCTGCGCGAGCATATCGGCTGCGAGATGCCGGGGATTGCCGTCGGCGGAAATAATCAGGATTTCGGTCGGGCCCGCCACGAAGTCGATGCCCACATCGCCCGCGAGCAGTTTCTTGGCCGCCGCCACGTAGATGCTGCCCGGCCCGACGATGCGGTCCGCGCGCGGCACCGTGCGCGTGCCGTAGGCGAACGCCGCGATGGCTTGCGCGCCGCCCATCTGAAACACCCGCTCGACACCCAAAAGCCGCGCCGTACCAAGGACCTCCGGCACACGGCGCGGGCAGGCCACGCAGATGTTGGGCACGCCGGCAACCTGCGCGGGAATTACAGTCATCATCAGCGTGGAAGGCAGCGGATAGCGGCCCGCAGGAATGTAGGCCGCCACCGTGTCGAGCGGGCGCACGACCTGCCCCAGTTGCAGGCCCGGACTCACTTCACGCAGCGTTTCGACCGGAACCTGCATCCGGGCGAACGCGCGAATGTTGGCGGCGGCGGCCTCGACCGCATCGCGGAACTCCGTCGAAAGGCCGGCGCAGGCGCGCTGCAGATCGGCCGCGGGCACCGCCACCGTTTTGCGGTCGAGCGCATCGAACTGGCGCGCGTATTCGAGCAGCGCGCGATCGCCGTGCACGCGCACAGCTTCCAGGATCGGCCGCACCACCCCCTCAGCCTCGGCCAGCCGGGCCGTGCGCCGCGCCAGCAGTCGGGGCAGAGAAGTGGGGGAAAGGATGCGGATCATAAGAAAAAGGAGACAGAAGACGGAAGACAGAAGTCAGAAGTCAGAAGACAGAAGTCAGAATAGAGAATTCCGCCTTCTGACTTCTGACTCCTGACTTCTGTCTTCTTCTTCATAAGACAATCTTATTCAGCGGATACTCCACAATCCCCTGCGCTCCCGCCTGCTTCAGCCGCGGAATGATGTCGCGCACCGTGGATTCGTCCAGAATGGTATTGACCGCCAGCCATTCTTCGTCGCTGAGGTGCGAGATCGTGGGACGCTTCAGCGCGGGCAGCACCTCCAGCACGGCGCGCAGATCGTTCTGGTGGACGTTCAGCATGAGCCCCACTTTGCCCAGCGCGTTGATCGCGCCATCCAGCAGCATGCGCATGTCTTCCAGCTTGCGGCGCTTCCAGGCGTCCTGCCACGACGCGCGATTGGCGATGAGCTGGGTGTTTGATTCCATGACCGTATCGATGATCTTCAGCTTGTTGGCGCGCAGCGAGGAGCCGGTCTCCGTCACTTCCACAATGGCATCGGCCAGCACCGGCGGCTTCACCTCCGTCGCGCCCCAACTGAATTCGACGCGCGCACGCACGCCGTGCTGCGCCAGGTAGCGTTTGGTGGTGCCCACCAGTTCGGTGGCGATGATCTTGCCTTCCAAGTCGCCGACCGATTGAAAGTCGGACGACTCCGGCACGGCCAGCACCCAGCGCACCTTGCCGAAACTCTGCTTCGAGTAGATCAGGTCGGCGACCGCCTCCACCTGGGCCTCGGTTTCGGCGACCCAGTCGCGGCCAGTGAGGCCCGCGTCCAGAATGCCGTCCTCCACGTAGCGCGCCATCTCCTGCGCGCGGATGAGCATGCACTCGATTTCGGGATCGTCGATGGCCGGGAAGTACGAACGGCTGCTGGTGGTGATGGCGTAGCCCGCGCGGCGGAACAAATCGATGGTGGCGTTTTCAAGGCTGCCCTTGGGAATGCCGAGCGTCAGCTTCATGCCTGGCTCCCGTAGACCGCGGCGGGATCGTAGGCGCGCGGCTCGGATTCCACCCATTGGCCGGCTTCGAGGCGGCGGTAGAAGCAACTCTGGTAACCGTTGTGGCAGACGCCCGGGCCTTGCGGCTCGACGCGTACCAGCAGGCAGTCCTGGTCGCAATCGGTGGAGATTTCCTTGACCGCCAGCCGGTGGCCCGAAGTCTCACCCTTGAGCCAGAGCTTCTGGCGCGAACGGCTGTAGAAGGTGGCGAAACCGGTCTCGACGGTGCGGCGGAAGGCCTCGCCGTTCATGTAGCCGACCATCAGGACGCGGCCTGAGCTGTAATCCTGGACGACCGCCGGGATCAGTCCGTCGAACTTGGAAAAATCGAGATGCATGCCAATAGCAACAAAAAACCCGCCGGGCCCAGAGGGCTTCCCGCGGCGGGCGTCCTTTCTTATTTCGATATGGGTCGAATCAGGAGAGCGCCCGCCGCACGTGGATTGGGCCGTGATGATGACGATGCCGGGCGGCGGAGGCCATAAAGGGAAAGTATAGCAGAGCGGCAGGTGCCACGCTTCGGCGCCACACGCTGCGGGGGACGAGCAAGCGCGGACGTTATAATGATTCAAGCGTGGCAGCCACAGGCAATCACTATACCGCGCGCAGCCGCCGCCTTAACGCCGTGCTCCAGTGCGCCGTGGCCGTAGCGGGATTGGCCGCGCTCTATTCCCACCCGCACTCCACCCAGCTCGCCTACATCGGTCCCGGCGCCGGCTTTGCGTTCCTGGGCTCGTTCCTGACATTGGCGGCCGGCTTGTTCATGAGCGCTCTCTCGCTCCTGCTGTGGCCGTTCCGCATGGCCTGGCGCGCCGTGCGTAACCGCAACAGCTTCCGCAATGCGCACGTGAAGAAGATTATCTTCCTGGGACTCGACGGCCTCGATCCCCGCCTCACCGAGCGCATGATGGCGGAAGGCAAGCTGCCCAACCTGGCGCGCCTGGCCGCCGAGGGCAGCTATCAGCGGCTACGCACCACCTTCCCGGCGCTCTCGCCGGTGGCCTGGTCCACTTTCGCCACCGGCGTCAGCCCGGCGCGCCACAACATTTTCGATTTTCTCGACCGCAGCCTGAAGTCCTATCAACCGCGGCTCTCGTCGGCGCGCGTGGGCCAGCCCGAGCATGTGCTGCGGCTGGGCCGATTCCGCATTCCGCTCTCCCGGCCCGCCATCGAGTCGCGCCGCAAGAGCCAGCCCTTCTGGAAGATTCTCGGCAAACTGGGAATCGGCTCCACCATCCTGCGCGTTCCCATCACTTTTCCGCCCGAGAAGTTCGATGGCAAGCTGCTATCCGCCATGGCTACGCCCGACCTCAAAGGCACCCAGGGCAGCTTCTCGCAGTTCACCACGCGCGTCGAAAAAGCGACTTACGAAAATGGCAGCCGTTACCCCCTGCGGCGCGGCGCCGATGGCTTCGACGGCGAAATCGAAGGGCCCGAAGACACCTTTGTAGAAGGCAGCCCCCTGCTGCGCATCCCCTTCCGCGTAGTGCGGCGCGGCAGCGCCTTCGAGTTGCGCGTCGAGGGGCGCCGCTGCCGGCTCAATCCCGGCGAATACACCGGTTGGCAGCGCCTGACCTTTCGCACCGCCATCGGCGTCAAGGTGAACGGCATGGCCCGTTTCCTGCTGACTGAGACCGAGCCTGACTTCAGCGTGTATATGTCGCCGATCAACATCGATCCGGAACGCCCCGCTCTGCCCATCAGCCACCCGCCTTACTATGCCGCATATCTGGCCAACCTGCTGGGCTCCTTCGCCACCGTCGGGATGGCCGAAGATACCTGGGCGCTCAACGAAGGCGTGATCGACGAAGACGCGTTTCTGGACCAGGCCTACGGCATCTTTGAAGAACGCGAGGCGATGTTCCTGAACGCGCTGGAAAGCACTCGCCGCGGCGTGGTGGCGTGCGTGTTCGACACCAGCGACCGCATCCAGCACATGTTCTATCGCCACTTGGGCGCCTCGGACCGGCACGCAATGGTGATCGAGGAGATGTACCGGCGCATGGACGCGCTTGTCGCCAAAACCTTGCCTTACGCTGATAGCGGCACGGCGCTGTTCGTGCTGTCGGACCACGGCTTCTGCGCCTTCCGCCGGGGCGTGAACATCAACTCGTGGCTGCGCGACAACGGCTATCTTTATCTGAGGAACGGGGACCGCGAAAGCGGATCGTTCTTCGAAGGCGTGGACTGGAGCCGCACACGCGCGTACGGATTGGGACTGGGTGGCTTCTACCTGAACATCAAAAACCGGGAGGCGCGCGGCGTGGTCTCTGGCGGCCGGGAAGCCGAGGAACTCAAGCACGAAATCATGGGCAAGCTGGCCGCGCTGCGCGACGAGGACGGTGCGACGCCCATCCGCACCGTCTACGAGACGGCGACGCTCTATCGCGGGCCCTACCTGGAAGCCGCGCCGGACTTCATCGTGGGCTACAACGAGGGTTACCGTTGTTCGTGGGAGGGCGCCGTGGGCAAGGTCGCGGCGGCCGTGCTAACGGATAACCCAAAGGCCTGGAGCGGCGATCATTGCGTCGATCCGGTGCTGGTCCCCGGGGTCCTGTTCTCGAATCGCAGAATCTCCGCGGACGATCCCGGCATCGAAGATCTGGCGCCCACGGCGCTGAAGCTTTTCGGCGTCGCGCCTCCGCCATGGATGGAAGGCAAGGCTCTGCTATGAGCACGATCAAGCTGAAGAAAGATCTCTTGCAGAAAGTGAAGAGAGTGGCGGCGGCGGGAGGATACAGTTCGCCCGAGGAGTTTGTCGAACACGTGCTCGAGCGGGAAATCGCCAAGCTCGAAGACGCGCAATCGGACGAAGAAATCGTCCGCAAGCTGAAAGGCCTGGGCTACATCGACTGATGCTCCCGGCGGCGTACACCTGGAGCCTGGCCGCCATCGCCATCGCCAGCGGCCTCGCGATGCTGTGGATCTTCGGACGCTTCTCCAACGCGGAACAGGCGGCGCTTGCCAAGCGCAAGATACGCGCCAACCTGTATGCTTTCCGGCTGTACGCCGACGAGCCGGCGCTCATCTTCCGGGCGCAAAAACAACTGCTGTTCTGGAATGCGCGGTATCTGGCGTCGATGCTGCGGCCTAGCGCTGTGCTCCTGGTCCCCGCCACGCTGCTGATGTTCGGACTGGATGCCGTGTATGGACACCGCCCCCTGTCGCCCGGCGAATCCGCCATCGTCACCGCGCAATTCAGCGGCGGGAGCGACGTAGGTTCGCTGGCCCCGACGCTCGAAGGGCGCGGCATCGCGGTGGAAACACAATGCGTGCGAATTCCGGGCGACCGCCAGTTCTGTTGGCGCGTGCGCGCCATGGGCGCCGCGTCCGGCAGTGTGATTCTACGCGTAGCCGGGGCATCTTTTTCGAAGGCTGTGCGGACCGGCGCACCCTCCGGCGTGGTTGCGGAACGGCGTGTCGCCTCGCTGTTCGATTGGCTGCGTTATCCTGGCGAGTCGCGCCTGCCCAGCGGCCCCGTGCGCTGGATCGGCGTGTCGTATCCGGGCGCCACCGTGGATGTCTTCGGCTACGGCGCAAATTGGCTGCTTTGGTTCGTGGCCGTGAGCCTGCTCACGATGTTGCTGGCAAAAAAGCGCTTCGGCGTCACTTTCTAGGCGGTACTGGGTAGTTCCGCGGAGGCTGGGCATAGGCGCTAAAATAGGCGCCCCACGGCCTCGCGGGACCAAGGTGCATTCCTCGGAGCGCAGTCCGCTTCCGTACCGTCAGCACTTCTCCGGATAAAGACCGCACAGCAATGTGCGTGCGCGCCCGTGGCGCAGGTGCGCGAGGTATACCTTCCGGTTGCCCGACTCGGACGGAACTGCGTTCGACTGCACGTTACTGATCATCCCGTCTGTTCCTGAGACGACAAGCTCCATTTCATGCGCGTGTAGGCAATCCGAAAGCCTTTACGCTCGGCATTGCGCTGGGACTCGCTTCCCGCCTCGGCCACCATCATGGCTAAATCACAGCCATGGTCGAAGGCGTATCGCATACGCTCTTGAAGGAGCGCCGCTTGCAACCCTCGACGACGCATCTGCGGAATTGTAGCCGCACCGGCGAACAGAGCGACTCCGTTATGGATACAAAGCCCGCCTGCAGCGCCAGGTTGGCCTTCAAACTCGGCGAGAAAGCACGGACTCTGCTCGCGCGCTGCAGAAATGGCGGCGGCTTGCAGAACAAAATCGAGAAGTTCCGGATGTTCGTGTGACCAGCCCTTTGCGCTCACCGTGGCCCAGAGCTGAGCTTCTTCCGGACCGGTAACGCGCACTCTGGTATTGCCGCGGTCCTCAGCCGCGGGCATCTCAACAGGCCGATACATGACGTTGCTGATTTCAATCGGTCTGTACTGGCGGGCACAGAGCAAGTCCAGCGCAGCAACCCCCACGAGCGGGCTCACTTCGTGAAGCACGTGCGCCCCGCGGTCGAAAAAGAAGCGCTCGATCACATCCAGCGAGGCCGCGCTCAGTTCCTCAAAAATGCCGAGGCCGAAAGTCTGAGTGACAGGAGAGTTGATGCCGTCGAAAACCGCGTATGCTCCGGCGCATTCAATCCACTCGGCGCCGCTGTCGGGGAACAGACGACGTCGCGCCTCTGCAAACTGAGCGCATGCGTGCCCTTCCGCGCGCTCCAAACGTCTCGAAAGTGCGATGTCGGAAAACAGCACGTTCAGTTATTGTATCCGTTCGGGCACTGGCGGTAACGCGCAAAGCCCGTGGTCCCAGGACGATCAAGTCCTGGGTCACGGCGCATCCGGAAGGTATCCGCATGAGCGGAAAGCGCGCTACGCGTGGCTACAAGCCTGCCCCACGACGCGGCGGATCGAACAGCTTCAGAACCAGCCCCGTCACGTCTTCGAGACGAGGATGGTCGAGCCGCATAGGGCGCCGGGTGAACAGCACCCCAGGCACGGCGGCGGGATCAATACAGTGGTCGGCGATCCAGGCGTCGTTGTTGTCCTCGATCTCCGGCTCGGGAACGCCGCCCAGCGCGGTCTGCCACGATCCCCGGTAGCCCGGACTGTAGCCCACGATCAGGTCCGGCGCCACGGCGGCATTCTCTCTTGAGGGCCTGCTCTCGTACACCGCTTCGACCACCTGGCGGCCGTTCGCCGGATCGCGGAAAGCCAGCAGTTGCCCGCGCAGAGTCTCGACCACGGCCGCGCTTTGCAGGCCATGCTCGACAATCCCGTGCGGCTCACGGCCGCGCCGATTCAGATACAGGCCATTCAGGCCGAGCGCATAAGCTTGGGTGGCCCCCCAGTCCAGATTGGTCAGCATGGTATCGTCGCCGGGCGGACCGTTCAGCGCCAGCAAGCGCCGGTCGCGCAGCCATGCGTTCAAATGCACGGCGCGGTCGAAGCTGGCGAAGCCGTGGTCGGAGAGCACGACCAGTTCGGCCGAGGGCGCGCTCCGCATGGCTTCGCCGACGCATTCATCCACCTCGCGATAGACATCCAGCAACTCCGCCTCGTGGCGGCCCCAAAGGATGTGCGCGTTCTGGTCGATGGTCGAGAAATAGAAGAACAGCAGGCCCTGGCGGAAGCTGCCCAGCGCATCCCGCAGCAGGCGGCGTTCGTCTTCAAAGACCAGGCGGGTCTGTTCGAGGAACTGCGGCAGGCTGAACACATCCTGACGGAGCGCGGAGGTGTCTTCGGGGATGCCCAGCGTGTAGTAGCGGCCGGTGCGGCGGGAAACGTCGCGGCCGAAGGAGGCGGGCGCCGCCACCGGTAGGGCGGGGGATTCCGGATCGATGTTGACGGGCGAAACATACAGCTCGAATTGCGGGTGGAGCTGTTTGACGAAGAGGCGGAACATGCCGCGCGGCGCGGATGCGGGCTACGGGATTCACGGGGTCCACATCCACCACCAGGTCCACGGTCGCATAGGCGTGGTCCTTGCGGAGCGAGTTAGGTGGGCCTTCCAAAGGCAGCACCGCATGGCCGGCCGCCAGGTCCACCTTCACCACCCGGCCGCCCGAAACCGGACGCGAAGTTTCCGCGGGGTCGTCGGAGTAAAGCGTAAAGGTGCCGAGGGTGCCCCGCAGATCCGGAGTGCCCATGCCGGAGAGCGCGCGGCCCACCGGGAGCGGCGGATAGTTGGTGGGCATGCGCACCACCGTGACAGGAATGCCGCGGGCCGCCAGCGTCTGCCAGAAGGCCGTGCCGTGGCGAAAGGAAACCAGCCGCGAGCTGGAAAGCGGCAGAAGGTACGGCCCCAGGGGCAGCGTGAAGCGCGGTTCCTCGGT
>JBEKPZ010000322.1:0-8122 GCA_049520215.1 Bryobacteraceae bacterium | reverse complement strand
CTGCTGGTCTTCGAGGAAATCCCCGGCTGGCAGCACATCGGCGACAAAGCCTGGCAGGATCTGGCCGTGCGCAACGTCGACCAGATGATCC
Source organism: Bryobacteraceae bacterium (assembly GCA_049520215.1). Lineage (GTDB taxonomy): Bacteria > Acidobacteriota > Terriglobia > Bryobacterales > Bryobacteraceae > Bog-159. The sequence continues at coordinate 8,031 of JBEKPZ010000322.1, read as the reverse complement.
GCCGCGACTGGAATCATCCGTCCATCATTCTGTGGGGCGTGCGCATCAACGAATCGCAGGATAACCACGATTTCTACACGCGCACCAACGCGCTGGCTCACGAGTTGGACACCTCCCGCCAGACCGGCGGCGTGCGCTACCTCTACGACACCGAATTGCTCGAAGACGTCATGACCATGAACGATTTCGGCTTCCCGCTGCGGCCGCCGAACCACCCGCTGTATCTCAACACCGAGTTCAACGGCCACATGTTCCCCACCAAGCGCAGCGATAACGTGGACCGCGTGATGGAGCACGCCCTGCGGCACGCCCGCGTGCACAACCAACTGGCTTCCGCCGATGGCTACGCGGGCGGCATCGGCTGGTGCGCTTTCGACTACAACACGCACGCCAACTTCGGCTCGGGCGATAAGATTTGCTACCACGGCGTGTCGGACATTTTCCGCATACCGAAACCCGCCGGCCAGTTCTATCGCTCGCAGTGCGACCCAAAGGATGAGATCGTGTTGGAGCCGTGCTTCAACTGGTCGCAGGGCGATCAATCCGAAGGCGGCGGCATTCACCATGCCGCGATCGTTTCCAATTGCGATCACCTGAAGATCCACGTGAAGGGCGAACTGAAGGCGGAGGTCGAGCCCGATCGCCAGCACTATGGGCACTTGCCGCATCCGCCCTTCCTCATCGACCTGGCGGGCGAGCACCTGGAGGATTGGGGCGACCTGCGCATCGATGGCTATATTAAGGGCGCGAAAGTCATCTCGAAGACGCTGCCGGGCAACGATTACGACCGCCAGTTGCATGTCGAGCCGGACGATACGGCGCTGGTGGGCGACGGCATCGATGCCACGCGTGTGGTGCTGCGCGTGACCAATGAACACGGCGGCGCGCGGCCCTTCTCGACCGGCGCGGTTACGTTGCGCCTGGAAGGCCCCGGCGAGATCGTCGGCGAGAATCCATTTTCGCTCGCCGGCGGCGTGGGTGCTGTGTGGGTCCGCAGCAAAGAGGCGGCGGGCGTCATCCGGCTGCACGCGCGGCATCAGTACTTGGGAGAGAATACCGTCGAGATCCGCGTGACCCCTGCCGAGCCGGAACAGGTCTAGGTTCGGATTGTGGGGCAGGCTGGCAGCCTGCGGCGGCCTCTCAGGCCGCCCCCGGCGCCGCTCGACGACTGGTATCGGATAGCGAAGCGATTGCGGTGGGCCAACCTCGTGGATGTGCGCAAGACATGCGGATGCGGTTGGCGAGTTCACGATCTTCAACATTAGCGGGAACAAATATCGCCTGGCCCCGTACATCAACTATCGAGCCGGCAAGGTTTACATTCGCCACGTGATGACGCACGAGGAATCGAGCAGGGAGGATTGGAAGAAGCGATGACGAATTCCGTGCTCGATGTAGATCCAAAGCGCTACGGCCGTCTGTTGGCGCGCAAGCTGCCGGCGGTCATTCGTACCGAAGCAGAGAATGAGCGCCTCATCGCCGAGTTCGAGCAAATTCGACAAACGCCATGACGAACTCACGCCCGAGGAGCGGGAGTACTCCGAACTCCTGACCGTGCTTATCGAGGCCTCGAGGATGCCAACTACGCCATCGAAGGATCGACGCCCGACAGCCGGTTGCGCAGCCTGATGGAAGAGCACGGCCGGCGCCAGCGCGACTTGCTGGACGTGTTTGGTTCCCGCGGCATAGCGTCTGAGGTTGTGAGCGGCAAGCGAGCGATCAGTAAGGCGCAGGCGAAGAAGCTCGCCGAGCTGTTCCACGTGCCTGCCGATCTCTTCCTTTGAGATGACGCGCAACGGCTGCTTGGAGTTGAGGACGCTCTGGCTATCCTGACGATCTCACGACGGCCGCAGTTTCCCCTCCTCGAAGAGAGCGCTCTAGTAAGCCATCAACATCTCAGCCAGTTTGCCCGAAAGCGTCACATCGCGCGGCGTGCGGCCTTCCTTGTCGCGGCGCCGCGGATCTCCGCCAGCTTCCAGCACAGCGCGCATGATACGCACGTTGCCCCGCGATGCCGCCTGATGCACGGCGGTCCAACCGCGCTCATCCGGCACATTCGGGCTGGCCTTATGTTCCAGCAGCCACGTCATCTGTGGAATCTGTCCCCAGCGAATCAGGTCGTTGAGCAACGGCTTCCCGCTTGCAGTAGCGCGGTCGATGACTGCGCCGTGCTCCAGCGCAGACTCCGCGAGTTCATAAGCTCCGCCCCACACTGCGTGGCTGAGCGCGTCCGTCGCGTCGGCGCCGCTCGCCAGCAACAGGTCGAACATCGCCCTGTCCTTCCTGCCTGCCGCGAAGTAGGCGGCATTCACGTCGTGCGCCCACGACCTGGTGAGCGCGCCCACCTCAGCGCCCGCGTCAATCAGGAGCCGCGCGATCCCCAGCATGTCCACCTTGGGCATGCGCGAACCGGCGGCGCATTGGAGCGCTGTCAAGCCGCCATGATCCCGGTCGCGCGCGAAATCCGGCCGCTCACGCAACGCCTTCTCCACCAGCCTGCGATCGCCCAGCGCCGCTCCCGCGAAGCCGTCGATTTTCGCGCCGCGTTTGCGCAGCACCTTTACGTACTCCGGCGAACCCACGAACGCCGCCACGATAATCGCGCGCGCCGAAGGCCACGCCCCAAGTTGTTCGGGATCGGCGCCGTTATCGAGCAACCACTCCAGGCACGCCAGGCGCGCTGGCGTGGGCTTACCAGCCGCCGCGTGTGGTTCCGACTGCAGCAGGTTATGCAGGGGACGGTAGTTGCGCCAGGAAGCGTTCAGGTCCGCGCCGGCTTTCTTCAGCAACACTAGCGCGGGCTCCATTGCGCGGCCCGCCGCCGCGCCTACCACCCGGGCTTGGCGCGCCACTTTGGGGTCGGCTTCGATCGCGTTGCGCACCGCATCCAAATCTCCCTCTCGCAACGCTTGTATCAGGGCATTGGTGTTGTGCGCGGCGCTCACAATCTCCAACAATACCGAACTGGCTGCTATCTTGTCGAGGGGGCAGCCAGCCGCAGCAGCGGCTGCAAATACCGCATCACCGTGGCCGCCACCAGCCGGTTGCCATCCGCCGTCGGATGCAGCCCGTCGCGCTGCATGCGGCTGGTCCCCGCCACTCCCTGCAGCAGGAACGGAATCAGCGCAACTTTGTCCTTCGCCGCCAGATCGCTGTAGACGCGCTGAAACGCGGCAATGTAATCCGGGCCGTAGTTGGGCGGCAGCGTCATGCCCGCCAGCAACACTGCCGCGCCGGAATCCTTCAGCCCCATGACGATCTGGTCCAGATTCGACCGGGTAGTGGAGACCGGCAACCCGCGGAGCCCATCGTTGCCGCCGAATTCGACGATGACCACAACTGGCTTGAGTGCGCTCACCGTGCTCAGACGCGCCAGCGCATCGGTGGTGGTCTCTCCGCTGATCCCCGCGTTCACCACGCGGTACCGCAGGACGCGGCGATCCAGTTCCTGCTGCAGGAAATCCGGATAGCTCTTGCCGGCGTCGGCGCCGAACCCGGCCGTCAGGCTGTCGCCAAACGCCACGATCACGGGCCGGTCGTCGCGCGCCGGGCCAGGCTGCGTGGGCTGGGCGGCTTTCCGTGCGGCCCCCGGCGCAGGCTCAGGCGTGGGGCGCGGCGCGCTGCCGCAGGCGCCCAATACTAGTAAACCGGCCAGCAAACTGACGATACGCATCTGAATGCCATAATAAAACGTAGACAGTCCATCCAATGATTCAGGCACACGGCCTCACCAAGACAATCGACACGGGCACTCACCGCGTGGACATCCTGAAGGGTATCGATCTGGAAATCCCGCGCGGGCAATTCGCCGCCATCATGGGCCCGTCTGGCAGCGGCAAGAGCACGCTGCTAGGGCTGCTGGCCGGCCTGGACACGCCTACCGCCGGCACCATCTCGCTCGACGGGCAGGAGATCACCGGCCTGAAAGAAGACGAACTCGCGTTGGTGCGCGGCCGCAAGATCGGCTTTGTGTTTCAGTCCTATAACCTGATCCCGACGCTGACCGCCGAGGAAAATGTGCTGCTGCCCATGGAACTGGTGGGCAATGGCAGCGGCGACAGCCCGGCTCGCGCGCGCGAACTTCTGGACCGCGTGGGCCTGGCCGATCGTCGCGATCATTACCCCGTGCAGCTTTCCGGCGGCGAACAGCAGCGCGTGGCGCTGGCTCGCGCCTTCATGGTGCGTCCGCCCATCCTGCTGGCCGATGAGCCGACCGGCAATCTAGATTCCGAAAATGGCCGTCTGGTGCTCGACTTGCTCCTCTCGCTCAACCGCCAGGAAGGCACCACGCTGGTGCTGGTGACGCACGATCAGGAACTGGCGAACGTTGCCGACCGCCGCATCCAGTTGCGCGATGGCCGCATCGTATGACTCACGCGCCCGCCACTCTCAAAATCGCTTGGCGTGACATACGCTCCGCGCCCGCCAAATTCCTCTTCGTGATCCTGGCGGTGGCCGTGGGCGTGGGCGCGCTCACCGGCGTGCGCTCCTTCAGCCGCGCCTTTCACAATCTGCTGCTGCTCCAGGCGCGCACCTTGATGGCCGCCGACCTCTCTCTGCGCGTGTTCGAACAACCCACCCCGCAACAGACCGCGGCGATCGCCGGCCTGGAACAACGCGGTGTGCGCCGCACGTCCCTCACCGAAACCCTCACCATGGCCAACACGGTCGCAGTGCCCGAACCCATGCTGGTTTCCGTGAAGGCTGTCGATCCGGCTGCCTATCCTTTTTACGGCGAGGTCAAACTCGACCCGCCGGTCCCTCTGCGCGCCGTCCTCGACAGCCGCTCGGCCGTGGTGTCCGACGATCTCCTGTTCCGGCTGAAGACGCGCGTGGGCGGCAACCTGCGGCTAGGCGGCCAGGACTTCCGTATCGCGGCGCTGCTGGTATCCGAGCCCGACCGCTTGACCGGCAGCATCAACATCGGGCCGCGCGTGATGGTCAGCCGCGAGGGTCTCGACCGCACCGGCCTCATCAGCCTCGGCAGCCGCGCCGCCGAGCGTTTCCTGTTTCTTCTTCCGCCCGGCGGTCCGGACGTGCAGCAGGTGCGCAACGTCCTGAAGCAAGCCTTTCCCGAAGGCCTGATCGCCGATTACCGCGAGACGCATCCCATCGTTACGCGCGGCCTGGAGCGCTCCACCACCTTCCTCAGCCTCATCAGCCTGATCGCGCTGATTGTGGGCGCGCTAGGTGTGGCCACGGCCATGCACGCGCACCTGCAGCAGAAGATGGATACCATCGCGGTGCTCAAATGCCTCGGTGCACGCTCGGGCCAGGTGTTGCAAATCTATCTGGCGCAGACGCTGGCGCTGGGCCTCGTGGGCGGCCTGCTGGGCATCGGCTTCGGCACGCTGGTGCAGCGCGCGTTTCCAGCTTTGATCGGCCGCTTCTTCCCGGTGCCGCCGCACATGGGCCTGGATCTGGTCCCCGCCGCGCAAGGTCTGGCGATCGGCATCCTCACCACGCTCCTATTCACCTTGCCCACGCTGCTGGGCATTCGCGAAATACGGCCGGCGGTCATCTTCCGGCGCGAGATGACCGAAGCGCGGCCGGACTGGCTGCGCCGCTGGAGCCGTTCGCGCGAGGCGTTGGCCACGGCTGCCGCCATCCTGTTGGGCATCGGGCTGATCGCCGCCTGGCTCGCCGGGACCACCCTGCGCGATTCCCTGCGCATCGGCGCGTACTTCGCCGGCGGACTGCTGGTGAGCCTGCTGGCGATCGCGGCCATTGCCTGGCTCCTGCTGCGCGGGCTGCGCCTGCTGATGCGCGGTTCCGGACGGGCGCTGCCGGCGGCATTGCGGCACGGCATCGCCAATCTCTACCGGCCCGGGAATCATGCGCAAACGGTGCTGGTCACCCTCGGCACCGGCGTGATGTTCACGCTAACGGTCTACCTGGTGCAGCATGCCGTGCTGACGGACATGGCGCAGAACGCGCCGCCGGGCATGCCCAACGTGTTCCTGCTCGATATTCCCGGAGCGCAGCGGCAGGCGCTCATGGACCTGTTGAAGCGGCAGCAGGGTATCGAAACCGCGCCGGAGATTATATCGTCGGTGGCCGTGCGGCTGACGTCGGTCAACGGCGTGCCGGTCGAGAAGATGGGCTTGCAGGAATGGGGCCGCCGATTCCTGCGCACGCGTTCGGTGACCACCGAGCCCGCCCGCCCGCGCGAGACTCAGATTCTCAGCGGCGCATGGTGGGATGGGCATCCGGCCATGCCGCAAGTGTGCGCCTCCGAAGAGGCCGCCCGCATCCTGCATCTCAAAGCCGGCATGGCGATCGAGTGGTCCTCCTGGGGGCGAACGCTGCAGTCGAACCTAGCCTGCATACAGCGCACCGATGCGGTGCGCATGAGCGCGCGCTTCGAATTCGTCTTCAGCCCGGGCAGCCTGGATGGACTTCCGGTCATCTACTATGGCAGCGTCCGGGTGAAGCCGCGCGACGTGGCGGCGGTGCAGCGTGCCGTGTATGAAAAGATGCCGACCATCACGGTCGTCAACATGGCCGACGTGCTCGAAATCGTGCAACAGGTGGTGGACCAGGTGGCGCTGGTGGTGCGCTTCGTTTCGGCATTTACCATCGTGGCGGGCGCCATCATCTTGGCATCCAGCGTGGCGGGCACGCGCTTCGGGCGAGTGCGCGAAGTGGTCATCCTGAAGACGCTGGGCGCGACGCGGCGGCGCGTTGCCGGAATCTTCTCGATGGAGTTCTTGGTGCTGGGCGCGGCGGCGGGGCTGCTCGGCAGTGCGCTGGCTACCGGGTTCACCGCGCTGGTGGTGAAGCGCCTCTTGAAGGCGGAGTTTCACTTCGACCCGGCGGCGGATCTGTTCTCGATCGCCCTGACCGCGCTGGTGGCCGTCGCGGCGGGATGGCTGGCCAGCTATCGCATTCTGGGACAGAAGCCGCTGGAGGTGCTGCGCGATGAGTGACGCCGTTGTGCCATGGTCCATCAGTTTCTTCGCGCGCCGCGACGGATTGTGGGGCAGGCCCCCGGCCGGGGTGCCCTCTGGGCCCGGCCTCGGAGGCCGCCTTGCGCAAAATGAGACGACCAAATAGCGCCGGGACCGCACTCCTGTCCCACCAATATCTGCTCTCGTTGCCCGAGCGCGCGCTGCGCTCCATGAGCGCGCTCAGCGCCGGCCTCCTGCGCGAGCTGAGCGAAGTGGCGCTGCCCCGCGCCGTGCGCCGCACACGGCTCTACACGGAACTGGTCGAAAACACGCTACGCTTCCTGATTGAAAACGTCGGTCAGGTGGAAGGCGCCTATCCGCCGCAGGGCAAGCTGGCGGATGACTTCGCCATGCGGCGCTTCGCGGGCAACGGGATCGAACTGATCGGCCTGCTCACCTTCAGCGCATCGCCCGTATGGGTGCTGGCCGCGCTGGCCGATCTTTCCGGCACCGGACGGCAACTGATCCGCGAGATCGCGCAAAGCCTGAAGGAAGAAGGGCTGCTGGCCGCCGGCGCCGATTACGAAACCATCGACCAGTTGTTGGATGGTCTGGAAGGCGCTGCGGGCCGCCTGGCCCAGACCGCCAATACGCCGCCGCTGGACGTGCCCAGCCTGCGCCGTGAGTGGTCCGACTTGCGGCGCGAGGCGGCCAAGATCCCCACGCCGCATCTGCCCTCCGGCGATGCGCTCGGGCGAAGCTGGGAAGAATTGAAGGCCACCGCCGCGGCCGAAGGCCGCCCTGTCTTTCAGGTTTCGACCCTGATGGCCCTTGCGACGGTCAGCCGGATCCCGGAAAACCTGCTCTGGCTCTCGCGCTGCGCCAAGGGAGCCGCGCGCCGCACCGGCCAGATCCTGGCCGGAGTTCTGCTGGATCATTACAGCGCCACCATGAAAGAAATCCGCAGCACGGGATATGTGGCGTATGGGGTGCGCGAGTTCCGGCCGTATTTGAAAGCCGCCGCCTCGCAGTTCTCGCCGCGCCGGGTGACCTTGACGGAACGCATGTTGGGGCGCGGGTGAAGGCCCGGGCGATTACGCAACCTGCGTAACGCGTCGTGCGTAACGCATCGTGCGTAACG
>JBEKPZ010000321.1:0-8205 GCA_049520215.1 Bryobacteraceae bacterium | reverse complement strand
CTGAGCGTGCCGCGCGGCAAGTCGGCGGAGTTCAACCAGCGAGTAGATGCGGGCGAGAGCAGCCAGCGTTAGCGGCTTGGCGGCCTAAGAGGCCGCCGCAGGCCGCGGGCCTGCCCCACGCCAGGCCCGCAGCAGCTTCTCGTAGGTCATCGACAGATCCTCCGGCAGCACCCGCGTCTCGCCCACCGTAGTCATGAAATTGGCGTCCGCCACCCAGCGCGGTAACACGTGCATGTGGATGTGTCCGGCCACGCCCGCGCCGGCAGCCTTGCCCACGTTGATGCCCATGTTGAGGCCGTCCGGCTGGTAGTTGGCGCGCAGGTGCGTCTCCGCCTGGCGCGCCAGCAGGATCATCTCCAGCAGCGTATCTTCCGCCACTGCCTCGAGCGACGGCGCGTGCTCATAAGGAACCACCATGAGGTGGCCCGAGGTGTACGGGAAGCGGTTCAGGATCACGAAATTGAAGCGGCCGCGGTAGACGATGTAGTTTTCGCGGTCGCGATGCTCGGCGGGCAACACGCAGAAGATGCACTCGACCGCCCGTTCCGCCGTGGTTACATACTGATAACGCCACGGACTCCAGAGGTAATCCATACCGCCGCTTAGAGCGCCGGAGTGGGCTCGCCGGGAGCGGGATCGGAAGCCGCCGCCACGGTGGAACTGTTCACCACGTCCTTCAGTTCCTTGCTCGGCTTGAAATACGGAATCTTCTTGGCCGGCACCTCCACGCGCGCGCCGGTCTTCGGATTGCGTCCGATGCGCGGCTGGCGCTGCCGCGTGCGGAAGCTGCCGAAACCGCGAATCTCGATCTTGTCGCCGGTGCGCAACGAACGCACGATGCTGTCAAAAATGGCCTCCACGATGACTTCGGATTCCTTCCGCGTCATCTCGACTACGCGCGAGACCTCTTCAATCAGATCGGCCTTGGTCATGTACTATTCTCCTTGTCCTCTCAAGCCGTTACAGCAGTATCTCGTGAACGGGCGTTTTTTGCAAGCTATTCCGCGCCACGATTTTTCACGCTTAGCACTTCTTCAATGGTAGCAGCGCCCGCCGCCGCCTGCCGTTGGTAGTCCGCCAGGCGTCCCTTCTCTTCGTCGTGGGCCACCGCTTTGAGGCTCAGCCCAATCTTCTTCTCCGCCTCGCTCATCTTGACGATCTTGAAATCGTACTCCTGGCCCACCGCCACGGGAGGCTCCGCCGAGCGCCGCCCGGAGTAGCCCGGCACCTCCGAAAAATGGCAAAGTCCCTCGACGCCTTCCGCCAGTTCCACGAACGCTCCAAAACCCGCCAGACGCGAGATACGTCCATGTACGATATCGCCCGGTTGATGGCTCTGCAAGTATGTTTCCCAGGCGTCCGGCTGGAGCTGCTTAATGCCCAGCGACAAGCGGTGCCCTTTGGCGTCGATATTCAGGATCGCCGCCTGCACGAGCTGGCCCTTCTTCAACACGTCCGACGGATGCTTGACCCGCTTGGTCCACGAGAGATCCGAAACGTGCACGAGGCCGTCGATGCCCTCCTCGATCTCGATGAAGGCGCCAAAATCCGTCATGTTTCGCACCCGGCCTTCTACCACGGAACCGATGCTATAGCGGCTGTCGATGGTGGTCCACGGATTGGCCTCAAGCTGTTTGAGGCCGAGGGAAATACGCCGGTCCCGAGGGTGTACTTCCAACACCACGGCCTCGACCTGGTCGCCCGCGCGCACCACTTTCGAAGGATGCTTCATGCGCCGCGACCAGGTCATCTCGGTGATGTGGATGAGACCCTCCACGCCGGGTTCGAGTTCCACGAACGCCCCGTAATCGGTGACGTTCACCACCTGGCCCATGACGCGGCTGTTCGCCGGGAATCGCTCGGCGACGGTCTCCCAGGGATCCGGCGCCATCTGCCGCAGCCCCAGCGCAACGCGTTCCTTGGCCCGGTCGAACTTGAGGACCTTGGCGGTTATGGTGTCGCCTACGTGCACCACTTCCGACGGATGCGCCACGCGGCCATACGACATGTCGGTGACGTGCAGCAAGCCATCCAGGCCCCCTAAATCGACGAAGGCCCCGTATTCGGTCAGGTTCTTGATCACTCCGGTAACGATGGCGCCTTCGTGCAGTTGATCCAGCGTGGCGGACTTGCGCTGGCCGACCTCCTGCTCCACGGCCAGCTTGCGCGAAACCACCACGTTGCCGCGGCGGCGGTTCACCTTGATGATCTTGACCGGAACATCCTGGCCGATGAACGAGTCCAGGTGATGGACGGGGCGCGGATCTACCTGCGAGCCTGGCATGAACGCTTCGATGCCAACGTCCACCGAAAGCCCGCCCTTGACTCTCCCCATGACATGCCCCAGGAGCACCAGTTGATCCGCGAAGGCTTTTTCCAGGTTGTCCCACACCCTTATGCGGGCGGCCTTGGCGTGGGAAAGCAGCGTGTAGCCTTCCGGTTGCTCGCCGTGATCGATCATCACGTCCACGACATCGCCGGCTTGTACGCTCAATTCTCCAGCCGGGCCGAGGAACTGTTCGATCGGGACGAGCCCTTCGGATTTGTACCCGAAATCGACGATCACGTCCTTGGCCGTGACCTTGAGGACGGTGCCCTGGAGGAGTTCGCCCTCCGCCGGAGCCAAATGGGTATACTCGTCGAGCAAAGATCTGTAGCTTTCGCTATCCGGCTGGACCAGCTCTTCCGCCTGCTCTTTGCCCTGATCGACGGCCATTACCGACGCCTCCGCGAGACAACTCCGTCAGACGATTGCCGGGGACTTACTGCCGCGAGACATGACCACAAGCGAGGAAATGGTGCGATCTCAATCGATTCGAAACCGGCCCGCCTGATTCACCAGCAAGGCGCTGACAGATCAATATCTTAGCAAATGCGTGCCGGGAAGTCACGCGCGGTTCCTGCACCAATTTCCGCCAAGCCGCGGAAATCGTCACCATTTCGTTTCGGAGACGGAGCGGAAGATGGAGAACCCTGCGCCGGTTGGCGCACTGTACATGCGGAGTCCTTTCCTGTGGAGATTGGAAGAACGGGTTCTCGAAAGAAGCACTGGAGCTTCGATCGGGAAAGCCCGGTTCATGGCCGGGCCTTCCCTTCGAAGCAGAAAGGAGGATCTCAATGATCAAATTGCTAGTTGAGCTGCCGCTCATCGGCAAGTTCACGATCATTATCGTCTGGCACCGTAAGGGCAGGCGGTAATGGCCGAGCGGGATCGGGTTCGTCTCCCCCGGTCCCGCTACTAGCATACTCCAAAATGGCATCCGTTTAAAAGCCCCCTTTCGTACTTTTCGTACTAAGAAAAGGAGAACCCTGCCCCGATTCGCGCACTGTACCTGCGGAGTCCTTTCCTGTGGAGATTGGAAGAACGGGTTCTCGAGAGAAGCACTGGAGCTTCGATCGGAAAGCCCGGTTAACGGCCGGGCCTTCCCTTCGAAGCAGAAAGGAGGATCTCAATGATCAAATTGCTAGTTGAGCTACCACTCATCGGCAAGTTCACGATCATTATCATCTGGCACCGTAAGGGCCGACGGTAATGGTCGAGCGGGATCGGGTGTCGTCTCCCCGTTCCCGCTACTAGCATACTCCAAAATGCCTTCCGTTCCAAGCACTTTCTGATTACTCGATCCGCAGCAGGATACCGGCGCCCGGCGCCAGCCAGTCCATTTCGCCGCCGAACGGTTCTTCCTTGCCCGTGTATGGCGAAATCCGGATCAGTTTGGCATTTTCTTTCAACAGATGCAAATGAAACTGAAAGCTGTTGTTGAGGTCCCGGTTGACGATCATCAGAAATGGGCGTCCCTGGCCGTCTTCAAACTCACCCACCAGGAACCGCCCGGCGGCGGGCGGCCGCACAAAACGCTGCGTCATCTCGATTCCCCGCACCAGCCGGCTGGCGGCCAGCGGCTTGCCCTGCTCCGGCACGTCCGGATAATGAAACACGCCGGTGCTGCGCAGTTTCAAAATCGTGGGAGCCAGCGCGGCGATCTCCAGATTGATGCGCCGCAACCGCTCCCACGTAGCCGTCCGGTTGCCGAACTGATCGATGGCCGCCAAACGGTAGTTGCCAACGTCCGGCGCGAAGTAGGTGAAATACTGAATGCCGCGTCCGCCATAAGCCAGCGTGGCATAAACCTGTAAATGGAACGTGGCGTCGGACGGCTCCATGTAGTTGAAATGCGCATTGGCCAGAATGCAATTCCAGAAAGGCGTTTTTGTCTCGATCGACAGGCGCCGCACGATCTCCAGGTTGGTGTAAAAATAGTCAAGCATCTCGCCGCCCACCAGCGAATAGTTGTCGTAGCTGAGGAAAGGCTGCCCGATAGTATCAACCAGCATGCGGACGTATTTGTCGTAAGTATCGGTTCCCAAACGCTCCGCGCTCACGCGATACGGGAACAGGTTGACGTAGGGCCACATACCCGGCATGGCATCGCGCGCGATCTTCGCCACGCGCGCCAACCCGGGCATCAGCGCCGCGTGCGGCTCGTCACGGAGAAAGAACCCGATGGCCGCTCGGTTGGAACCGATCTGGTGCGCCAGCGTGCCAATCCGGCCGCGGATCTCGCTGTCCGGCGGCAACGCTTGCCAGTCATAGCCGGCGATCCGTGGATCGGAGACGAAGCACGCCAGGCCCGCGTCGCGGATCTTGTCGAGATCTTCGGCGCGGCAAAAGCCGGCAATATTCAGGCCGGCCTCGCGCATCCCGCGCAACTGCGCCGCATCGGAGGGTGCGTCCCCCCAAGCCATGATCGCGAAGCTCTTCGGATCTGGGGGTTCCAGGTTAGGGAATTGCTGCGCAGCCGCCGCGAAAGTCGAAACGACCACGGTCAGGAGCGCCGATCGAATGCGGATCACATTGTCTCCTCGTTCGAAGAATTTACTTTATACCATCGCCGCGACCGCCGGGCGAAGCTTTCTGCTATCTTCGGATTGCCAAGTTACGCGCACGAAGACTAGCGTCATGCCACCGCCCCCATCCGCGCAGCCGCGAAGATTTCATCGCTCGCTGTATTTCCGCGTGATCCTCGGAATCGTGTTAGGCGTGTTGCTGGGCGTGTTTTACCCGCCCGCCGCCGTGGCCATGAAACCCCTGGGCGACGGGTTCATCAAGCTCATCCGGATGATGATCGGTCCCATCATCTTCTTCACCGTATTGGTCGGCATCGCCGGCATCGGCGACATGCGAAAGCTGGGGCGCGTGGGCATCAAGGCGCTGGCGTATTTCGAGGTATTGACTACGGTGGCGCTGCTCATCGGACTGTTGGTGGTCAAGATCGTGCAGCCCGGCGCGGGCATGAATGTCAATCCGGCCACGCTGGACGCCGCCGCGGTCGCGCAATACGCCGCCCAAGGCAGGGGACTTCATACTGTCGATTTCCTGCTGAACATCATCCCCAACACCGTCGCCAGCGCCTTTGCGCAGGGCGATATTCTGCAGGTGCTGCTCGTGGCGATTCTGTTTGGATTGGCGCTGGCCAAGATCCCCCGCAACCGCGCCATCGTGGAAGCCTGCGATAAGATCGCGCACTGGATGTTCAGCGTGGTCGCAATCGTTATGCAAGCCGCGCCGCTCGGCGCATTCGGAGCCATGGCTTTCACCATCGGAAAATATGGCCTCCAAACTCTGCTGCCGCTGCTCAAGCTGCTGGCCTGCGTTTATTTGACCAGCTTCGCCTTCGTCTTCATCGTGCTGGGCGCCATCGCCCGCGCGCACGGCTTCAGCCTGTGGAAGTTCCTCAACTACATCAAGGAGGAGTTGCTGATCGTGCTCAGCACGTCGTCGTCGGAATCGGTGCTGCCGCGCATGATGGTGAAGCTGGAAGAACTCGGCTGCGGCAAATCCGTGGTCGGGCTGGTGATTCCATCGGGCTACTCGTTCAACCTCGACGGTACTTCCATTTACCTGACCATCGCCGCGCTGTTCGTGGCGCAGGCGACCAACGTACACCTGACGGGAGGCCAGGAAGCCGCCCTGCTGCTCATCCTGATGCTGAGTTCCAAAGGCGCGGCGGCGGTGACCGGCGGCGGATTCATCACCCTGGCCGCGACGCTCTCCGCCATCGGGACCGTTCCCGTTGCGGGCCTCACCCTGCTGCTGGGGGTGGACCGTTTCATGTCCGAGATGCGCGCGCTGACCAACCTGGTGGGCAATGGCGTGGCCACCATCGTGGTGGCAAAGTGGGAGAAGGAATTCGACGCCGAGCGCGCCCGCCAGGTGCTCGATGGAGAGTCCGCCGCCGATGCGGAGATACCCTAATCCAGTTCACGTCCTCCGTCATGCCGGTTCACGGTTCGAGCAGCCGAAGCTTCTGAATAGGCTCAAAGTCGCGCCGATTGTTCGTGGCCAGCGGTGCGTCCAGCCCTAGCGCCGTCGCCGCGATCCAAGCGTCTTGCGGACTTAGCGGTCGGCCTGCCGCCAGGGCGCCGGCTCGAAGCATCGCCCACGAAGTACAGAGCGCGTCGTCGACATAAACGACAGCGAAACCTCCGATGAACTGTTCAAGCAGGGTGCGCCGCCGAAAACCCAAACTGCCGCAATCGCGCCCATACGCATCTCCGCGATAGACATGAAGGAGAGAATCAATTCCGAACCGCGCAACGCGTCCACATGGCGCTGGGCAGATGAGTGCCAGTTGAAGATGTAGGAGGCCACGTCGGTATCGACGACGATCTGGCTCATTCGTGTGGCCGCACCGCCCCGGAATCGCGTCGATCCGCCTATATGGCCGCGATGAACCGCTCGGTATCCTCATCGGGCGCCGGGTCCACGTGTTGCAAGAGATCCTCTATAGAAGCTGGCCCCCGGTGCACTACGGTCGGCTTGTGCGGAAACTCGCGAACCGCCTGATCTTCGTCGTTCATCGATGGGCCTCTGAGAACAGTCTATCTCATCCGCGCCGATCCGCTGTGGGACGATGTGAAGCATGCACCTAACCAGAAGAGCGTTCACCCTGGGCGGCGCAGCCCTGGGGGCCCCCTTGCAAGGAACGCTGCGAGCAGCGCCGCAAGTCCCGGCCCAAACGCCCCGCCCGGCGCCCACCATTTGCCTGTTCTCCAAGCATCTGCCCAAGCTGCACTATTCCGAACTCGGTGGCGTCCTCAAAGACCTGGGCTTTGCCGGCTGCGATCTTACAGTGCGCCCGGGCGGGCACGTCGAACCCTCGCTCTCGGCCGCCGACCTGTATCGCGCGGTGGAAGCCATTCGCGCCGAAGGCGTCGAGGTCCCCATGATCACGACAGCGTTCGTGACGGCGGCCGATCCCAACATACACAACGTACTGGCACTCTGCGGCCGCGACCGCATGAAGGTGCCCTATTGGAAGCTGGGCTACTGGAACTACCGGCCGGGCGATAACATCGACAACCGTATTGCCGAAGTGCGCCGCGACGTGACCGGCCTGGTGTCGCTCGCGCGCGCTTACGGCATGGTGGCGGGATTCCACAATCATTCCGGCAACTACGTAGGCGAAGCCGTATGGGATGGCCGCGCCGTGATCGACGGTCAGGACCCCAACTGGATCGGCTATTATTTCGATCCCTGCCACGCCACCGCGGAAGGCGGCGAGGCCGGCTGGAACGTCGCCCTGCGCATGGCCCTGCCACGCATCAAAATGGTGGCGCTCAAGGATTTCTATTGGGAGAAAGTGAATGGCAAGTGGACCATGCGCATGTGTCCCATCGGCGAAGGCATGGTGAACTGGCCGCAGGTGTTCGCATTGCTGGCGTCCGTGCACTTCGCCGGCCCGCTGTCCCTGCATCTGGAATACGAGCCTGCGGACATGGCCGCCATCGCCCGCGATTTGGCCTTCGTCAAGAAGCAAGTGGCCGCTGCCTATCCAAGCTGAGGAAGTTTGCTTGTGGGGCAGGTTGGCAACCTGCAGGCCGATTGCTAATCGGCCTTGTTTTTATCATTTATAATCAATGTGTTAGGCTTTGTTCGTCAGATCCACGGCACCCCTGCCGGCCCAGGTCCGATGCAACCCCCCGGCGCAACAAATGCAACACGATGCAACCTGAACCGCCCGGTCTTCTTGGCGGACTTCGCGGCCCCTTGGCGTCTTGGCGAGAAACCTCCCTGCGCCCGCATGTTACAACGGTCAATATGCCCACCTTCCAAGTGGAAACCCCGCCAGCCCCCTATGACGTGGTGGTCGAACGCGGCATCCTGCAACACGCCGCCAAATACGTCCCCCCCAAGGCCGGCAA
>JBEKPZ010000320.1:0-8214 GCA_049520215.1 Bryobacteraceae bacterium | reverse complement strand
CTCGCCCGGCGACTTCGCGCTGAGTGTCGCGGCCGGACGCCTGTGCGCAGGCTTGCAGCGCTACGTTGAAGCTATCCAGTATCTCGAGCCCGCCGCGGCGCGCGCCACCTGGGATCCCGAGATCGCCTATTATCTTGGCCTGGCCTACGACGGCGCAGGCGACCATGCCAAAGCCCGGCTCGCCTACGAAACCGCCGCGCGCATGCCCTCCTGGCGCGCCGCGGCAAGCCTGAAGCTCGGCGAGCTTCTGGCACGCGACGGCGATCGTGAAGGCGCGCTCCCGTTTCTGCATGCCGCGCAAAGCGACTTGCGCGCCGCCGAAGAGGCCATCGCCCTGGAATCTGAACCGAACCACGACCGTCTGAGCCGCGACCGTAAGGGAGCGGTTTCGCCCCTCAGCGCATTCCTCGCATGGGATGACGGGCCGCGCAACGAACCCGCACTGCTGCGCTTCCTGGGCGCCGATCCAGCGCGCGTCCTCGAAATCGCCGCCGAGTACATGCGTCTCGGTCTGTACCGGCCCGCCGCGGACCTGCTGGCGCAAGACTTTCCGTCCGTCCCGCCCGACGAAGCCGAGCCTGGCGCGGTCCTGCCGCAACAGGATCCGCTGGTCGCCTACTACCGCGGTTATTGCCGCGCAAAGCTGGGCGAATCCGCGGCGGCGGACTATGCAACCGCGCAAAATCTCTCCACGCTGTACGTCTTCCCCAGCCGCGCCGAGGATCTGGAAGTGTTGCGCGCCGCCGTCCGCGCCAATCCCGACGACATGACCGCGCACTACCTGCTCGGCACGCAGTACTTCGCCCGCGGCCTGACCGACGATGCCCTGAAAGAATGGAACGTGGCCCGCCACGCCCAGGCCCCTATCCCGGTCCTGCATGCCGACCTCGGACGCGTCATGCTGCGCGAGAAGCACGACTCGAGCGGCGCGCTGCAGGTCTTCCGCGAGGGCTTGGCTGTCGACCCGCTGAATCGGAAACTCTACGAGGGTGTGGATGAAGCGCTCAGCCTGATGGGGCGTCCCGCCCGCGAACTGGCCACATCGCTGGAGCGCTATCCGGATCTGCCGCACATGCCCGCCGAACTGGTGTATGCCCTGGCGCTCGACCGCGCCGAAGCCCAAGACTTCGACGGCGCCCTCGCCCTGTTTCACGACCGCTTTTTCCCGCGCGAGGAAGGCGGCACCAATGTCCGCCAGGTCTGGGTGGAGGTGAAGATCCTCGAAGCCTTGACCCAAGCCGCCGCGGGACAGTGCAACGCTGCGCTCGCCGTGGTCGATGGCATCGGCGCCGAGTCGCCCGGTTTGCCGTTTACCAAGGACGGCCTCGCCCCCTTCGTGGATGCGCCGCGTACACAGTATCTGATCGCGCAGGTGGAAACCGGTTGCGGCCGCGTCCCGCAGGCGGGCGAACGCCGGCGCCGCCTAGCCGCCGCCACTGGCATCGGGGACCTGATCTGGGCATGGGGAGCGGCCAAAAAGCTCGATGGTTACAACAACGCGGAGTGGACCAATCGCATGGAAGCGGCTTCGGCCCAAGCGGCGTCCGGGCCGCCTTACACCGCCGGCATGCTGGAGCTACTGCTCGGCAAGCGATCCGCCGCTTGGGCGCATTTCCAGCAAGCGGTACTGCTCCCCGACCGCATGATGTCGCACCACCTCAGCCGCATGGCCATGGCCGGCACCGGCCTGCCTGGTTATCCACCGCCGGCCGGCAACCAGCCACCAGGGCACTGACCACGGCCGACAAGGACCGCTCCCTGACGGGGTGCCCTCTGGGCCCGGCTCAGTGAGCTCTCCGAATCAACGCGACTGTTGTCGAGCCGCGACCGTAAGGGAGCGGTTTCCAGCATACCCTGATGCTACAATGACCGCAGAATGGCTGCGCGCCTCGAACCTGCTGCCACAGCGCCCAGCCCGAGCCTCGTGGATCTGCGCCAGTTGCGCTCCGAGGATCTCAATGTGCTGCTCGACGAGGAGGTCGCAACCTGGCGCCAGCTCCTCGACTGGGACTTCGGCAAGTCGGCCGACCTGGTGCGCCGGTTCGTGGACATGCGGGCCTTGAGCGGATTCGCCCTGGTCGACGACGGCGAGGCGGTCGGCTATGCCTATTATGTGCTGGAAGAGCACAAGGGCTTGATCGGCGATCTTTTCGTGCGGGATGTATTCCGCAGCGTCGAGAACCAGAAATGGCTGCTGCAGTCCGTTTTGCGATCCCTGACCGCAACGCCCCAGATCGACCGCATCGAATCGCAGCTCATGATGTGGCATGCGGCCGGCGGACTGCCCATGCCCCGCCATCTCAGCAGCTTCGAACGAAACTTCATGATGCTCGAGATGTCGCGGGCCGCGCTCGAACCCGCACCGGGGCGGGGGCGCCCCTCGGCTCCGATGGCCAGCCGCGTTTACGTGAACAAGTGGTCCGACCAATACCAGGAGGCAGCCGCTCAGTTGATTGCAGCCGCCTACCTGGGTCACGTGGATAGCCTCATCAACGATCAATACCGCTCGGTTGCGGGCGCGCGGCGATTCCTGTTTAACATTGTGCAGTATCCGGGATGCGGTATGTTTTTCAAGCCCGCGTCGGTCGCGGCTTTCGACCGCCTTACAGGACGGATCTGCGGCATCTGTCTGGCCAGCATGGTGATGCCCTACTGCGGTCACATTACGCAGATCTGCGTGGCCCCTGGAGTGCGCGGCACCGGCGTCGGCTACGAGATGTTGCGGCAATCGCTCACCTTGCTGCGCGCGGCCGGCTGCAGCAAGGCCAGCCTCACCGTCACCGCCTCAAATCGGGAGGCCATCAAGCTGTACGAGGATGTGGGGTTCACCACTATCCGTAGGTTCTTCGCGCATGTGTGGGAGGGATTTTAATGCTCGACTGGCTCTTTTCAGACCCGCTGCCAACTGGCTCCCCGGCGCCGGATTTCACGCTGCCTAAACAGGATGGAGGAACCGCTACGCTCTCCAAACTGCGCGGCAAGAATGTGATCCTGGTGTTCTATCCGGGCGACGACACGCCGGTTTGCCGGAAACAACTGTGCGAGTTTCGCGACCAATGGAGCGAGGCCCGCAAGCGTAACACGCAGGTGTTCGGAGTCAATCCGGCAAGCGCCGGCAGTCACACGAAGTTTCAAGAGAAATACCACTTACCGTTTCCCCTGCTGGTGGATGCCGGACAGAAAGTCGCGGCTCTCTATCATGCCAGCGGTCTGTTCGTGAAGCGCACGGTCTACCTGGTCGGGCCGGACGGCGCGATCCGCTACGCCAAGCGGGGCAAGCCCGATCCCGCGGAGGTCTTGGCCGCCGCGCGGTAGGGCGGGCGTCTACGCCTGCAGCGGGTCTCCAGACCCGCCGGCGAGCGAAGCTCGCCTGTTCGTCTCATGCAATAATGGTTCCCTATGAAACTAACGATGCTGTCATTGTTCCTTTCGCTCGCCGCCTTCGGACAGGAGCCGCCGGCGGGTCCGCCGCCGGGAGGACACCGGATGCCCGAGCCCAAGAATCTGAAGATCCTCAAGCCCGAGCACCTGATGGAGACCATGCAGTCGTTCCGCGTGGCGCTGGGTGTGCGCTGCGACTTTTGCCACGTGCAGGGCGACTTCGCCAGCGACGAAAAACCGCACAAAGAGATCGCGCGCAAGATGATCGCCATGTCGCACGAGATCAACGCCAAGTTCGACGATGGCAAAATGCATGTGACTTGCTACACTTGCCATCGTGGCGCGGAGGAACCCGCTACCAAGCCCGGAGAAGCTCCGCACGCCGAGCACGGCGAGCACGAGGCGCACCCATAAAGACAGAAGACAGAAGTCAGAAGTCGGAAGTCGGAAGGAACACTCCTTCGGCCACAATCTCCGCCGGACCGGTCAGGAAGATATCCGCATCCCACCGTAGGTCTATCGGTCCGGCCGGCGTGACCACGCGCGCGGGGCTGCGCACCAGTCCCCGCTGCACCGCCGCGGCGAACGCGCCCGTCGATCCCGTGCCGGAACTCATGGTCTCGCCCGCGCCGCGCTCCCAGAAACGCACCTCCAGGGTATGTGCGTCGCGCGCCCGCAGAAACGAGACATTGGTGCGCTGGGGAAACTGCGGGTGACGCTCGATCTCCGCGCCCAGCGCCCGCCAGTCGAAATCGAAGTCCGCCACCGGCATGGCGCACTGCGGATTGCCCACCCACACCAGCGTGACATCCCGCGCGCCCGCTCCCAGCGGCAATTGAAATCGCTCGGCGGTGAACTCCGGCCGCCCCATGTTCATCTCAAATACAAAGCGCAGGTCCGCGCGTTCCAGCAGGCGCAATCGCTTGATGCCGGCGCCGGTGCGCACGCGCACTTCGTCCTTCTGGGGGCCGTGCGCGATCAGGAAGGCCGCCGCGCAGCGCGTGCCGTTGCCGGAGATCTCCGCCTCGCTGCCATCGGAATTGAACAGCCGGATGGCGATGTCGTGATCGGCGGCCGAAGCGGCCTCGATCAGCATCCAACCGTCCGCGCCCACGCCCGTGTGTCGGTCGCAGATAGCTTGCGCGATCGCCGCCAAGCCGCCCGACGGAGCCTCATTGCTCCTCGTCAGAAGGAAGTCGTTTTTCGCTCCGTGGGCTTTCGTGAATGGAATTCGCATCGCGGGTCACCTGCGTCAGGCCGATACAGCAATGATAAATCTCGACCACCGGCGCGTGGGGCGTCATGACGATCTTCACCAGTTCGTATCGTGGTCCGTTAACGCCCGCGCGCAGCACGGCCGTCTGCACCGGATCGCCACCCATCGCCACCGCCCACTCCTCCCACAGGAACTCGTCCGGCCGCGTTACCGCGGCCGCCCAGTGCGGCCAGTTGTCCCACGTCAGCGTCTCGCGCAGCGGAATACCGGCCGTACGAAAGATGCCGGTAATGTCGCCGAATGTGGTGATGATTCCCGTCCCGCGCCGGTAGCGTGGCGCAAGATACTCGGCCGCCTCGCGCGTCCATGCCCGGCGCGCCACGGAGTTGACTTGCGATTCCTTCCAGGTGATCCAAGCATCCGGCCGCGGTTGGACCAGCCAAGGTATGGCCGCGGCCAACACCACCGCGGCGGCAGCCAGGCGTTGCGCGCGCGCCGGGACCAGCGACACCAGCACCGCCGCGCCGAAAGCCAGTGCCGGGAAAAGCGCCAACCCATATCGCGAGTTGTAGTAGGTGTTCGGCCACAAGTCCGGAACGAAGATCGGCGTGCCGCCGGATGAGTGCATGCTCCACACATAGAACACCCCGGGAAGCGCCAGCAGCAACGCGGGCCACCGCGCTTTCGGCACCGCTACGCACGCGATCAGACCGGCCGCTCCCAACCACTCGAGCGGCGCACCGGCGCACCAGCGCACGGCGGTTCGGAAATACAGCCATGCCTTGGCCCAGTTCCCTAAGCCCGGGTAATATGCCGACCCCTGAATGGCCCTGGGGGAATACGGGCCGTTGTAGAAATCCAGCGCATTCGAGCAACACCAGAAATTGTGCCCGAACCAGTAAAGAGGCCCCATCGACGCAATAGCCGCGAACAGCACCGCCTTCGCCACTCGCTGCCGTTTCGCCGCGATCAGCACGAACAATGTCACAAACGGAATCAGGAACCAGCCGTCATAACGCGTCAGCGTGCCGCACAGCGCGGCCAACCCAGCGCCGCCCACGGCCATCCACGATTGCGTGTCGCGGAAGCGGACCGTGAAGTACAAAACAGCCATGAGCGCGGCCATGAAGACAGGCTCGTTCATGGCGGTGGACTGCAGGTACAGCAGGTTGGGATTGGTGGCGAACACCACGGTGGCGGCGATGGCGGCCAATGCGCCCGCCGCCTTGCCGTAGAAGACCCGCCGCGCCGTTCGAAACAGGAAGGCGCCCGCCAGCACGAAGCTGATTGCGGAAACAATCGAGCCCGCCAGCGCCGTGCGCCACAACGCATCGTTGCGCGCGAACAACATCGTCAGCACGTGCGGCAACGGCAGCCAGACCGAGCCGATCTGGTCGTAGCCCGGCGTGCGCGAATCCAGAATGCGCCGCGCGATATTCAGGTGCGCTTCCGCATCGCCGTAATACGCCAGGTAGCCGCCCCGATAGAAGAACCAGACCCACGCGGCGCTCCACAGACTCAGCAGCGCGACCGCCGCCGCGGTCTCAGAAATCCGTGCATGCTTTGAATTCGCGATACCTTTTCTCAACCTCTTCCCGCGTCAGAGTGCGAAACCGGTCCACGCCGAATTGCTCGCAGCAGAAGCTGCCCATCACGGAGCCGTAGATCACGGCGCGCCGCCAGTCCTCGATGCCCACCGCGCCGCCGCGCAGGTCCACGCCGCGCTCGGCGAGATACCCGATGAAGCCGCCCGCGAAGCAATCGCCCGCGCCAGTCGGGTCGAAGACGTCTTCCAGCAGGTAGCCCGGCGCCATAAAGTGGCAGCCGTTGGCGAACAGGATCGCGCCATACTCGCCGCGCTTCACCACCAGTGTGCGCGGTCCCATGTCCAGAATCCTGGCGGCGGCGCGCCGCAGGTTGTGCTCGCCGGAGAGCATGCGCGCCTCGCTGTCGTTAATCAGCAGGAAGTCCCAATCGCGTATCGTCTCCAGCAGTTCCGCGCGATAGTCGCGAATCCAGTAATTCATGGTGTCGCCGCCCGCGAGCTGCAGCCCGTGCATCTGTGCGCGCACGTCGCGCTGCAGCGCCGGCTGGATATTGCCCAACAATAGATAGGGCGCTGCGCGGTACGTTACCGGCAGCTTGGGCTGGAAATCTGCGAACACGTTGAGGTCCGTGCGCAGGGTTTCGCGGTCGTTCATGTCGGGAGAGTATTTGCCTTCCCAGAAAAAAGTCTTGCCGGGCACGCGTTCCAGACCTTCCAGGTCGATACCCTTAGCGGCCAGCAGTTCGACGTCTTCGCGCGCGAAATCGTCCCCCACCACCGCCACAATCTGGACGGGAGTAAAGTAACTGGCCGCCAGTCCTATGTAAGTGGCGGCCCCGCCCAGCATGCGGTCCACCTTGCCATGCGGCGTTTCCACGCCGTCGTACGCCACCGAACCCACTACCACGAGAGACATCGCTTGATTGTAACAACTGGAGTGTCTCCAAAGTCGTAGTAGACAACCGTGCGCTTCGGAGTATAATCAGGCAATGCCACGAACGCAGAAACAAGATCCGGAATTTCTTCACGCTGCACTGATTGGATTGCAACATACGCTCGCCGCTCTCGAACAGCGCATCGCCGAGCTACGCAGCCAGCTTGGAGGGCAGCCGGCTTCCCCGAAGGCTGCCACGGCCGCGCCGGAATCCGGCGGAAAGAAGCGGACCATGAGCGCCTCCGCCCGCCGGCGCATCGGGTTGGCTCAAAAGAAGCGATGGGCAGCTTTCAACGCCGCAAAGTCCAAGCCGGCCGCGCCCAAGCCGCAGAAGCGGGTGCTGAGCGAAGAGGGGAAGGCGCGCATTATTGCCGCCACCAGGAAGCGTTGGGCGGCGTTCCGTAAAGCTAAGCAAACCCCTAAGCCTGCCGCCAAGAAAGCCGCGAAGCCAGTAGCAAAAAAGGCGCCGGAAGCCGTGGCTGCACCGGCCGCAGCAGCGCCAGCTCCAACTGAGTAAGACCGTCTTCGGAGCAAAGTGGGGCAGGCCCGTGGCCGGGGTGCCCTCTGGGCCGGGACTCCCAGTCCCGCTCTCGGCGGGAAAGTGCTAAGATTCCTCCCATGCACGATTCCAATCCCCAACGCCGTGAGATTCTGGGCGCGCTCATCGGCGCATCTCTGGCTTCCGCCATTCCCGCCGCCGCGCAAACGCGGTCCGGCGGCATGCTCTATCGCACGCTGGGCCGCACCGGCGAGCGCGTCTCCGCCATCGGACTGGGCGGCTACCACATGGGCGTCCCCGAGGCCGAGCAGGACGCCATCAAATTGGTCCGCACCGCGGTGGACCAGGGCATCACCTTCCTCGACAACTGCTGGGACTATCACGACGGCAAAAGCGAAGTCTGGATGGGCAAAGCCTTGCGCGATGGCTACCGCCAGAAGGTCTTCCTGATGACCAAGTTCGACGGGCGCACCAAGCAGTCGACCGCCCGCCAGATCGACGAATCGCTGCAGCGGCTCCAAACCGATCGCGTGGACCTGATGCAATACCACGAGAACATCCGCATGGAAGATCCCGACCGCTTCTTCGCGCATGACGGTCCGCTGGAGGCGCTGTTGGAGGCCAAGAAGGCCGGCAAG
>JBEKPZ010000319.1:0-8289 GCA_049520215.1 Bryobacteraceae bacterium | reverse complement strand
CTCAAAGAAAGCCCCTACCTGAGCGATCCGCGGGAGGCCGAGTTGTTGCCCGGCGTGGGAGAAGGACTCGCGGAATTGCAGCGGGCCGGCTACCGGCTGGTCATAGTCACCAACCAGCAAGGCATCGGGCTCGGCTATTTCTCCGTGCGCGAATTCATCGCGGTGAATGCCGCGTTGTTTCGCCTGCTGACGCCCTATGGCGTCACCATCTCGCGCATCTACTATTGCCCGCACTCGGCGGCGGATGCCTGCGACTGCCGCAAGCCTGCGCCGGGGTTGCTGCTGCGGGCGCTGCGCGAGTTTGGCATGGAAGCCCAGCGGTGCTTCATGGTGGGAGATCGCGATGTCGATGTGATAGCCGGTCGAAGCGCCGGCTGCTCTGCGGTGCTGGTGGGCGCGGGAGATCCCCATGGCTCGTGGCCGCGATTCGCCACGTTCGCTGAGGCCGCCGCCTGGATCGGCTCGCGCGATTTGCCGGTAACGAACCTCTAACTCCTGATCGTCGTTGCGCGCCATGCGGTATTGGCCACTGCGGAGCTGCAAAGAACTGTATGAAACTGCACTTCGGCGGATCAAAGAAATCGGCTGCTTATGCTACAATTCCGGGAAACTGGGAGTCAAAATGGAAGGCCCTTTCTGCGGGTCAACGATGAGGGATGCGATTACCCGGCTATTTTCAATGAGCGTCGCGCTCCCTTCATCGGCGGCCAGCCATGTTTCGGCCTTTCTCAGTAGGCTGCCGGTAACGATTGAGGTTCGCTTAATCTGTCACTTTATTATGCGAGCATCAGTAATTACAGTCCTGGAGGATGATTATGGCGAATTACGTTTGGACGCCTTTTTCCGGTGTGAATGTATCGGGATTAGAACTTGCGAGAAATAAGATCCAGGAAATCGAGGACTTAAGCCAACTGGGGCACCTGGACGTTCTTTATGTCTTCGCCCACCACGATAGGTTCCTGCCGTATATCGGGGACAGCAACGGCCACAAGCTGAATGTATACGAACTGTGCGACGCGCTGGTCGAGGCGGGTCTTCGCAGAACCCATCGGTGCATCAAGCTGTGGGTGTGCTATGGCGGTGTGGGAATGCAGCAGGGGCAGGGTTTTGGCTGGGAGTTTTGGTACACGATGAAGAATATTTACCAATTCATCAACCTAACAGTGTTCGCTTACACCGAGATCACCGTAGACCCGATCATGGATGGCCACAAATACTGCTTCGGCATACTCGACCCGGATGCGGCGCCGGAGAACCGGTATTACCAGCTCCCTGATACGGCGAAAGCCTATCGCGTCGGTATCCGGCCCAATGGGGCGTTCATCCCTGCCGGCCAGAGTTAGCCCGCGTTAGTGGAGACAACGATCGGCGATTTCGGTAGACTCCTGCATCGTTGTGCCGGCGATGCGTCAGGGCGTCTCGGCCAGCGTGTACTCGAAATCGTATGAATGCCTTCCCTCGGCAATGCTGATCGCCATCGTGCCGGCCAGGCCCGCCAACTGCCCGGTACCGGAGTCCGGCACTACGCTGACGATCACCTGGGGCGCTCCGCGCGTCATCGTGCCGTTGTGCTGCAGCACGAATGCGCCGCTGCGGCCGTGCAAACTTCCGGTGGCCTGCTCGATCGCGACGTACCCGGCAGAACCCTTGACGCTGGTTCCGGCGGTCAGCATCTGCCCACGGCTCACGGCCTCCAGATCGCCATGGAACTGTTTTTCGATGGCCATCCTGCCGACGCCTGGAGCTTGCTCGTCCCCCGGCTGCGGAGTCAGCTTGACTTCAAACGTTCCGCTTGCATGCATTGTCTTCGGCCCCCACCAATAATCGCGCTGGCGCGTCATAGTATTGAATCATGCACCCATTGTTACAGGATTTCCGTTACGCATTGCGCATGCTGCGCAAAAACTTCGGCATGACCCTCGTCATCGTGCTGTCCCTGGCCATCGGGATCGGCGCGAATTCGGCGGTCTTCAGCGTGGTGGATGCCCTCATGCTGCGTCCCCTGCCCTATCCGCAGCCGGAGCGGCTGGCCGCCATATGGCTGCATTCACCTGGCATCGGCATCTATCGCGACTGGCCGTCGCCCGGCCAGTACATCGACATCCAGAACGAAAATCATTCCTTCGAGGAGATGTCCATTTCGCGGCTCACCAGCTTCACCCTCACCGGCCTCGATCAACCCGAGCGGGTCGAGGGCATGCGCACCTCGTCCGGGCTCTTGCACATGCTGGGTGCACGGCCGCTGCTCGGCCGCCTGCTGCTGCCCGAAGAAGACAAACCAGGCAAGCCGCAGGTCGCCATCCTCAGTTACAACCTCTGGAAAAGGCTGTTCAACTCCGACACGAACGTGGTCGGCCGCAGCATCACGCTCAGCGGAAACCAATTCACCGTGGCCGGAGTGCTGCGGCGCGACTTCCGGCTCAACTCCGAAGTGATGCCGGCCGAAGGTCCCATGGACAAAATGGACATCTTCCTTCCCTTCCCATTGGGCGCGGACGCGGTCCAGCGGCGCGGCGATGAGAATTACAACCTGATCGTGAAGCTGAAGCCCGGCGTGACGGTGCCCCAGGCGCAAGCCGACATCGATATCATTGCCAGCCGCATCCGTCAGAAGGACAAGCGCGACCGCACCTTCGGCATGACGGTAGTCGGGCTGCTCGACCAGGTGGTGGGCGACGTGCGGCGCGCCATGTTGGTCTTGCTCGGATCGGTGGCGTTGGTGCTGCTGAGCGCCTGCGCGAACGTCGCCAATCTGCTGTTGACGCGCGCCGCGGGCCGCGAAAAGGAAGTGGCCATCCGCACGGCTTTGGGCGCAGGATGGCAGCGCCTCGCGCGACAGTTGTTGACCGAAAGCCTGCTGCTGGCGCTGCTGGGTGGCGCGGCCGGCTTGGCGATCGCGCAAGCAAGCCTTTACGCGATGCGCGCCATCAATCCCGGCAACGTTCCCCGTCTGGAGGAGATCTCTATTAACGGCACCGTGCTGCTATTCACCTTCGGGGTCTCCGCGGTGGCTGGGCTTCTGTTCGGGCTGGCCCCGGTCTGGCGCGCTATCAAGCTGGACCTGAACACCTCCCTGAAGTCGGGCGGACGCAGCGGCCAGACCGATAGCGGGCTATTGGTCGCGCGGCATGGGCTGCGCGGACTGTTGGTGGTTTCGGAACTGGCGTTTTCCCTGATGCTGTTGATCGGCGCGGGATTGCTGATCCGCAGCTTTGTGCGCCTCCAGAATGTACCGCCCGGATTCGCGGCCGATCACGTGCTTTCCATGCAAGTGGCGGCCACCGGCCCGAAATATCGCCAGGACAAAGCGGTCGCGCAGTTCTACCGGGAAGTTGGCGGCCGCATCAGCCGCCTGCCCGGCGTGACCGCACAGGGCCAGGTCTCGGTGTTGCCTCTCACTGGCGCGGTTGGATGGGGCGGCATCAACGTGGAGGGCTATCTCCCGCCGCCAGGCCAAGAATTGCAGGTGGACCTGCGGGGGGCCAGTACGGATTACTTTCGCGCCATGAAGATTCCCTTGCTGAAGGGCCGGTATTTCGACGACCACGATACCATCGACGGCCAGCAGGTGGTGATTATCGACGAGCAGTTCGCGCAGCGCTTCTGGCCGCGGGACAATCCGATCGGCAAGCATCTCTGGTTCGATCCAAAGAAACCCATGACGATCGCCGGCGTGGTGGGGATGGTCAAGCAGTATGGTCTCGATAGCGGGAGCAAAATCGTGACCTACTTCCCGCAAGAGCAGCAGCCGGGCAACGGGATGTATCTCGTGGCGCGCACCTCCTCGAATCCGGCCGATCTGGCCAACGCCATCGTCCGTGAGATTCATGCCGTGGATGCCGGCGTGCCGGTCTATGACGTCCGCACGATGGACGATCGGCTGTACGATTCGTTGGCCCGCCAGCGCTTCGCCAGCGCCATGCTGGGCGCATTCGCGGCCTTCGCCTTGTTGCTGGCGGCAGTGGGCGTGTACGGCGTGATGTCTTACCTGGTCACGCAAAGCACCCACGATATCGGCGTGCGCGTGGCGTTGGGGGCGCAGCCCGCCGACATCCTCGGCCTGGTGGTGCGGCAGGGCCTGCTGCTCGCCGCAGTGGGCATCGCGGCGGGCTTGATCGGCTCGGCCGCGCTCACTCGCTTGATGGCCAGCCTGCTGTTCGGAGTGAGCGCCACCGACGCCCTCACGTTCGGTTCGGTGGCGGCGATCCTGGCGGCGGTGGTCTGCGCCGCCACGATGATTCCAGCGCGGCGCGCCACGGGCGTCGATCCCATGGTGGCTTTGCGCGATGAGTAGGTCCCGATGCACTCCCGGCCATTTCCTTGCTACCATCTCCAAAAGGAGGCTTCATGCGCAGCTTTACGACTAGGCAAACTACGAGACTGTTTTCTCTGGCACTTTTGACTTTGGCATTCGGACTGGTCCAGGCCCAGGCCAAGACCGACTTCAGTGGTACTTGGAAGCTCAACGCGAGCAAGAGCGATTTCGGCCCCATGCCGCCGCCCGACACCCGTACCGACAAGATCACGCATCAGGATCCCAGCCTGAAGGCCACCGTAGCCTCCACCGGAGGGATGGGTGGCGACATGACTTACGACGTCAGCTACACCACGGATGGCAAGGAATGCGTGAATAAGATGGGCGACAACGAGTTCAAGAGCACGCTGAAATGGGACGGCGACGATTTGACGGTGGACACCAAGGGATCCTTCGGCGGGAACGATTTTACGGCCAAGGCCCGTTGGACCCTTTCCGGCGATGGAAAAACTCTGACCGTCACGACGCACTTCTCGAGCGCCATGGGCGAGGGCGACGTGAAGGAAGTATTCGACAAGCAGTAGGAGCGTTTCCGTGCGCAAATTCACTTTCGGACTGTTTTCCTTGGCGCTGCTGACGCTGGCTCTTGGGCTCATTCAAGCCCAGGCCAAAACCGACTTCAGCGGTACCTGGAAGATCAACCCCGGCAAGACCGATTTCGGCCCCATGCCGCCGCCCGATAGCATGGTCCTGAAGATCGCCCATGAGGATCCCAGCCTGAAGGTCAATCTGGTCCAGACCGGAGGGACTGGGGACGTGACCTACGATCTGGTCTTCACCACCAATGGCAAGGAGTGCGTGAATCACCCGGACGGCGAGGAGGCGAAAAGTACGTTCAAGTGGGAAGGCGGCGACCTGGTCTCCGACACTAAAGGATCGTCCGGCGGGAACGACTTCACCGCTAAAGATCGCTGGACGCTCTCGGACGGCGGAAAGACCATGACCCTCCAACGGCACATATCTACCAGCGGCGGCGACTTCGATATGAAGCTGGTGTTCGACAAACAATAGGAGAATCATGCGCAGCCACGCCAGTCGTGTATTTTTCGCGGCGCTCCTGGCCGCCTCGTGGGGATTGCTCCAGGCCCAAGCCAAGCCCAATTTCAGCGGCACCTGGAAGTTGAACGCGGGCAAGAGCAATTTCGGACCGATGCCGGCGCCCGAGACCCGCACCGACAAAATCACCCACCAGGATCCGGACCTGAAAGACTCCTTCACCCAAAGTGGACCAATGGGCGAGGTGACCGCCGAGATGAAGTACTCGACCGATGGCAAGGAAACTACCAGCAGCATCCGCGACAACCAAATCAAGTCTACGGCCAAGTGGGAGGGGGATGAACTGGTAATCGCCGGCAAGACATCGTTTGAAGGCGGGGATGTGACCCTGGCCGATCGGTGGTCGCTCTCGGCGGACGGCAAGACGCTGACCATCCTGCGGCACGTGAACAGCCCCATGGGCGAAACGGATCAGAAGATCGTTCTGGAGAGACAATAGTCGTCGTGCGGCGCGATCTTGCAAAACGAATGGTGGTCCCATTGATTATGGTCTCGGCATTGGCGAATGGCGAAACCAAGCCAAACTTGAACGGCGTCTGGAAGATGGATCCGGCCAGAAGCGATTTCGGGACCGGACCGGTGTCCGAGAGCCGGCTGGACAGAATCAGCCTCGACGGCGTGAATTTGAAGGACACCATCGCGCAAAAGCTCCGCCGCGGCGGCGAGAGCGAATACGACATGCTCTACACCATCGACGGCAAGGAGTGCATCAACCATGTCCGCGGCAATTTGGTGAAGAGCACCGCCCATTGGGAAGGCGATGAACTGGTGATCGACAGCCAGGTTTTTGCGTTGCGCCAGGCCGCCATCCAGGATCGCTGGTCGCTTTCCGCGGACGGCAAAACCATCACGCTAAGGCGGCACATGACCGGAGCGGTAACGGCGGAACAAACGATCGTATTCGACCGCCAGTAGCGCCTTCCGGCTTCTGTCTTCTGACTTCTGTCTTCTGACTTCTGTCTTCTGACTTCTGTCTTCTGACTTCTGCCTTCTGCCTTCTGTCCCCCGCCTTATAACCCCCTCCCCCGCCGCCACCGGTCTTCGAACAGCCCGGTCATCGCCTCGGCCATGCCTTCGTGCTCGAAAACCACGGAGGTCCAGCTTGGCCTGGTGATTACGGGGTCCAGCAACGCAATCATGCCTTGGCGTCCATCGAACACGGCCAACTTCATGGGCAGGGAGTCCGCCTGCCGCACCTCCACGCCGGCGGCCGCGTACTCCTGCAATCTCTGCCGGTGTCCGTTGTCCAGCGTGCCGGCTTCGAGCAGCAGGCGGCAGTTCACGCCGGACAGGCGCGCCTGCTTGACCAGCCTTTCATCCAGCGGATCGACCGCGTAGGGTGGACGGGAAAACTCCATGTATTCCGAGCGCACTTCCGACAACATGCGGCGATATTCGGCGGCGGTCTGGGCCGGATCGCTGACGATCCGCAGGAAATCCAGCGTGCCGCGGCCTCCCTGCCCTTCCGAATAGACCGATTTCAGATCGTCGATCAACGCCACGCTCGCCCGGCCGTGATCGGTTAACTCCTGTTCCAGGAACTGGCGTTTGCTGGCCATGTAGGCGGGCAGCGCCAAACTGGGCTCAACCGCCGAAAACAGCTTGGTCCGCTCCTGCACAACCTGCGCGAACCCCTTCTCTACCAAGCTGTCTAGCACTTCGTAGATCTTCTGCCTCGGCACGTGCGCGCGCGCCGCCAACTCCAGCGCTTTGAAGCGCGGGTGGCCCAGCAGAACCAGGTAGGAACGCGACTCGTAGGCATTCAGCCCAAGCTGCTGAAGCCGCTTCCAAAAGCGTTGGAACTCTCCTTCAGCCCATTTTTCGCTCATAGTCCCTAACAATAGCAAAACCCAATAAGGAAATCTGTTACGCGATTTCGGCCGGATATCGGACCTGGCTGCGGCTTGGCCGCGAAAAATCGGCCGGGAAAATGGCTTACCTTTGGCAATGTGATTGACATAGTACTAGTGGGACTCTAAAATGAAGCTGGTACCGCATGTCTTATGCCTGAAAACGATGGCACTCCGGAAGAGTCTTCGCTAGCCGCGCCGGCCGAACCCAGGAAGATTCGCATCGTGGTGGCCGACGACCACCCCATATTCCGCGACGGCTTGTGCCGCCTGCTCGCTCTGGAGCCGGATTTCGAGGTCGTCGCGCAGGCGCAGGATGGCCGGCAGGTTCTGGACGTGCTGCAAACGCATGAGCCCGATATCCTGCTGCTGGACCTCAAAATGCCCGGCCTGGACGGTCTGGCCACGCTGCAGCGGCTGCAGAACAGCAAGCACAAGACCCGCGTCATCGTGCTCACCGCCTCGGAGGACAAGAACGAGTTCGTGCAGGCCATGAAGCTGGGCACTTCCGGCATCGTCTTGAAACAGAGCGCTACGGACCTGTTGATCAAGAGCATCCGTAAAGTCAATGCCGGCGAAATCTGGCTGGACTCCCACACCACCGCCGCCGTCATGCGGCAATTCGCCACCGGCGCGGACGATCTTCCACCGGTCGCCGGTGCGCCGGCTTCCAGCGGCCGCGAGCGCGAACGTTCCCTGCTGAGTCAAAGAGAGCGCGAAATCGTGGCCCTGGTGGCGCAGGGTTTCAAGAACAAGGAAATGGCCGAGAAGATGTTCATCAGCGAGCAGACCGTGAAAAACCACTTGCACAACATCTTCGACAAGCTGGGCGTCTCCGACCGCCTGGAACTGGCATTGTACGCCATCCATAACAATCTGCACCTGGGCAAGTAGGGCTGGAGGGCGGACTTTAGTCCGCGCGGGACTTCAGTCCCGCTCCTGCTCGCCGCACATGGCTGCGCTCTCCAAACCTGCATAACCGTTCCGGACGCGCCGCTCAGAACTCCAGCTTCGCCTGCACGGCGATCATCCTCGGCGAATTGTCGCCCCCCAACCCCACCCCCAGCA
>JBEKPZ010000318.1:0-8296 GCA_049520215.1 Bryobacteraceae bacterium | reverse complement strand
TAAGGGATCGCCACCGAGTACGACTTGCCGTTCTTGTGCGCCACGATGGGCCCGTGTACGGTGGAGTCGATGGTGACGTCCTTCCAGTCGATCTTGTCGCCCACCTTCACGCCGATCTTCTCATGGCGGGTTTCGAGCGGCCGCCATTCGCCGCGAAACTTGTACTTGCCGTCCTGGATTTCCTCTTCGTAGACATCGGAGGTGTCCGGACCGCCGGTGGTCATGGCGATGGAAGCATAGCGGCTGTGTCCCAACACCGGGAACGGAAGGCCCAGGATCGAGGCGCCGGAGAACGCCAGGTCGCCTCCATAAATGCGCATTTCGTAGAAGCGGAATGCGCCGTACCAGCTCAGGTGCGGGTCCACCACGGCGATGGGCGCATGCATGGCGGTGCGCGACGGCGCCAGCAGCATTTCGTTCGAGCCGTGATAGGCGACGGGATCGGGCTGGATGCCCGCGTGCATCAGCTTCTCGGCGGCTTCGCCCTCAGGCCAGCCCCAGATGATGTAGCGGCCCAGCGCCACCAACTGCCAGGGCTCCAGCTTGGGCGCCCAAGCCGGCACTTGCTCGGGATGCTCCTGCATGTACTGGCGCACCCCGGCTTGAAACGCCTCGATGATTTCGCGGCTGCGCGGGCTCAGCTCTTGGTAACGCTGCTCGGCCACCAGCCGGTGCCGCCAGACTCGCTGGCGCCAGTCGTCGCGGAAAAACTCCTGGCCGAAGGCTTCCGCCATAGTGCCTTCCGCGCGGCGATAGTTCTTGAGCAGCTCTTCCAGACGATCCTCGGCCTGCGCGTACCCCGAGCCGAAGGCCGCACCGGCGGCGTCCTGGGCAAAGATGTGCGGCACGCCGTATTCGTCCCGCAGGATGGTCACATGCGCGCCGTAGGCGACGGGCAGGCAGCCCAGTAGTAGCAGGCAGAGCTTTTTCATGTTTGTGGCGGCCATGGGCCGGATCTTATTCTATCGCGGGCGGGGGCGGCTGCGGGCGCGAAGGGATCGCACAATATAGTGACATCAACTTAGCCCTTGTGGGGCGGGCGATTTTGCCCCGGGGTCCCCTCTGGGGGCGGCTTTCAGCCGGCCCGAGCCGCCTAAAAAGGCGGCTGCGGCCAAGATTGGCCGCCCCACATAACTTGCTTGTGACACGAAACTGTCACCGTATTAGGCGAACAACAATAGTTTGTCGCCTGCGCCAGGTGGAGAAGCTGCGCAGCAAACCTGTTCATGTTCTGGCCTGTTGCCCCATCAATATCGCCGAGGTCTACGCCGGCATGCGGCCCCAGGAACAGCGGCCACTGAGGACCTCTTTGCCAGCCTACAGCATTTCCCCATCGCGCCACCGGCCGCCGGCGAGCTTAAACGCGGCTACGGCCGCTGACCCTGCTTACCGACAAAGTCAAGGACTTCCCGATGGAGGACCTGTTGCTCCTTCCGCTGCCCAATCCTTCGTAAGGACCAAGGGCGGGACCAACCCCCTGCGCGGGCTGGCGCTCCAATCACTCGGCGAGGATGGACGCCGCGTCCAGCGCCCGCCGCACCAACCCGGCAAGCTGCTCCGGCGCGAATGGCTTGGGGATGAAGTATCCACCGGTGCCCTCGATCAGCGGCGCCAGCGACGCTTCCGGCAGACCCGACATCAGCACCATCGGCAGGCCGGGCCGCAGCGCCCGCATGCGAGCGACAAACTCCCGCAGCGGCACGCCGGGCATCATCACGTCCCGAATCACCAACCGCGGAGCGGCGGCGCCTTCGCGCACGGCGGCCAGCGCGGATTCGGAGTCGGTGTAGGTGGTCACGCGATAGCCATAGTGCGCCAGGCATGCGGCGACAAAGGCCGCCACCTCCGGCCGGTCGTCCAGAGCCATCACCGCTTCGCTACCCTCCACCTCGTCGCCGTCGGCCCGATCGGCCGCCGCGCTGCCCGCCAACTCCGCTGGGTCGCAGGCGGGTAACAGGACCGTGAAAACGCTGCCGCGCCCCGGCCGGCTGGCGACCCGGATTTGTCCCTCGCTTTGGCGGATGATGCCATAGGCCATCGAAAGACCCAGCCCGGTCCCAGTCGATCGGGTGGTGAAGTATGGATCGAAGATGTGTTCCAGCACGTCGGGCTCGATGCCCGAACCGCTATCCTCCACCTCGAACTTCACCAGCTCGCGCGTGTCGCCGGCGGGCGCCTCTTTGGGATTTGCGCGGCCGGTGCGCACCGCGATCCGGCCCCGCCCATCGATGGCTTGCCGCGCATTCAGCACCAGGTTCATCAGCACCTGTTCGATCTGCGCCGCATCGGCACGCACCGGCAGCGGAGTCTCGCAGAGGTCAAAGGTCAACTCCACGTTCCACTCGACGAGCTTATCCAGCGTGGCGCGCATCAAGTCGACGAGCGCATTCAGATCGAAGGCCTCTACCCGGAGGGTCTGGCGCCGTCCGAAAGCGCGCAACCGGTCCGTGATCGCCGCGGCCCGCCGGGCGGCGTTGAGAATCTCGCCGATGTTCTGCCGCAGCGGTTCGCTAAGGCCCCCCTCGAGCGCCAGCGATGCGTAACCCATCATGACGGTCAACAGGTTGTTGAAGTCGTGCGCGATGCCCCCGGCCAGGCGTCCCAAGGCTTCCTGCCGTTGCGCCTGGCGCAACTCCTCTTCCAGCCGCACCCACTCCCGCAGGTCCCGTCCGATCAATCCGGTGGAGGCGGTATCCCCTTTCCGCGTGCCCATGGCGAAGGCCCCCACCAATACCGGAATCCGCTCATCCGTGAGGCGATTGCGCCACTCCGACTGGCCCTCCCACACGCCCGCCGCGGCGATGGAACCGTCCATCCCCGTGCACATCGGATCCTGGCCAGGGATGCCGCACACCTCGTTGAGCGGCTTCATGAACAGCGAAGGGATCTGCTCCGCGGTATAGCCCAGCAGATTCGCGGCGGCGCCGTTCAGGTAGCGCAATTGCCCTTCCGAGACCACCAGAATCGCGTCCCGGCTCTGCTCCACAAGCTGGGCCAGCCGGCCGCGTTCGGTCTGCGCTTCCTGCAATTCGCGCAAAGCCTCGCGCGTGCGCCGTTGGCTCCGCTCGGCGGTTTCGGTGAGCAGGAGACCCACTCCGATGCTCATCGCGACCCAAACCACCGAGTTTGTCACGAAGACAAGCAGCGATAGTCTGACGAGTTCCGGGTTGCTGTCGGCACTGCGAACCGCCCACGTCGACGACTCGATCCACTGCCAGGCGCGCACCAGGTTGAGCAGGCCATAGAAAGCCCAGGCGCCGGCGGTCACCAACGAACCGATCAGCTCGCGCTGCCGCCCGTGCCTGGCGAAGGCCACGGCCGCTAGCAGGCTTGCCAAACCATAGCAAATATATCGGGGAATGTTGTGGATGCGCAAGACTTCTACGCCGTCGAGTGGATAGGGCAGCCCGGCTGCAAATGTGATGGCCGCGGCTGCGAGGCTAACCAGGTACAGAACGGCGATCCAGGTCCGCGACGGTGTGCGGCCGCGCAGCAGCGCAATCCCGGTCAAAGCGAACGTCGCCGGCACGATAAATCCCAGTAGCGAAGCCGCCGCACGTACAGCCAACCCCCGGCCATGATTGTCCACTGCGAGCCAGAGCGAGGCCGCGTAGGCAGCCTGTGCTACCCAGGAAAACGCAAACCAGCGAAGCCATGCTTCGGGGGCCACGCGCCGGTAGTAAAACTCGAGGAGGCACACCAACAGACAGGAAAACGCCGTCTGCATTGCCAGGCTGGCTTGGGCCAACATCAGGAACACGGTGGCTCCCTCCCTAGATTGAGCATAAACCGACTTTGTTAAAACTGGTAGGTTCAATTTGCAGTATTCTATTCAGCGGGAGCAGACTGTTGAATCGTTCCACACCGGCGTTATGCCTGGCCGCGGTCGCGGCGGCCTTTGTGGCGCCGGCGCAAACCTGGGTTGCGCAATCGAGCGGCACAACGGCATCCTTGCGCGGTATGAGCGCCGTCAGCCCAACCGTGGTTTGGGCCAGCGGCGCGGGCGGAGCGTATCTGCGCACGCTGGATGGCGGCGCCACCTGGCACGCCGCCGCCGTTCCGGGCGCAGGCGATCTGGACTTTCGCGGCATACACGCGTTGGATAGCCACACCGCCTGGTTAATGAGCAGCGGACCGGGAGAGAAGTCCCGTATCTATAGGACCACCGATGGCGGCGCGCATTGGTCGCCGCCCTATACCAATTCCGATGCGGGCGGGTTCTTCGACGCGCTGGCCTTTTGGGATGCGCGGCGAGGTATCGTGTTGGGCGACCCGGTGGACGGGCAGTTCGTCGTCCTGACGACCGGGGATGGCGGCGCCACCTGGCAGCGCCGTAAATTACCACCCGCGCTGCCCAACGAAGGCGCATTCGCCGCCAGTAACTCCTGCCTGATAGTCGGCGCCGTGCGCGGCAAACGCGAAGTGTGGTTCGGCACGGGCGGGCCCTCGGGCGCCCGCGTGCTTCATTCCCACGACGGCGGCGAGAATTGGGAGGTTGCCGGTACGCCGCTGCGCCACGATTCCGCCGGCTCGGGAATCTTCTCGCTGGCGTTCGGGGACCCGCTCGACGGCGTCGCGGTTGGCGGAGATTACGGCAAGCCCGGCGACACCGCCGGTAACTTCGCCGTGACCTCGGATGGCGGGCGCACTTGGGAGGCGCCCGGCGGCACGCCTCCGAACGGCTACCGTTCCGCGGTGGCCTATCTTGCCGGGCGCAAGGTGTGGATCGCCGTGGGAACCTCCGGTTCCGATATTTCGAGCGACGGAGGCCGGAGTTGGACGCGTTTCGATAGCGGGGCGTACAACGCGATCGGCGTGGCCGGCGACGAAGCAGTGTGGGCGGTGGGTCCCGGTGGCCGCATCGGCCGCCTGCGGTGGCGATAGTAAAGTTCGGTTGCACCGTGGGGCGGCCAATCATGGCCGCAGCCGCCTCTCAGGCGGCTCCTGCTCGCGGCAGGATTGCCCGCCACAAACGCCATACTCATTTGTCAGCCAGCGCGGACTAGTCTATTCGCACTTTGCGCCGGGCACGCCGCGCAGCATCTTTTCCGGGAACCCTTCCATGCCCTCGGCAGTCAACTGCCGCAGTTCTTCAAACAGCTCCTCGTCGACGGCCGTGAAATTGAAACACGCTTTGCCCTGCATCCGCTTGCGCAACTCCGGCGAGAGGCTCGTGCGCATCTCCGGATATGCGTAGACCGGCATTAGATGAAAGCTGACGTAGCCTTTGCCTTTCCGCGCAGCGGCGAAGAAGACCGGCCTGCCCTTGTAGACCGGGGCCTTGGTTTCCAGGTAATAATAATCCGGCCTGTCGTGCCTGGCCACGAGCGTTTGCGCGTGAGGGGCCAGAATCGCGCGCAGGCGGGCGAACACAGCGTCGAAATCGGGCTGTTTCTTGGGCGGTTTCTTCGATGGAGCCTTGGCGACCGGCATTCACTCCTCCTTGTTTTCCCGCCAGTATACCGGATTCCGGAGCGCGCCAAGGGGCGGCCTGAGAGGCCGGTGCAGGCTGGAGCCAATCAATGTCACTTAGTTTTCCCACGACCGGGCACCTGCATAATTGTGGGGCGGTCCCCAGGGCGGTCCCCCTGGACCGCTGCCGACGCCCTCGTCGGCTGTAGCCGCGGTCCAAGGCCTTGCCTGGTGACAGCCCTACATTGGGCTGGGAGCCTGCCTCACTTAAAGCTTAACGGTTGCGGCCGTACTTCTCGTGGCTCGACACCCAATCGGACGACGAGATGGCCGCGCCCAACGAAATCTCCCCGGCCAGCGTGACGCCCGCAATAATCTCGGCCAGCTTGTTGACCTTGCCTTTGCCGTAGCAGCCCAGCATTTCGAGACACTCGCGCTGGGTGGCCAGGCCCGTGCCGCCGCCGTGCGTGGCCACGATGAGCGATGGAATGGTGAGCGAAAGATAGAGGTCGCCCGCGGGCGTCAGCTCGGCATAGAGAATCCCGGCCGACGATTCGGCCACGTTGGCCACGTCCTGCCCGGTCGCAATAAACATCGCGGTGATGCCGTTGGCGGACTGCGCGCCGTTGTTGTTTGCACCCGAAAGGAATGCGCCGACGTTGGCGACGCCGTAGTGATAGACCAGTTTCTCCGGCTCGACCCGGAGTTGTTCGATCAGCACGTCGCGCGCGATGGTGGCTTCCGCCGTCACCCGCTTGCCCCGCGTGCGCATGATGTTAATCTGCGAGGCCTTCTTGTCGGTGGCGAAGTTGGATTCCAGGTAGAAGTTGGTGACGCCCGCATAGTTGTCGAGAATCCAACTGCAGGCGGCAAACGTGGCGCGCCCGACCATGTTTTGCCCGGCCGCGTCGCCGGTGGAGAAGTTGAAACGCAGATAGGCGAACTTGTTCGCAAGGTATGGGTCCACGTACAGCAACTTGGCCACCGAGGAGGTGGCCTCGGCTTCCTCGCGGATGCGCTCGATATTGGCATTCACCCAAGCGACGAACTCGCGGCCGGCGCGCGCGTCGGCAAATACAAACACGGGCGCGCGCTGCATGGCGTCGGCCACCACCGTGGATTTGACCCCGCCGCAGGCATTCAGCACCTTGATGCCGCGGTTGTGGGAGGCGATCAGAGTGCCCTCGGAAGTCGCCAGCGGGATCAGGAATTCGCCGTCGGCGTGCTCGCCGCGGACGCGCAGCGGACCGGCACAGCCGATGGGCACTTGGGCCACGCCCACGAAACTCTCGCAGTTTCCCTGGGCGATATGCGGGTCGAAGGAATAGCGCGCGATGTGCCGCGGCTGCATGCCCGTCAATTGCTGGATGAGCGCCTGCCGTTGCTGGATGATTTCGGGGGAATAGTCGTCGTGTTCATCGCGCGGCAGGTGTACGGCCGGCCGGACGGCGTCCGAAATGGCGTCCTCCACCTTGAATTGCAGTTTGCCAAACGGGCGAGTCTCGACGGAGATTTCGATTTCATGCTTGCCCTTGGCGAGGTGCGGCGCGCCGGTCTGAATGGTGACGACGGAGCGCAGCGGAAACGGGAGCGGATGCGCGGCGTCCACTTGCGAGACGGGTACGACGCTGCCGTCTTCCAGGCCGCCAACGACTTTGTCGAGAGCCACTGGGCCGCCGTTGATGGCGATGCCGGTGACGGCGACGATTTCAGCATCACTCAACCGGTTCTTGATGGCGAACTGGACTCCCGCGGCGGTGTTCTTCAGGCTGCCCAAGGTGTACAGCTTCTTGAGGAGGAGACTGGGAATCATCATATCGTTCTAACCCTTGTACGCGACCAGGAAGATCCGGCGGAACGGAAACAGCACGCCTCCGGCGGCGCGGGGCGGGAAGTGCGGCCGGAGCGATGCGAGGTAATCGGCCGCAAAGCGCTGGCGCTCGGCATCGGTTTCGAGAACCTCCAGAAAGGGCCGCAGGCCGGTGCCCCGGTACCACTCGACGATGGCCTCGACATCGGGCAGGATATGGAGATACTCGGTGGCCCAAAGGTCCAGACGGGCGGCCGCGGGAGCCAGCGTGTCGTAGTAAAACTCCATTTCGTGGTGATGCCATTCGCGCACTTTTCCCGGAGGGAACGAGCCGCTCCACTGGGGCGTTGCAGCCACTTCGCGCATGAGCCGGTGGGGCAGTGCATCGATGTTTCCGGGGATTTGAATCGCCAGCGCGCCTCCCGGAGCGACGCGCGAGAGAAGCCCCGGGTAGACGCCTCGGTGGTCTTCGACCCACTGGAGGGCGGCGTTGGAGAACACTACATCGAACTGGCCATCGCTGCCCGCGGCCCACTCGGCAATGTCACCGGCGATCCAGGTTTGGCGGGGATGCTCGCGGCGTGCCCGCTCGATCATCTCGGCGGAACTGTCCAGCCCGGTGAATTCGGCATCCGGCCAGCGATCGCGAAGCACCGCGGTACTGTTGCCGGGTCCGCATCCCAGGTCGATCACACGGCGCGGCTTAGATACGGCGATGCGCGCAACGAGATCGCGGCAGGGCTGGGTGCGCTCTGCTGCGAATTTCAGATACTGGTTCGGGTTCCAGCCGCACATCTTCCGACTGTAGCACCGCTTACTGGCGCCTTCCGAGCCGCGACCGTGTGGGAGCGGACCCTAGCCTAGCGGGGTGCTGAAAAGGCACAAATATCGCTCATTCGGGCCACAGACTAAAGTCTGTGCCACCGGTAATCAATGACTTAGTTAGCGGCAGATGGTGGCACAGCGCGGCTTCGCCGCAAATGACTGATGGGGTGGTAGGGGCGTCCTCGTTTGGTGTATCGTGTCGTTGAAAGACCAATTCCATCGACACAGGAGAACGCCCATGCAACAGTT
>JBEKPZ010000317.1:0-8333 GCA_049520215.1 Bryobacteraceae bacterium | reverse complement strand
CCATCCAGCCGCAGACCGGCTCCCCCGCTCCTCTTAACGCGCTCTCCTACACGTCCACGGCACCCACGGTGACCATCGGTGGTGTGCCGGCAGGCGTATCGTTCTCCGGCCTCGCGCCCGGTTTTGTCGGGCTGTACCAGGTGAACGCGCAGGTGCCGCCCGGATTGGCCGCGAACAGCGCCATGCCTGTGGTGATCTCGATGCCGGGCGCGACTTCAAACACGGTGACGATCGCCGTGCAGTGACACCGCATAACCCGCTCCCTGACGGTCGCGGCTCGGTAATAGTCGCGTTGATTTTGAATAGTCGCGTTGATTTCGCAAGGTTGCCGAGCCGCGACCGTCAGGGAGCGGTTTCTGTCAATCAGAATCACCCGCATCAGGGCCGATCACACAGAGGCGTCGCGCCGCATGTTAGCATGGTTCTCATCCCTCCAGCCAGGCATCTCTGATTATGGAAACGCAACTCGATTTTCTCGGCGACCTACGGCGTACGCACACCTGCGGGCAGTTGCGCGCAGCCGACGCCGGCGCGCGCGCCCTGTTGATGGGCTGGGTCCACCGTCACCGCGATCTCGGCGGCGTGATCTTCATCCACCTGCGCGACCGCGATGGCGTCACGCAAATCGCCATCCATGCCGATGCGGATGAGGCCACCCACCGCAAAGCCGAGCAGGTCCGTCCGGAGTACGTGATCGCCGTCGAGGGCGCGGTGGCGCTGCGCAGTGCGGACACCGTCAATCCGAGCCTGGAGACCGGCGAGGTCGAGGTCTTCGCGCAGAAGATCTGGATCTTTAACGAGTCCCGCACCCCGCCCTTCCCCATGGAAGAGACCGTGGACGTGGCCGAAGAGGTGCGGCTGAAATACCGCTATGTCGATCTGCGCCGCCCGCACATGCAGCGCAACATCATGCTGCGCTCGAAGATCTCCTTCGCCGTGCGCGAGTGCCTCACCGGGCAGGGCTTCCTGGAAATCGAAACGCCTTTCATGACCCGCTCCACGCCGGAAGGCGCGCGCGATTACCTGGTGCCCAGCCGCGTGCAGCCCGGCAATTTCTATGCGCTGCCGCAATCGCCGCAAATCTTCAAGCAACTGCTGATGATCTCGGGCTTCGACAAATACTTCCAGATCGTGCGCTGCTTCCGCGATGAAGACCTGCGCGCCGACCGCCAGCCGGAGTTCACGCAGATCGACCTGGAGATGTCCTTCCCGCAAGAGGAGCGCATCTTCGAGGTGATCGAGCCGCTGGTCCAGCGCGTGTGCCAGGTGGCGGGGTTCGATGTACCGGCGCCTTTCCCGCGCCTGACCTATGCGGAAGCCATGCGCCACTATGGCAGCGATAAGCCCGACCGGCGCATCCCGCCCATGTATCCGGTGGAGCATCTCTTTCCGGAGGGCAGCCTCAGCGCGCCGGGCCTGCCGCTGGTGGCCATCCGCATTCCGCAAACCGGCGCGCTCAGCCGGCGCGAGCGCGACGAGTTGAAGGCCTACGGCGTGGAGCGCGGCCTGCGCGTTTACGACGATCCCAAGCGCGTGGAGCGCGATCACGGCGAGCCGATGGCGCGCGTGCGCGAGATGACCGGCGCAGCCGAAAACGACCTGCTGATGCTGGCCTGCTGGGCCGGAGAGCCGAAAGGCCATCGCCCCGAGGAGACCGTGTTCCAGGCCTGCGGACAATTGCGCCTGTTCGCGGCCCAGAAATACAACGACCGCCACAAGCTGCTCGACCCGCGCCGCTTCGAATTCCTATGGGTGCTGGACTTCCCCATGTTCGAGTGGGATGACGAGGAGCGGCGCTGGAACGCGGCGCACCATCCCTTCACTTCGGTACACGATGAGGACCTCGACAAACTCACGAGCGATCCGGCCCGCTGCCGCGCCAAGTCCTACGACCTGGTGCTGAACGGCACGGAGCTGGGCTCCGGCTCCATTCGTATTCATCGCCGCGACGTGCAGTCGAAGGTCTTCGCCGCGCTGGGTTTCAGCGAAGAGGAAGCCCGCCGGCGGTTCGGTTTTCTCCTGGAAGCCCTGGAATATGGCGCGCCGCCGCACGGCGGCATCGCCCTCGGCCTCGACCGCCTGGTGATGATCCTGGCGGGTGAGACTTCCATTCGCGACGTGATTCCGTTCCCCAAGACCGCGCGCGCCACGGACCTGATGTGCGACGCGCCGGCCCCCGTGCCCGACAAGGCTCTGAAGGATCTGGGCATCGCCATCCGTCGCCCGCAATGACTCTCAAGGAACAAATCGAACAGCGCCGCCGGCAATGGGAAGCCTTCAATCGCTGGGAGGAACAACAGCAGCCCCTCGATAGAGAACCCGGCCAAATCCTGGCCGATCTGGGAGCCATCCTGCGCTGGATTCCGGAAGAGGATCGTCTGCATGATCCCGATCCGGAGAAGCGCGGAGTGCAGGTCTTGCTGGCTGCCTCCGCGGTCTTGAATCGGCGGCCATGACCGAACTCGAATCGTCAGTCGCGGAAGTGGCGTCCATCCTGGAAGAGCTGTCGGTTCCCTACATGCTGATTGGCGGGATTGCGGTCGCGGCGTGGGGCGAGGCGCGCGCGACGTTGGATGTGGACCTGAGCGTCTGGGCGGAACCAGGGGATTTCGCGGCCACGGTGGGCGCGCTGTGTTCGCGGCTCAAGGCCCTGCCCGCCGATCCGCTCCTATTTGCCGGCCAGACGCGAGTGCTGCCGATGTTGTCGGCCCTTGGCATTCGGCTCGATCTGGTCTTCGCGGCGCTGCCGGCTGAGCGCAACCTCATCGCCAGAGCTCTCCCGAAACAACTCGGCGGCAGGCAAGTCAACGTCGCCACCGTCGAAGACCTGATCTGGATGAAGCTCATCTCCGATCGGCCCAAAGACGTGGACGATGCGCAGCGGCTCATCCGCCGCTTCCGGCGCACGCTGGACCGCGCTTACCTGGAGCCGAAACTCCAGGAACTATCCGAAGCGTTCGCCCGCCAGGACATCTTGGGCATCTTCAGGCAGGAAACCGAGCGGCCCTAAACCTAAAGGACTCGCTAACCCGGCTTCCGCGCGAGGAAACCTACGTGCGCCGGCGCGAATCGAAATCGTCCGTACCCGCTGAGCAAGCGCGCCTCGAAACCCGCACGGCTCAGTTCCGCGATTAACTCGGAGCCGGAGTACAAATGTAAAAGATGGGTCTCTTCGCTGCGTCTGTAAAGCTTCCCCATCCGCCGGAAGCTCACGATCCGCCGCATCAGCGTCTTCCGGCGCCGGTCCTCTCGCACTTCCAGAAGAATTGCCCAGTCGTCGCCTTCCAGGAACCTCCTCGGCGGCGCGCCGTCCGCCGCGCCCGGCTCCACGATATCGAAAACGAACGCACCGCCCGGACGCAAGGCTTGGTACACGCGATGAAAGAACTCCGCCAGCGCTCGCTTGCCGCTGGTCCGGTCGAACGCGTAGTTGACGCACTCGCCGATCGAAGTCACTGCATCGCATGGCGGCAACGGCGCGCTCAGAAACGACCCGACCCGGAACTTAGCAGCCGGCGCCTGCCTGCGCGCCAGCCGGAC
The DNA here is from genome assembly GCA_049520215.1 of Bryobacteraceae bacterium. Classification (GTDB taxonomy): domain Bacteria; phylum Acidobacteriota; class Terriglobia; order Bryobacterales; family Bryobacteraceae; genus Bog-159. The sequence continues at coordinate 4,793 of JBEKPZ010000317.1, read as the reverse complement.
CATGTGAGCCGATATGTCGATTCCGAGCACGTTATAACCGCGTTCGCTCAGTTCCCGCGCCCAGACGCCGCTGCCGCAGCCCGCGTCCACCACCAGCCCGCTGGGAATGCGGTTCTGCCGCAGCAGGCGCAGCAGTCCCGGCGCGGCCTTCCTGACAAATCCGGTGAAGCCGGTGTCGTGAATGTAGGCCAAATCGCGATCGTACGCCGCCATGGTTACTTGCGGACGAACTCCCGGTCGATCTTGGCCGCCAGGATGAAGTCGCTTTCCGTGAGGCCGTCGATCTTGTGCGTGTAAGTCTTCACATCCACGCGCCCCCAGGTGAGCAACAGGTCCGGATGGTGCCCCTCGGCCTCCGCCACCGCACCCACGCGATTCACGAATGCCAGGGCGGTCTTGAAGTCCGGAAACACGAACGTCTTGGCGATGTGATGCTCGGCGATCACTTTCCAATCCGGTATCTGGGCGGATAACCTGTCTAACGCCTCGCCCCGCAACGGAGGCACGTCCCCCTTGCAAGGGACACAGTGCTTTTGTATCAGAATTCCTGCGGAGTCATCCATATGGTTCTCCTTCGTTTCAGTTTACGATCTCGCGAGTGCAGTGTGGGGCAGGCCATCGTTTTTCGTGGCCTGTCGAGTTCGAGCACGGTGCGCAGACGACAAACAACGATCGCCTGCGCCACGCCGGGGCCGCGGGCCCACGCATCATTGCGACGACCCGGTGAGGGCCACGCGAACCAGTTGACTGCGCCGCCGGACGCCGGCCTTTCGGAAGATCTCCCGCAAGATGGCTTTCGCGGCGCCTTCCGATACTCCAAGCCGGCCGGCGATGGCCTTGTTCGTCAGGCCATCGACGACTCCTTCGAGCACCTGCCGCTCGCGCGCCGTCAGCAGGCTGTACAGGTTGCCGCCCTCGCGTTCCGCGACCGGGCGAGCGAGATGTTGGAGGACTTCCAGGTCGACCCAGGCTTCTCCCGCCGCGACTTGGCGGATAGCCCTCGGGAGACTATCCAACGAACTGTGCTTGCGGAAGACACCGGAGGCCCCGGCGCGAATGGGCAGGAACAGGCTGGCAGTATCTTTCTCGGACGCGAGCAACAGCACCCTCCCTCGATACCCGGCCTGGCGGGCCGCAGAAATGAACTCGGCGGCCTGAGCGCCAACCGCATCGTAATCCAACAGCACAACATCGACTGGCGAACGGCTGAGGGCTTCCAAGCCTTCAGCCGCCGTGCCACAGTCGGCGGCGATTTCAAAGTCCGGTTCCAATCGTAACTGGCGGCTAAGACTCTCGCGTACCAGAACGTAATCAACCAGTAGCAGCAGCCGTATGCGATCCATGATGTGTTTCGAGCGGTTTAACACATTGTGAGGCATGTTCTGAGAGACACCCAGCGCTTTGGCTTAAAGATAGGGTCGTCGAGCCAAAAGATCTGCCATCGATATCGGAAGGTCCGCGAGTCACAACGGATGGGCACAATTGGCTGTCTAGAAAGATACCCGGGGCTATTGAAAGATACATAGCGCTTCCCGCGGCGGCTGTTCCAGATTGAAGTCTGCTGTCTCCAACCAATGATCCGCCGCACCGTCGATTTTGCCCTCTATAGCCGTTTTCTGGTGTTGGCGATTGCGATTCTGCTCTTCGCCTGGGGTGTTATCTCGTTCAAAAACCTGCCTATTGAGGCATATCCGGATGTGGCCAACAATTACGTGCAGGTGAATCAGACGGGCGTGATCATGCTGGAGTACATGAATCAGCTTCGCGCCCGGGGGCGGACGATTGAAGACTCCGCGATCGAAGGCGCGGTTCTCAGGCTTCGTCCCATCATGATGACCATGCTGGTAGCGACGCTGGGACTGTTGCCTGCCGCCCTTTCGCACGCCATCGGATCCGATTCCCAGCGGCCTTTCGCCATCGTGATCGTCGGCGGGCTGATTGCGTATTTGGTCATGAGCATCTTCCTCCTGCCCACACTTTACGTGTGGGTTGCAGGGGATAGCGACGTGCTGCCTGAGGCGGAGTTGGATGCGGAAGTTTGAATACTGGACTGGGCAACAATGGCCCAGGTTGATCTTGCACGGGGACTGGGTTTTGTTTGGGATAGCATGCTTGAATAGCGCGCGGCTTCCTTCGGAAGCGTTGTTGGTCGGGCCGGCCATAATGGTTGCCGGAGTTGCCATGAATCGCGTGGGATAAGCGCTGCGGATGATGCGCGAGTCGAGTTGAGTTTAGTCATCCCAGGTGCTTCGCCAGGAACGGCAGCCCCTGCACACCGTAGAACGAATGGATGTCGTTGAAGACTTCCTGTTGGACCAGCGGTGCGGCGCCAAATACCTGGTACACTTTCCGCACGCGCGCGAAGCTTTGCTTGCTGGCTTCGATGGGGAAGATGTCGTCCCGCATGCCCGACTCGACAAAGAGCGGGCGCGGGGCGATGAGGCCCGCCACATCGTACATTTCAGCCCAATCGAGAATTCCGGGTACGTAGTTGTCGATGCAGTGCGACAAGCTCATGACGCTGTCGCGGAAGGTGTTGAGGTAACCGCTGATCATGGCGGCGCGAAGACGCGGTTCGAGCGCCGCCGAGAATGTAGTGACCGTTCCGCCTCCGGAGATGCCCATGCAACCTACGCGGCGCGCGTCGAGTTCTTTGCGGGTTTCGATCCAGTCGATGGTGCGCATGACGTCATAGACGCGCCACCCGAGCATGGTCTGGCCCAGCAACAGGGCCGCGCCGGCGGACGGCTGGCAGGCGGTGGCCTCGGCGCCTTTCTTGCGCGTGACTGGATCGCGGCGGCAGCCGAAACCCAGCGGTTCGATGGCCACCGCGGCCATGCCGTGCTCGACCACCTGGATGGCGAAATCGTGTTGATAGCCGGGTTTATCCGCGCGATCGCGGCCTTCGGCATCGATGCCCACGATGTCGTCCACACCGCGCCCGTGGCCGGGCAGGCAGATCATGACGGCATAGGGCGGCGCTGCATTGCGCGGCGTCAGCAGGTAGCCAAACACGAAGAGGCCCGGCCGGCTTTCAAAGACGAACTTCTCGCGGCGATAGGCAGGGGAATCGCGGATCTCGAAAGTCTGGGACCGCAGCGCGTTACGCTGCAACGGAAACCCGCCCAGAAGCCCGGCGATTTTGGCGCGCAAGCGCTTCTGCCAGGCTTCCGCCTGTTTGCGGTTTGGGGCCCGGAAGGTGAGCCGCAAGGGCGCCGACTCATAAAGTGTGCGGGTGTAAAGAACGGGGTCGAATGCAGCGGCGCCGACCTTGTCCGCGAAGCCCTCGAGCGGGCCTGCGTACTTATTCTGGGTGTTGTCGTCGGATGCGGCGCGCGCCGCGGGCGACATTGCGGGTAAGAGGGCTGCGCTGCCGGCAGCCGCCAGTTTGCCGAGTTCTCTGCGTGTCATGCGATCCGTTCCGGCTTGCTTTTCGAAGCGAGTTTGCGATACCAATTATATCCCGGAGGCTCAATGAAGAAACTAACGATACTGGCCGCGGCGCTGGCGCTGGCGGCTCCCTCTTTCGCCGCGGACGAAGGCGCGACGCTCGCGAAACATTGGCAGACGTCCAAGGAATTCACGCTGACGGTGGCCGACGCCATGCCGGCCGCCGACTACAATTTCAAGCCGAACGACCAGGAGATGGGCTTCGGCAAGGTGATGACGCATATCGCGTTGAACAATATCCGGGCTTTCGCTTCCGTGAGCGGAGTGAAGGCCCCCGAGACGCCGGAGAAGATTGCGGCGGCGTTCCAAGATCCCAAGGGCGTATTCGACAAAGAGAGCACTATGCAATTCCTGCGCGACTCGTTCGACTTCTGCATCAAGACGCTTCCGCAGATCACCCCGGAGAAACTGGACGCCATGATCGGACCGTCGAGCGGCCGCGAACGGTTGTGGTCGTGCTTCACGCACACGGCCCACCATCGCGGACAGGCGGAGGTGTACTTGCGGATCAAGAATATCAAGCCGCCGGACTACAAGTTCTAGCAGGGTGCTGAAAAAGGGCCACAGACTAAAGTCTGTGCCACCGGTTATCAAGCAGATGGTGGCACAGGCTTCAGCCTGTGAGAGCCTCTTTCAGCATCCTGCTAGGCTAGGAGCGATGCGTCTCCGTGCTGGCCGGAGGCTCCAAACCTCGCCGACGCCCTCTGCACGTCCGCGCTAAAATAGAAGCACCTCCCCCAGAGACCCGATTAAAGGAAGGCCATGCCGGAAAACCCGTTCGTCCATCTGCACTGCCACACCGATTACTCCCTCCTCGATGGAGCCTGTGAAATCGGCCAGCTCATGGACACCGTCGTCGAGCAGAAGATGCCCGCCGTCGCCATGACCGACCATGGCAACCTGTTCGGCGCCGTCAAGTTTTACAACACCGCCAAGAGCAAAGGCGTGCACCCGGTCATCGGCTGCGAGGTCTACGTCTCGCAACAAGGTCACAAGACCCGCAACGACACCGACCGATACAATCACCTCATCCTGCTCTGCGAGACCCAGGAGGGTTATCGCAACCTCATCAACCTGGTCTCCACCGGCTTCCTGGAGGGCTTCTACTACAAGCCTCGCATCGACAAGGACCTGCTCGCGCAGCACTCCAAAGGGCTGATCGGCATGTCCGCCTGCCTGCGCGGCGACATCCCTGAAATCCTGCTGGCCGACCGCTACGAGGAAGCCCGCCGCACCGCCTACACCTACGCGGACATCTTCGGCAAGAACAACTTCTTTCTTGAAATTCAGGATCACCACCTCGAACAGGACAAGCGCCTGGTGCCGGCGGTCAACCGGCTCTC
>JBEKPZ010000316.1:0-8484 GCA_049520215.1 Bryobacteraceae bacterium | reverse complement strand
TTCCCATGCTTTCGCGGGCCTTTTGTGCGGGTCGACCTGCGGCTTGATCGACTTCGTGAGCCATCTGGAAGTGGCCTTCAGTATGTTGGAAAACGCGCAATGGAAGAATTGGCGGTACCTGCTCTTTTTCGGAACGGACTGGTCGATCGCGTTGAGCAGCTTTGCAAGGCTTCTAAACTGATCCGTGGAATACCAGTAGTTCAGGCGCTCCACTGCTTCTGACGGCAGTTGCACTTTGGCGCTTGCTTTGTTGGCCCGTGCCCGTATGCGAGAGAAGTACTCGTCGAGACGGCCGGCTTCAAACGATCCGCTCTTCGTGTGCGCGATCAGCGTCGCGACCGGATTGATATCACATCCCCAAAAATCGATGTTCTCCCGCCGCGCTTCGTACGCAACCGTTCCGCAGCCGCAAAAGATGTCCGCCATGCGGCGGACCTTTACTCCCTGACTTTCCGCAAAGCGCAGCGCCTTCGTTGGAATGAATGCCGGAAACTTCGCCGGGTACGCATGGATGCGGTGACGCTTCAGCTCGGCAGAACGGCCCGAGCTCCAGAATTGATTCTCCTTCAGCAGATGGAGATTTGCGCGCGACACGGCGTCAGCGTCAGTGAACTGCTCGTATGGTCCAGTCAACCAATCCCGCCTTGCTCCAGCACGTATACTGCATTAATCGGTAAACTCTTGCCGGACGGTAGGGTGAAGTCTCGCATCATGCGTATCATACGACAGAAGAGGCCACCGCTAGAATTGTCCAATACAAGATGAGCCTGAAGCGAGTGTCCGTTTCCAATGGTTGATGAGCCTGAAATGAGAATTCGTTTCCAATACAAGATGAGCCTGAAAACGCGGACGGCCAGGGAAGCCGCCGGCAGGTGCATGCTGCGGGTAGATGAACATTACCATGCAGAATTTGGAGCGATTGAGCTTGGCCGAAATGAAGGGGTTCGTCGAGGGGAACCGAAAGGTTCGCTTGTCGACGGAGACGCGGGAGGAGACCTATGGCTTCGTGGAGGCCACGCTGCAGAGTCAGCAGTATCGGAAACTGAGCAAAGGACAAAAGGGTATTGTGCGCCGATTTCTGGCGAAGGTGACCGGCCTCAGCCGGGCCCAGATGACGCGCCTGCTGGGGTGCTGGATGAAGCAGCGATGCATCCCACGGAAGACGGTGGTGAAGAGGCGGCGATTCGCGCGGCGCTATACCGTAGAGGACATCCGCCTGCTGGCGGCGGTGGATGCCGCCCACGAGGATCTATCGGGGCCCGGAGTCCGGCGCATTTTGCAGCGGGAGTTTACGGTTTTCGGCAAGCTGGAGTTCGAGAACCTGGCCGGCATTTCGGCGTCGCATATTTACAATCTCCGGGAGTCGAAAACCTACGCGAGTGTGCGGGTGCACCTGACTCACACCCAAGCGCGCCAGGTGTCCATCGGCGAGCGGCGGAAGCCGGATCCGCAGGGGCAGCCCGGTTACCTGCGGGTAGACACGGTGCATCAGGGTCATCACGATGGCCAGCCGGGCGTATACCACATCAATGCGGTAGATACGGTGACGCAATGGCAGGTGGTGGGTTGTGTGGAGACCATCTGCGAAAATCACCTGGTGCCGGTGTTGGAGAGCATGCTCCACCAGTTTCCGTTCCGCATCCTGGGCTTTCACTGCGACAACGGATCAGAGTTCATCAATCAGAGAGTGGCCCAGATGCTGAACAAACTGCTGGTGGAGTTCACCAAATCGCGGGCGTACCGGACCACCGACAACGCATTGGTGGAGGGCAAGAACGGCGCGGTGGTGCGCAAGCATATCGGCTACGGTCCGATCGGGTGCGGGCATGCCGCCGCCTGGCAGAAGTTCTACACCGCTTACTTCAACCCTTATCTGAACTATCACCGGCCATGCGGATTTGCCACCGTGGTCACCGATCGGCGGGGCAAGCACAAGCGCCGCTACCGGGCGAACGACTACCGCACCCCTTACGAAAAGCTGGTGTCGTTAAAGAAGTGGCAGCAATACTTGAAACCCGGGATCCAAGCAGATCTGTTGGCGCGGCAGTCCCAACAACGCAGCGACACCGAAGCGGCCCGGCACATGCAGAAGGCCAAACTGGAGTTGTTGGCCAAATGCCGGAGCCTGCCGCGATGATGCGCACCATGGCCGCCTCCCGTTGGTCGGGCCTGCGGCGCCGCAGAGATCCGCGGCCAAAAGCAAAAACCAAAAACTTCTATGAGAGGAAAAACCAAAACCTCTCAGCACCGCGACGCAGTCCCGCCTCCCGCTGGTCGGCCCTGAGGCGGTGGCACACGAACCCGCATTCCAGGGAAGGAGACCCATATGTCCGATAACTGTTCAATGGGCACTGCCCAAGCACCCAACAAGAAAGGAGAATACTCGTACACAGCAGACCGTCGTGAGCGGCCGCTTTTCAGGCTCATTGACCATTGGAAACGAGAATCGATTTCAGGCTCATTCCGTATTGGAAACAAGTTTCGATTTCAGGCTCATTCTACGATTGGAAAATGCTCTGGCTCTGGCTAGCTCATGGCTAGCTCACTTCCAGCACAGCCCAGCCGGGCAGCGACGCGGGCTTGTTGTTCAAGAACACGATGCGGCGCGTCTTGGGGAATGGCAGGTTCGAACCGAGCGTCTTGCCATAGAGCGATACCTGTTGCAGGATCTGGCGATAGGTGGGATCGCTGGTATCGAGCCAGGCGCTTTTGCCCAGGAGCCCGCCACCCCAGCCGAGCGAGAGGAGGCACTGGCCGGATTGGCGCGCATCGGCCAACCGCTTTTCCAGCTCATCGATTTGGCGGGCGAGCAGATCGAGGCCCGTCCAGGTGGCGTACTGCTTGTGCGCAGCCAGCAACCGCGCGGCGTAATCGTTGGCCGCTTCGAAGATGCGGCTGCGATCGAAGGATTCCTGCCAGCGGACCACGCGGCGGATCTCCGGCTGGGTGAAGAACGTCTTCTCCCACCAATCGCCTTCGAAAGCGAACCCGGGCGGTGCCATTTCGGCGAAGATCGGCGTGCTGTCGTCCGGTCGCGAACCGTCGACTGAGCCGCGCATCTGCTTCCAACCAAGCGCGTAAGAGCCGCCGCGAGGCTGCAACGTGGAAACGCGCAGCAGATACACTTTGAATCCCGCGTGGGTTACCGGTGCGGAGTCCGCCACATTCACCAGCCGCATGCGGCTCACGCCCGCGTTGCCCAGGGCCTGTTCCTCCGGGGCTTCCGCCAGACGCCTCGGCACGCGCTCACCCTGCGTCCGCGCGGCTACGTCATTCAACATGCCGCTCTTCCAATTGGCGGAAACCATGCCGGTGCGCAAGGCGCCCTTGATGGCCGTTCCGGGAATATACGGCCCCGACGCGCCCATGGAGAATGTCGGGATGTGCAGGCTCTCGCCCGAGGCGCGATTCCAATAGGCGGAATAGGCCGGCGATTCAAAAGGAATGCGGCGGCCGGCGAAGTTCTGCGCGAAACCGCCCCAGGAGGCGAAATCCAGCTTATCGGCGCGCTTCAGTTGCGCGAGGTATCCATCCAGGCGGGGCCCCTTGGCCAGCAGGCGGAAGATGCGCCACTGGTCGAGCACGTTGACCTGGTCCTTCCAAACCATGTAATCGATGGGCGACAGCTTGCGTCCGTCGCCAACCAGCAGAGGCGTCAGACATGTCAGGCGATATCTCATACCACTCCCTCACGGTCGCGCCTCGGACGAGGCAGCGGGACCGACAGGGCGAAGCCGGCACGAAACACCGGGTGCGCGAAGCCATCGGGGGCCACGTCGGGCGCCGCGCCGCGGATGCTGTCGCCAGCGACCAGCACCGACCCTTCGGTCACCATCTGTAATTGTTGCTTGCGCTCGCCGAATCCGGCAGGGCTGTCGATGCGACCGCCGCGCGCAATCACGGTATAGCTGCCGCGCTTCCAGTCGACGGCATCGTCCGGGCCGGGCGTGAACAGGGACAGGAGCCAGTGTTGGGTGGTAGCGGCAGCGGGCTCCGATAGTTCCTGAGCGGGCGAGGGGTGGGTACCCTCTGGGTACGGGGGAGGGGGCGAGTCCGGGTCGGACAGCGTTTCGGTTGGCTCCGGAGCGGGCGCGACGGGTAGGATCAGGTCCGGAAGTGTGCCCTCGACGAATTCCGGCTGGGCGCTTCGTCCCCAGCCGCGCGAACGTTCTCCGCCGAATCCGGAATCGGCCAGCAGCCGCAGTGCGCCACGCACGGGTTCGGACCAGCTTGCGTGCGCCGCGTCGCCGGAAAACGACACGATGGCCCACAACCCCGCATCGCGGCGGAATTCGATACAGCCTGTGGAATGCCGCTCGGCATTGCCGGTGAGCCGGTCGATGGCCGCGCTCCACCGCACATTGGCGCGGAACGGTCCCGGCTGCCCGGCCGGCAAGAGGCACTCGCTAGCGCCATCCACGGTCCACTGGCCTTCATGCGGCGGCTGTCCGCCGAGCATGGCCGCCACCAGCGGCAGCGGGACGAAGCGCGCGCTTTTCCAGCGCGTCCTGGCAGCACTCACGCCAGCGAGGGGAGGCCAGATGCTGCGCGGTGGCACGATGAAAGCGGTATCGCCCTGAAAAGGGAAACAGGAACTGAAGCGCACGGCCGGCCCTTCAGGGTGGCGTGCGGTGGCATCCAGCCACGCATCGCGCATGCCCAGCGTGGACATGGCTGCCGTCACCGCGGCGAATAGCGAATCGCTGTGATAGATCGGATCGACGCGATTGCGCGCGCCCGAATCCGGTCCCGAGCGCCAGGGGCCGGCGGGACGGAGCTTGACGATCAGAGCGAGTTTCAAGCCAGGATTGACGCGAGAGTTCATCACTCCTCGCGCAGGAACGAGAAGGCGGCCTCCTGGAAGCCAGTCTGCAAGGCGGCCAGATCGACGCCGGCGCCCAGATCCTTCTGCGCCGCTCCGGAAGCATAGTAGTTCTTGCCGCGCCAGGTGAGCTTCAAGTTTGCCAGGCGCACGCGGCCGCTGCCGCGCGAACCGCCGCCGCCCAGGCTGTCGTCTTCCAGCATGCGCAGGCCTTCCAGCACGCGCAGGAACAGCGGCGCGTCTTCCTCGCAGAGCACATCCATCACCAGGCGAACGCGGAAGCGCGCCCCGGCGGGCACACGTTCCAGAGTGCGCGGATTGGCCTGCGAGGTGATGCGGTCGATGGCATTCTCGCTCTTCACCTCGGTCAGCTCGTCGTCGAGGTTCTCGCGCATCTGCGCGGTAATGCTGTCCGGATCGAGCGGCGCATCGTAAACGGCGAGGCGCGCCGGAGTGGCTTGCGAGCTTTCGAGCGATTCCCCGGCGGCGCGGTCCATACGGCCCGGGTTGCGCCCGAAGATGAGGCAGATCTCATCGTCGGGACGATCGCTCTGGTGGATGCGGACCTCCTGCCCCTTGCGCTTCGAGAGATATACCAGCTCGGAGGGCACAGCCATACCGGAAGACTGCTCCAACAAGGATCGCAGCTTGCCGCGCAGGGAACTACCCGGCACGTAGGGGCGGCCGAAGGCGTCCTTGACCACCGGATTGTCGGATCCGCCGATCTCCAGCGATCCTTTGCCGGCTCCCACGTGGAGTCCGGTTTCGCAGTGCAGTTCGCCTTCCAGAATCAGCTTGCCTAAGAATTTCAGCTCGGTTTGCGTGGTGTGCGCGCTCATATCGATTTACTCGTTGTAGGCCACGATGGCCTCGAATAGGTCCCGAAAACGTTCGTAACCGCGCATGTCGTTCTTGCGCGTGACTTGGAGCAGCAGTTTCTCCAACTGATCGAGGCTGCGCAAGCCGTGGCGCGCGATGGTGTAAGCCAGGCGCGCGCGGAGCATCACGAATTCGTGCTGGCGCTCGCTATCGGGCGCCCGCACGGCCCGCCGCACGGCGCTGTACAAGCGCCGCAACTGGCTCTTGGTGCCGGAGTCCATGTCGCGCATGCGGCTGACAATGCCGTGCGCCTGGTTGTCCAGATAGAGGCTGTCCGCCATGAGTTTTTCCAACTCGATCTCGGGCGGACCCTCGGGGCGTCCGCGGTCGCCGTAGCGGTCGCCACGGTCGCCGCGCCGATCGCCGCGATCCGGTCCACGCCCACCTTCACCGGGGCCGCGCCCACCTTCACCTGGCCCGCGCGGCGGACGGTTTTCCCTTTTCTGTTCTTGTTCTGGCATGCTCTAAACCTCAGTCATCAATCTGGCCCACTCCAGGGCCACCAGCCCGGCGGGCCGCAGCTTCACTTCTCCCGACTTACGTCCCACGATTTCGTTGGTCAAATGCGTCCGCAGTTTCTGGAATTCGCGCTCGCGCGTGCCGCTCAGAATGCGAGTCAGGCGGCGCTGAAAGCGCCAGGTGCGCGTGGGGCCTTCGCTCTCCGCGCCCTCGCCGTATGCCTGCTTCTGGTAGAAGGTGCGCAGCCCCATGAGAAGCTGGCGCGACATCCGGGAATCGCCAGCCAGCTTCACCACGGTATCTTTCAGATCCGCGGCGTCGGCCAGTTGCTTCCATTCCAGAATGCGGCCCAGCACATAAATGCAGTCCTTATCGGCGGCCTTGGCCAGTTCCAGATTGCGCCCGGCATCCTGATAAACGGCGTTGATGGGATAGTGCATCTCCGGGGCGAGCGCCACGGCCATGGAAATAGTCTTGCCTTCGGGACCCGGAAAATCCTTCAGGTTCTCTTCGGTGAAGCGGTGGAAGAGGCGTTGGACCTCGCGCGCCAGCAGGAGCAAGGCATCCCAGCTTCCATAGACGGCGAAATCGTCGCCGCCGGAATAAAGGATGGTGACCTTGCGCCAGAACTCCGGCATGGAGCAGAGCACTTCCAACTCGCCGGCGAAGAACTGTTTGTAGAGCACGGAAAGCTGCACGTGCTCTTCGATAGTGGTGAGCCGCCGCAGGCGCACGCCGAAGCTATCCACATCGCCGCGGAGCACGCCCCACAGCGAGCGGCCCTGCGCGCGCCGCGCCAGGGTGGCCACGGTCGCCGCCGAGCGGCCGTCCTCACTGGGAGCGGCGTGCCGCGCCAGCGTGATGCCTTCGAGCGACAGGTTGGGGGTGACGTTCCAGGTCAGTTTACCGGTGCCGGGATGCACCATGGCGGGCGTTTCGGGCGACCAGCCGATGACGATAGCTTCCCGCACGTTCAGCCCGAGTTCCTTGGAGAAATAGGCGTCCACATCGGCCGGCACAGCCGAAGCAAATGGCTGGAACGTCTGGGCGACGGCGGCCGCGAGGGGAGTGGCGCGCTTGTGCTGCAATTCTTCGTTCAGCCGCTTGCGCACCACGGTCCAGTCGCCGAGGTTCTCGGTCACGCTCCACAGCAAGGTGAGGTAGCCGCCGCTGAGCTCGCCAAGTTGCCGCGCCGCGCCGGCGAGGAACTCTTCGGCAGGGCCGCGCGATTCGCCCGGCAGGACCAGCAGGAACTGTCCGCCACCGCTGGAGCCGAGCAGAATGCGTGCGAGCCCGAATTCGGCGAGCAGGGCCCGCGGCAGAACCTCGCACAGCAACGTGATCCATTGCGAACGACCGGCGAGGAGTTCCTCGCCATTCGACCGCGCGGGCATCGCTCCGCCGGGCGGGGACAGGAGGAACTCCTCTATGCCCAGGATTTTCCCTTGCAGAAGGATCTGTTCGGACATCTAGAAGATAGGCCTTAAGAATTCCCCACTGTAGCACAGCGCGGCTTCCCGCAAACGGAAGGCCGATTGGCAATCGGCTTATGGGGGCGAGGCCGGTGCCTGGTACGCCACACCAAACTGGTTAGCCAGCGCGGAGAATCGCGGGTCGGCCGTCCATAACTGTAGTCGCCCAACAATCGCGGACGCCAGGAGGTGGACGTCCATCCAACCCACGCCGCGACCATGCAAGTCGCGATCGCGAACGAAAACGACGACATCGCGGTGAGGAACCGTGGCCGCTTGATGCATCCTCTCGTAGGCGGCCAGGAGTTCCCTGCGGCCTCCCCGGTCGCCAATGAGGAGTTCGCCATAGACCAACTCGTGCCCCGTCACTTCATCGAGGCCGAGGAGTCTGTCCAGCTCAGCCGCGTACGGTGACCGGCCGTCAAGGAATCGAATCCACACTGAAGTGTCCACCAGGACCATCAGGTCACCTTTCGTCTGGACGACAAGTTTTCACGACGCCTGGGCACGTCGCGTGCGCGGGGCTCCGTGCCGCGCAGAGTCCGGAGGCGTTCGTAAGCCGCGTGGCGTACCAGGGCTTCAAGCCCCAAGAGTAAGGTCGCTGTATCCGTTGTTGCACCGCAAGCCACCCTCGCGTCCTTCAAGAGCTGGGCATCGACGTTGAAGGTTTTCTTCATACATCCAATTCTGCCATAAAAGTATGGCTATTGAGGCCACACCGACGGACGCTGGGTGCTTAACCGTTTTGGGGATGGCGGTCAGGATATGACTGTCGTGGCCGGGTCGAGTCCTGCATAGGCGAAATCCGCCGAGGCTAACCGATCTATTGAAACATTTATCGCGGGTCTTGTT
>JBEKPZ010000315.1:0-11540 GCA_049520215.1 Bryobacteraceae bacterium | reverse complement strand
CCAGCACGTTGCGTCCCAGGGCCAATTCGCCCATGTCGGTGCAGGGGCCGTCGGCCAGCACCTGTGTCTTCACCACACGCTGCCCGACTTCCACGATCGGCTTCTGGTTGATGCAGGTGTTCTGGTTCGAGCGCTTGAACTTGGTGAGCTGATAAATGTCCGCGCCCACCTCGCGAGAAAGCTGGCCCTCGTGCGCCGTGCCTTCCACGCGAACGATGATGCGCTCGCTATCGACCGAGTCCACCACGCCGGCGCGCTTGCACAGCACCACCGCGCCCGAGTCGCGGGCGGTCACGTACTCCATGCCGGTGCCTACGTACGGCGCGTCGGCGCGCAGCAGCGGCACCGCCTGGCGCTGCATGTTGGAACCCATCAGCGCGCGGTTGGCGTCGTCGTTCTCGAGGAACGGAATCAAGCTGGCAGCCACCGAGACGAGCTGCTTGGGGCTGACGTCGATGTACTCGATTTCGTCGCGGTGCTTCAGCACGAAATTGCCCGCCTGGCGGGCGTTGCAGAGATCCGCCACGATGCGGCCGTTCTCATCGAGCTCGATGTTGGCCTGGGCGACGGTCCACTTGTCTTCCTCCCAGGCGGAGAGATACTCGCAGTGCGCTTCGAATTCGGCGGGCTGTTTCTTGGCGCCCAGAGCGGCGTTGGCCTTTTCGATGTCGGCGCGGCGCACGATGTCGCCCACCTTGTACTGGGTGTCGCCGGGATTGAGAATCTTGATCTCATCCACGACCGCGCCCTTAATCACTTTGCGATAGGGGCTTTCGATGAAGCCGTATTCGTTGATGCAGGCAAAGCAGGAAAGCGAGGAGATCAGCCCGATGTTGGGACCTTCGGGTGTCTCGATGGGGCAGATGCGGCCGTAGTGTGTGGGGTGTACGTCGCGGACTTCGAAACCGGCGCGCTCGCGGGACAGACCGCCCGGACCCAGCGCGGAAAGGCGGCGCTTGTGGGTGATCTCCGACAGCGGATTGGTCTGATCCATGAACTGCGAGAGCTGGCTGGAGCCGAAGAATTCGCGGATGGCCGCCATGACCGGCTTGGCGTTCACCAGGTCGTGCGGCATGGCCGTGGACATTTCCTGGTAAACGGACATCTTCTCTTTGATGGCGCGCTCCATGCGCACCAGTCCGATACGGAACTGGTTCTCCAGCAACTCACCCACGGCGCGCACGCGGCGGTTGCCTAGGTGATCGATATCGTCTACGGCGCCGATGCCTTTGCGCAGCTTCAGCAAGTACTTGATGGTGGCGCGGAAATCCTCGGGATCGAGGGTGCGCTTGTCGAGCGGCGTAGCCTCGGCCTTGTCGTGCAGCTTGATATTGAACTTCATGCGGCCCACGCGCGAGAAATCGTACTTGCGCGGGTCGAAGAACATGCCCTGGAACAATTGCGTGGCGGTGTCCAGCGTGGGCGGATCGCCGGGACGCAGCTTGCGGTAGATTTCGATGAGCGCTTCGTTCTGGGCCTTGACGCTGTCTTTGCGCAGCGTGGCGGAGATCACCGTGCCCACCTCGTCGCGCTCGGGGAAGAAGACTTCGAATTCTTCGATGCCGGCTTCCATCAATTTCGCGACGCCCGTGGTGGTCAACTCGTTGTTGGCGTCGATCAGGACTTCGCCGGTGGCCATGTCCACCACGTCGGCGGCGATGTAGGCGCCTTCCAGATCGTTGGGCGCGATCTCAGTCTGCTGAATCTTGGATGCCTGGATGTTCTTCTTCAGCGTAGAGGTGATCTTCTTGCCCTGGCCGACGATGGTTTCGCCGCCCTTGGCGACGATGGCGTGCGACAACTTCAGGTTCGTGAGCCCCTCGGTGAACTCCCCCTCTTTGTTGTAGAGGTTCCAGTAGAGCTTGCTGTCCTTGATGGAGATCCGGTCGACGGTATAGAAGGCGTGCAACACCTGCTCGTCGGATTTGAATCCCAAGGCGCGCAGAAAGACCGAGCCGTAGAATTTACGCTTCCGGTCGATACGTACATACAGCAGGTTCTTGGTGTCGTACTCGAACTCGACCCAGCTTCCGCGGTAGGGAATGATCTTGCCCAGGAAGTATCCCTGCGCCGGCACGCGTTCGAAGAACACGCCGGGGGAGCGATGCAACTGCGACACGATCACGCGCTCGGTGCCGTTGATGATGAAGGTGCCGTTGTCCGTCATCAGCGGGATTTCGCCGAAGAAGACTTCCTGTTCCTTAATGTCGCGGACGCTCTTGACGCCCGTAGTGGGATCTTTGGCGTAAACCGTGAGGCGGATGGTGACCTTCAGGGGCGCGGCGTAGGTCATGCCGCGTTCCTGGCACTCGACCATGTCGTATTTGAGTTGCAGCCCGACCGGGTCGCCGCACTTGTTGCAGAACGTAACCACGTTCTTGTTGAAGGTGCCGCAATGATGACAAAGTACGTCACCGGCGTGGAACGGATCGGTGCGGATAGTAGCGCCGCAATTCCGGCAGGTGGATCGCAAATGGTGCAGGCCTTTCAGATTGCCGCACTTGCATTCCCAGTTGCCGATGGAATAATCGACGAACTCCAGTTCGCTGACGCCGCGGAAATCCGAAATCGGAAATACCGAACTGAATACCGTTTGCAGGCCGGTGTCTTCCCGCTCGTTGGGAAGCAGGTCCATCTGCAAGAAACGCTCATACGAGTTCTTCTGCACCTCGATGAGGTTCGGAATCGGGATCGAAGTCTTGATTTTAGAAAAATCGACTCGCTCGGGGGCGGCACCGCTGTTTTGAATATCCATGTCTTCTTTAAACTCCTGAGGGCCGAACAACCTAAGCAAAAAAGGTTACGAACTGCAAAAACACCGGCCAACCCGGAGGAGCGTCGCTCCTGGGAGAGGCCACAATGTAATCGAGAAGCGGGAACCGGACGGGAGCCGGAACAGTGGTAGCTGCGAGAGCCAGGTCGAAGTCGTCAGCGAAAGTTGCTGAGAAGGGCGGGAGAGCAGGCCCTTGCGGGCACACGAATCCTGTATAGGATCTGCGAACGCAAAACGGCATCTGCGAACGCAAAACGGCACGCAAATCCACGCCTTGCAGTTGCGATCCAACTGCAATTTAACTGCCAGGATCCAAAATTCACAGTCACCAATGGGATCAAGTCCGGTTGAAAGAAGAAGAAGATCCCAACCGTCAATCCTACCAGAGTCCCACCCCGGTCGTCAACAGCAACTCTGGAACCGGCACCAAGCCTATTAGTTCCAGCAACTTGCAGGCGTTGAGCCCGCGCTCGCTACTTCACTTCAACAGTCGCGCCGGCGTCGGTAAACTTCTTTTTAATGGTTTCAGCCTCGTCCTTGCTGACGCCTTCTTTGATCGGCTTGGGGGCGCCGTCCACCAGATCCTTGGCTTCTTTCAGGCCGAGGCTGGTGACTTCGCGCACCGCTTTGATGACGTTGATCTTGTTGGCGCCGACCACAGTGAGAACGACGGAGAATTCGGTCTTCTCCTCGGCTACGGGCGCTGCCGCTGCCGCCGGTCCGCCGGCCACCATGACCGGAGCCGCCGCTGCAGCCGATACGCCCAGTTTTTCTTCCAGGAGCTTGACGAGTTGGGACGCTTCGAGCAGCGTCAAGCCTTGAATCTGATCCGCAATTGTGTTGATTTCCGCCATTTGTCCTAAGTACTCCTATCTCAAAAATCGTCGCTGAGCTTTCAGCTTTCCGCTATCAGCCCTCAGCCTTAAACTTGTTCTCTTTGCAACCTTGATCGATCACCACGGCTAAATTCCGGCCGACCGCGCCCAATGCCGATACCAGCCGCTGCGCCGGGGAATTGATCAGGAACAGCAACTGGGCGAAGATCGCCTCTTTCGGCGGCATGCTCGCCAGATCGCCGATGGCCTTGACGTCGATGACCCGGCCCTCGACCAGGCCCGCCTTGAAGGTGAACGCCGGATTCGTCTTGGCGTAGGCGGTGAGAGCCTTGGCCAGCGCCACCGGATCGGCGGTGGTGTAAGCCAGGGACGTCATGCCGCGCAGGTTTTTTAAAATGTCTTCGGCAGCGGTGCCTTCGGAGGCCTTCTCCGCGATGTTGTTCTTGATCACGCGGTACTTGCCGCCCGCGGCTCGAATGACCTTGCGCAACTCGAAATCCTGCGCGACGCGCAACTTCTCGTAACCGGTGACAAACAGGTTCCGGGACGCCTGCAGATCCTGGCGCAGGGCTTCGAGGTCCTTTATCTTATCTTCTTTCTTCTTCATTTCGACACCCGCGAGAGAACTAGACCGCCACCTTGGCGCTGAATACCGTCACATCCAGCGACACGCCCGGCCCCATGGTCGAGCAAAGGGTAGCGCTCTTGACGTACTTGCCTTTGGCCGCGGCCGGCTTGGCTTTGACCACGGCGCTGATGAGGCTGGAAGCGTTTTCCACCAGCTTTTCCGACGTAAAGCTGATCTTGCCGACCGGTGCGTGGATGATTCCGGTTTTGTCCACGCGGAACTCGACCTTGCCGGCCTTGATTTCCTTGACGGCTTTCGCCACGTCCTGGGTGACGGTGCCGGTTTTCGGATTGGGCATCAGCCCGCGCGGGCCGAGAATCTTGCCGAGTTTGCCGACCGAGCGCATCATGTCGGGCGTGGCGATCACGGCGTCGAAATCCGTCCAGCCTTCGGATTGGATCTTGTTGACCATGTTATCGCCGCCCACGAAATCGGCGCCGGCTTCTTCGGCTTCCTTCTGCTTGTCGCCGCTGGCGATCACCAGAACCTTCTTGGACTTGCCCAAGCCGTTGGGCATGACCACCGTGCCGCGCACCATCTGGTCGGCGTGCTTGGGGTCCACACCCAGGCGCAGATGCACCTCCACGGTCTCATCGAACTTGGCGTACTTGATTTTCTGCAGCAGCGGCACGGCTTCTTCGAGCGGATAATCGCGCGCTTGGACCTGTTTGGCCGCAGCCTGATATTGTTTTCCTGATTGATGTGCCATAACTCCTCACTGGTGCTAACGGCCCGGCCTAGAAGCGCGGACCTCCCATTGAGCGTCTTTGAGGGACATTTGAAGGTTAGCACATCGGGAATGAAATGTGCAACTGGGGTTTTGGGCGGAGCTCTTGGCCCGGCAGGCGAAGGGCCGTTTGGGCTAGAATGAGAGGAGCAGTTTGAGTCGGGGCGTAGCGCAGCCCGGTAGCGCACCTGCCTTGGGCGCAGGGGGTCGTCAGTTCAAATCTGACCGCCCCGACCAATATTTTCGACGATGTACTAGTTCGCCAGCGCCTGGTAGACCAACGTGCGCGTCTGGCGCCAATAAGGAACGTTGGTAGTCTGCGGAACCTGGACCATCAGCACCGCGATCAGCTTTTCCTTCGGATCGACCCAGAAGTATGTGCCGGTGATGCCGGCCCACGAGAAGTCGCCCACCGATCCGGGAACGGGATTCCGGCCGGGATCCGTGCGGACCGCGAAACCCAAGCCAAAGCTGGTGCCCATTTCCGGCGTGGGGCCGAACGCGTCCAGCAAGGTGGCGACGCTGGTATGCCGTTCCGTCGCAGGCGGCAGTTGATCGGAAGTCATCAATGTGACTGTCTTGGGGGACAGAATGCGCACACCGTCGAGTTCGCCGCCGTTGAGCATCATCTGGCAGAAGCGGGCATAGTCGCCGGCGGTCGCGAGCATGCCGCCGCCTCCCGACAGAACCGCCGGCTTCACGGTCGGATCCGCGCCGCCCAACGCAATGGCAGTATCCGGGTGCGCCAGGCGGGTGGCCTGGGACGCATTCAGATAGAAGCCGGTATCGGGCATTTTGAGCGGGCCGGTGACGCGCTCGGCGACGAAACGGTCCAGTTCCATGCCGCCGACCACCTCGACGATGCGGCCCAGTACGTCCGTGGAGACGCTGTACTCCCAGTCTTCGCCCGGCTGGTGCGCCAGCGGCAGGCGGGCGATGGCGGCGACCATTTCGGCCAGCGATTTGCTTGCGAAGAAGCCGCTCTTCCTGTACATCTCGTCCACGGGCGAGTTGCCGAAGATGCCGTACGTCAGGCCGGAGGTGTGGCGGAGCAGATCTTGTACGGTCATCGGCCGCTTGGGCGCGACCCGGTCCACGCCGACCTTCACGTCCTTGAACTCGGGAAGGTACTGCGCCACCGGCGCGCCGATATCGAGCTTGCCTTCTTCCGCGAGGATCATGATCGCGGTTGAGGTGATGGGCTTGGACATCGATGCGACGCGGAAGATGGCATCGCTCCTCATCGGCGTCTTGGCCCGGCGTTCCTGAAATCCGAGAGCGTCCAGCCAGGCGATCTTCCCGTTGCGTGCGATCAGCAGCACTGCCCCCGGAATACGGCCGCTCTGGACGTCCGCTTTCATCTGCTCGCGGACCCGTTCCAGACGCTGCGAAGAGATGCCCAGATCCTCCGGCCTGTCGGCGGAGGGCAGGGGTTGAGAGAGCGCCGCGGCCGGCAGCAGGACGCCCAGTAGTCCGATCGATAATCGCGATGCGATCAGCATTTGGTCTAGTGTATACCGCCGTTGGACGTTTTTGTGGCAACCAGTGTTAAAATCAAAGCGCATGCAGACTGATTAAAACACAGTCAATGTTCAGTGTTTTAGCGGAGAGAACCAGAATGCCAAGACAAGCACAGCCAAGAGCGGACGAATCCATGCTGGAGATGGCCCTCGTTGGCTATCAGAGCCGGCTCGCTGAGGTTTCGGCGAAAATAGCCGATATCAAAGCGCTACTCGGTCAACGCGGTCCAGGCCGGCCCAAAGCCACGGCGCCCGGAACGGAACAGGCGGCCCCACAGAAGCGCCGCACGATCAGCAAAGCGGGCCGCGCCAGGATCGCCGCCGCGCAGAGAGCCCGATGGGCGGCGCAGAAACAGCAACAGGCCGAACCGGAAAAGCCCAAGAAACGGAAGTTGTCGGCAGCAGGCTTGAAAGCCATCAGAGCAGCCACCAAGAAGCGCTGGGCGGCTTACCGCAAATCGCACGAATCCGCAGCATAGGGCCGGAAGGCGTCCGCCCCTAAAACGACAAGCTCAAATTCGCCTCTAACTGGTTTGCCGCCGACCGGTAACCCGTCCCTAGGATTGACGGGCCCTGCCAGCGGATATACCGAACCTCCGGCGCCACCCGGATGTGGAATTCGTCGACAAACCTCATACCCAGTCCCGCCACGACTCCCAGGTTGTTGACCTTATTCGGAGTGGCCGCATTCTCGTTGTAATCGGTCGAGCCGCTCGGGTAGGTAAAATCGTTTCCAGTCCGTATCTTGCCTACGTGGAGCAACTGTCCGCCGCCGGAAAAGAATATTCTCCGCTTCCAGCCGTTTGACCAGAAGCCGTAATAGTGCGCCAGCAGGGGCACCTCATAAACGTTGATCTGCGAGGTTTGGACGGTGGTAGTGAGTGGGCGATTGTCGCCGCCGGTGGTGCTCGTGTTATAGCCGCTGAGGATGTTGTCGGTGACGGTGTAGTCCTCGTGATGGAAATGAATCTCGCCCGCGAGGGAAACGTGCTTCGACAAACGATACTCCACCATCGCTCCGGGTCCCCACTTCGGCGAATCGGATGCGGCGTAGTAGTTATCTTGCTCGACCGGGTTATTCAAGATTTGTACGAGGTAGCTTGACTTAATCAGAGGCAGGGGAAAGTAGTTCACATGGATGCCGATGGTGAGCCGCCGGATCGGAGTAGCCGTCTCGTCCTGGCCAAACAGAAGAACGCCCGGAAAGAGACAGGCAATCAGAGCGGCTTTCGAAAAATCTGCGAGAGTCATCGATAACTTTCTCCAGGTCAGAACTGCAGGCGAAGCGAAAGCTCCATGGATCTTGGCCCGCCGGAGCGGTACAAAGCATTCACGCCGCCCCCGAACGTCTGGTTATACATCTGCGTCACCACGCCAAAGTCCGGGCTGGCCAGGTTGGCGCCTTGCAGCGGAGATGGGTTTGCGAAATTCGGATGGTTGAGGGCGTTGAAGCCCTCCAAGGCAATGTTGAACCGATATCGTTCGGTGATCGGAATCACGCGGCGCAAGGCCAGGTCCAGTTGGGCGAATGGAAGCCCGCGCAGTTCGTTCCGCCCCATATTCCCCTGCGCGTAGCCGCACGGAGTAATGAAGGCAGCGCTGTTTAGCTCACGTCCTCCGGGCACTGCGGAATTGTCGATCCAGATGGCCTCGCCGTTCCAACTGGGCCGCACATTGGCGAAAAGGCCGTTGTTCGTGCCGCCGTTTGTGGAACTGTTGCAACCCGTCGCGACACTGGTAGATTCGCTAACGGCCGAGAGATCGAAGGGAAGGCCGGTGTGCGCGGCCGCGACAAAGTCCAGATACCAGTGCCGGAACGGAGCGTACATGGCCCCCTGGCTGGGCGAGGGTAACATCCACGAACCCGAGAAGTTCACATTGTGCCGGATGTCGTAGTCCGAGTCGCCTTTTTCGCCGCCAAACAGGCTGGCGAAGCCGCCGCCGAATCCGGAATCGGAGGAAGCGCTGTCGATGGAATGGGACCAGGTATAGTTCAACTGCGTCTGCAGAGTCTTGCTGAGCCGCTTCCGGAATTGGACTTGCACGCCATTGTAACTGGATGTCGCTCCATTCTGCACTTCCTGGAGTATGTCATAGGCGGCGGTGTACGAGGCCGAAGTGCTGGTCCGCAACAGGTTCCCGCCCCGGCTGCCCACAATGCTCACGCTCAACGTCTGGCCCACACCGAAATTCTTCTCCCAGGTGCCATTCCACTGGTATATGCGGGGCGACAACAAGCCAGGGTCGCCAGTAAAGATCTGCCCATAAGGGCGCGTGGGCGGCAGAACTGGCGGCGCCAGGTCGCCCGGTGCCAGTGGGAAGCCGATCTCCGATTCCGTCCGCACGTCTGCGTAAGGGGCTCCAAAGAATGCCTGGCCCACACCTCCATACCCAACGTCGTAAAACATTCCAAATCCGGCGCGCAGCGTCATCTCGCGTCCCGGTGCGTCATCGGAGAGGTACGCAATTCCGACGCGCGGGGCCACGTTAAGCCATCGGGTGCCATAGATGGGTTGATTCTGCGTAACCCCGGCAATCAGATCGCCCGATATCGAGAAAGGTTGCGGTCCCTGCCGCGCGGTGGGAGCCGGATTGACGTCCCAGCGCGCGCCGTACGTAAGCGTGGTTCGCTCCGTGAGTCTGAAGGTGTCCTGGAAATAGGCCGAAAAGTTCTTGTAAGTCGGGTACACTTCCGGCACGCTGGACGTGACCTGAATGTTCAGCGCGTCACCGGTCAATAGCGCATAGTTGTTAGCCCTTGTGACTCCATTGAAGGACACGTTTGCGCTGTAGGGATTCCGGTAAGTTGTTTGCAGAATATCGCGGTAGTCCACGCCGGCCTTGACGTTGTGCTTGCCATAGACCTTCGACAAGCTATCGACCACATTCGCCTGCTGCTGCTGATTGTCCGAGCGCCCCCCGAAAGAATACCCCGCGAATCCCAGAACATTCAGGCTGAACGAGCCGTTCGCGGTGGTTACGCCCGCCGGAAATATCGAGGAAACCGGCAGGGGGACGGCGCCACCGTAACTGTCCATTGTGGAGCTCCCGGTTGACGTAGCCGTCGAGTAGTTCAGGCGCAGATCGTTGAGCGAGCCGTTGCCGAATATATGGGTCACCCCTACGGTGGCGAGCTGAGAGCGCGAAGACTGATCCGTGAGGATATTGGGAGTAGAGAACTGAGTGCCACGCTGCTCTGCGTTGGCCGATGTCAGGCTGTAACGGGCGAACAAGGTGGTGCTGGCATTCAGAATGTGATCGACGCGGATGCTGCCGGAACTGCTGTCGGAGGGGTTGGAGGTTACCGAGTTGTACTGCGCGCCGCCATTCACCAACTCGACACCGTTCGGAATAGGAAATGCATCCACATACGGGAGCAGATTGGATCGGGCGGAGGCGCGCGAGGCCAAGTCCGGCACATCGGCGACCAGCGACTCGGGCGACGTAAGCGTCAGCTTTTCAAAGGCGATGAAGAAGAATGTCTTGTTCTTGACCAGCGGTCCGCCCAACGTTCCGCCGGGACGCTCCTGGTGTTCGCTGCCCTTCCCGTAGCCGCCGGCATTGGCGAACCAGTCGTTGGCGTCGAACTTGTCGCTGCGGATGTAATCGTACAGCGAGCCATGCAGAGCGTTCGTGCCTCCCCGGCTGGTCATCACCACCTGCGCCCCCGGCGAGCGGCCGAACTCCGGCGCGAAGGACGACGTTTGGACCTTCATCTCCTGCATGGCGTCGATCGAGATCAAGTTGGTCGAGGCATTCGCGCCGCTCAGCCCGGCGCCCCCAAAACCGCCGCCGAACCCGCGGCCAAAACCGCCGCCGCCGCTGCCGGACCCTGGAGCGCCGCCGCCGGAGGGCGCTTGGTTCAGGCTCACGCCGTCCAACGTGTAGTAGTTCATGGTGGAGCGCAGGCCGTTGGCGTCGAAGTTGCCTGAGCCATCCACCGCCGGCGTGATACCCGGCGCCATAAAAATCAGCGATTCGGCATTGCGTCCGTTGGCCGGAAGGTCCTCGATATAACTATGTTCCAACGAGACGCCTTCCGTCGCTTCGCTGGAAAGAGTTTGGGCGGTGGCCGTTACTTGCACGCTGGTGCCCGCCGCCGCTACCTTGAGCTCCACGCGAAACGTTTGCCGGTCGCGGACCTCCAGCGTCAAAGAGTTGACCTGGGATTTGTCGAAGCCGGGCTTTTCCGCCGTGAGAGAATAATCGCCCGGCTGCAGAAAATCGAAGACGGCAAAGCCGCTGTCCCCGGTATCCGCCTGGATCACCGTGCCCCGGTGCAAATCCGTGAGCGTCACTTTGGCGCCGGGCACCACTGCGGCACTGGGATCGAAAACCGTAACGGTCAGCGTCGCCGACTCTTGCGCGAGAGCGGCGACGCCGCCAAGAAACACGGCTAGAGCCGCGATTTGTCTGAGCACAACTTAGGTACAACCCCCAATCTGCAAATTCCTACGCCCAAGGCAAGAGCGGCAACTGAAGAATCACGCCCACCAGCTTATTACCTGAAGTCCAGTGACGAGGCGCCGGTTCATCCGGGGTACGCCCATTCACAAATGTTTGCAAATAACTACAATACTCCGTTCGGACTCTGCGGGCAAGCTGTGCCTGTGCCGCACTACTGTTCCCAACGAGCCACAACCGCGCTGGCGAGACAGTTGCCGAGGACGTTCACCGAGGTGCGGGCCATGTCCATCAGGGCGTCGATGCCCAGCAGGACGGCCACTCCTTCCATCGGCAACCGGAACGTCGAGAGCGTGCCGGCCAGGATCACCAGGGCGGCGCGCGGGACTCCGGCCACGCCTTTGCTGGTCAGCATCAGGGTCAGCATCATCAGCAGTTGCTGGCCAAACGAGAGATTGACGCCCGCAGCCTGCGCTACGAAAACAGAAGCCAGCGAGAGATACAGCGTGCTGCCATCCAGGTTGAAGCTGTAGCCCGTGGGAATCACAAACGCCACGATATGTTTGGGCACGCCGAACTGTTCCATGTTCTCCAGCGCCAGCGGCAGAGCGGCTTCGCTGGATGCGGTAGAGAAGGCGATCAGGAACGGCTC
>JBEKPZ010000314.1:0-8559 GCA_049520215.1 Bryobacteraceae bacterium | reverse complement strand
CTTCAGTTCGATTTTCACAAGATGCGATTCCCCATGACCCGCTTCCACTATGACCGCTTCGACACTCCGGACGACGAGGAGGACGGCAAATGGTCGGTGAACTTCCGCACGAATCCGCAGGGGGATATCGACGAAGCCGTGATGTCCCTGGACGAAGCGGAGGCCGTGTTCGTGCGTAAGCCCGAGACGATCGACCCGAAGCTGATGGCGCAGCTCGCAGGCCAGTACGAAACGCCTGGCGGCATTAAGATTCAGGTCGCGCTGGCGCCGGACGGCAAACTGTCGCTGGTTTTGCCGGGACAACCAGTGATGGCTTTGCAGCAGGTGAAGGGTTTGGTGTTTCGGATACCCCGTTTCTCCGACTCGACGCTTGAATTCGTCGTGCAGGGTGGGCAAGTGACGGGACTCAAGCAGAAGGACCCGTCGGGCGAGTTTGTGTTTCCGAAGAGGTGAGGGCGGGGCTAAAGCCCCGCGCGGGCTTAAGCCCGCCCTCCAGCCACTTAGCGGGCGGTTTCGGCTTCCTTTTTGCGGGCTCCGCCTAGGATGTCAGTAAGGGAATAGTTGCCTTCATGGCAAGCGTATTCGTAGATCGGACCTCGCGTCGCTAGAAACGGATATTCTATGGTCCACGGCTGGGCAAACGCCGCCGGATCGTCAATGGTGGCCTGGTACAAGATGGTGCCGGCATCGGTCCGCGTGAATCGTTCCACGACGTGCAGATTCTCTGTTGATCCCCGGAAGCGCGTCTTGTCTGTGAAATTGGTGGTGTCGACCACCAGGGTGTCGCCTTCCCAATGGCCCACCGAATCCCCCAACCACTGGCGCACCTCCGGCGAGGCATGCTTCGCGTGCATGCGGATGATGCGCGCGTCGTGCACCATCTCGACGAGGATCAGCACGTGGTCCGGAGTCTCGACGATCTGATAGTTGTTGTTGTAGAGAACGGGGAGCATGGGGGGGCCCGACGTGGACCCGAAACCAATGAGACAGCGCTCGGAAAGGGGCCGGTCCTTCACGCCGTCGAAGCTGCCGCCGGTATAAGATAAGGCCAGTCTGCGCCCCGCGTCTGCCGACAGGCGGGGAACCTTTCCATCCGACGGATCGATGATGAGCGAAGTGCGCTTGACGCCATTGACACGGGCGAACTCCGATCCGCGATCGATGAATAGCGCGTTATACCCGCCGGTTCCCGCGGAGCCGGTGGCTGTCAGTAACGGCCCCTCAGACTTTCCATCATACTCGGCGAGTTCATCGACGCTCTTGGCCTCGAGCGGGCGCGCCTCGGCGTCGGTCAGGGTTGCCTTGCCTGCCAGCGCGGCAGGGCGCTCGAGAGGCGTGATGGTCGCGTTGGTCCAGGTGCCCTGAAGGTCGGGGTGGCCGTCGGGTGTGCGCGGCACGCCACTGGAGTTCTGGGCCAGAATGGGCGCCGCCAGCAGGACGGACAGAGCGCCCAGGGACACTAGAAATCGGTGGTACATTTTGTGATCCGCTCTCCTCTCTTCAATTACTTCTTCGGGTCGTAAGGCGCGCCGGTGCCGGACGAGCCGAGGAACAGCTTTCGGCCGTCGGGCAGCGTAATATCCTTGCCGTTGGCCCGCAGGGAGCCGTCCTTGGACTGGTAACCGTCCACGACCACAGGCGTTCCGGGCGCGACCGTCGCTTTGGTGAAGCCGCGGCGCAGGAGGACATTGGGGCTGCCAGCTTCCACCATCCAGGTGGTCACCTTGCCATCCGGCCCTTTCACGTCCACATGAATCCAGGCGTGGGGGTTGATCAGCTCCACCTTGGAAACGACGCCTACCAGGTGCACAGGTCTTTTGGCATCGAACTCCGCCGCAAAAGCATGGTGCGCCCAGGCCGGCGCTGCGCCGAGGATCAGAGCAACGCCACCGATCGCGGCGAAAGACATTATCTTCATTGCGGTTCTCCTACAGACAGACTCTTTCATTTCTCGGCTTTCTTGTTGAACTGGCCATACATCAGTTCTTCGGCGAACTCCACGCACTTGAATTCCATCAGCCGGGCGTTGTCTTCGACGTGACGATAGAGCGGCATCTTGATCTTCCACTTCCGGGCGAACACCTTGGGATCCTCGATGGTCGCTTCGTAGGAGAGGATATCGGGGCCCAGCGGGGTATAGCGTTCGATCACGTGCAGCGCGTCGCTATGGAAATCGCCAGCCCTGTCGAACCACGTGCGTTCATCCAGACCGGTGACATCGACCACCAGCGTGTCCCCTTCCCAGTGGCCGACCGACTGTCCCATCCAGGAATCGGCGGGCGGCGGTCCGGGATCTTCGAGGAAGACGTTGCGGACGGCGCCGGCATATTCGTAGGCGAAGAAGATGGCCTTGGCGCTGTGAAGGATCTGAAACGGGTACGGCAGGTAAGTGGCACGCGGTACACCGGGCAAATAGCACTTGACCTCGGGGTCGGCGGTCAGGCGGCTCTCGAAGTTGGCCTTCTTCTTCTCCTTGGCCGCCGGCAGGTAAGGGATTTCGCCGCCCTGAACGACTCCGGGACCGCCGGGCTCAGCGCCGATCGCGCCCATCGCGACCACCAGACCGGTGCGGGCCGCATGCTCCTGGAGGTCCCAGTTGGCGGTGTTCAGCGCTTGCCAGATCCCGTTCAGGTCCGGTTTTCCGTCGGGCATACGGTGGGGCTGTGGAGCCGGTTGGCCGCAAACCCGCGTGACTGCCAGGAACAGGATAGCGATGGTGCTTGCTGGAATCTTCTTACGCATCGAATGCGATCAACCTCCCTGAGACAATCAACCCGGCCCATAAGAGCAGGGACAGCGATGCGGCCAGCCTGGCTTCTACTGTTGACGCGACGTCCAGCCGGGCCGTGTTTCCGTAGACTCGGGCGCGAAAGACGAGAGCGTGGACTCCCACCAGGGCCAGGAGCGCCATCTTGACCCAAAACGCCGGGCTGCGGTAGAGCTTCTGGGGTTCGGCCCAGGCCAGCAGCAAACCGCTGACGGCTACCACTACAAAGCCCGCCCACTTCCACGCCTGGAGCTGCTGCACGATGTCGGATACGGGGCGGCGCCGCATCGCCCAGCCCAGCAGGCGCAGATCGGTCACCAGGACCATGCCGCCAAACAGAGCAATCCCCAGAAGATGGATTCCGCCAATAATGGGATAGGGTAGAGCACCCTCCCGAATCGCCGTGCTGAGATCCGTGCTTTCTATCCACTCCAGCACCGAGGCAATCGACATCAAGCGCTTCATCCTTTCAAACAAACGCGATCATCCGGCCGCCCGCCACCACCCCGGTCCATAGCACGAGCGACAGGCCTCCCGCGAGTTTGGCCGCGAGCGGCGAAGCCCCGGAGCGTGCCACTTTGCGATGGATGGTGAAGTGGAAGAGTAAGGCCAATAACAGGCACACCATCTTGAATTGAAACGAGGGGTTGTTGTGGTAGCTGACGGCGTCCGCCGAGAACATCAACGGTCCGGTGATCAGCATGAGGGCGAAGCCCACTCGTGTCCACGGATCGAGATCCGCCGCCAGCTCCGCAGCGGACTGACGGCGCATCGCCCATCCAAGAAGCCGGAGATCGACGATAGCGATGGTTCCGATGGAGAACGCGAACCCTATGAAATGCAGGCTCTGGACCACCGGGAAAGCCCACTCGGGCCCGTTCATGGCATTGGCCCAGGGACTGGTACTGAGCCACTCGAAAAACGACGCCGCAAACACGCTGACCACCCTCTCTAAAGCCCCGCCGGCTAGTGCGAGCCGTACATCCGGTTGCGGGAACTCGGAACAGTATAGCGCATTTGCGATGCGGGAACGGTGACGCTTGTGTTACCTATCGGAGGGGTCCCATTGAAACCGGTAATTGCGATCGCCGGACCCACCGGCGCGGGCAAGAGCGAACTGGCTTTGCGGGTTGCCGAAGAATTCGGCGGCGAAGTGGTGAACTGCGATTCGTTGCAGATTTACCGCTACTTCGACATTGGCACGGCCAAGCTGACACCGGCGGAGATGCGCGGAGTTCCGCACCATCTGATCGATATTCTGGACCCGGACGAGGTCTTTACGGCGGGCGAGTATGCCCGGTTAGGGCGCGCGGCGCTGGCTACGATCTCGAGCCGCGGCAGGCTGCCGGTGGTCGCGGGCGGCACCGGTTTCTATCTGCGGGCGTTGTTTGAGGGCTTGTTTCGGGGCCCCGAGCGGGACACGGCCCTGCGGGAGCGGTTGGCCGCGCGCGAAAGGAAGAAGGCCGGGTCGCTACACCGCCTGCTGGGGCGATTCGATGCGGCCGCGGCGGCGCGCATCCACCGCAACGATGTGCCTAAAGTCATGCGCGCGGTGGAGGTGTGCTTGCTGGCGCGGCGGCCGGTGACCGAGATGTTCGGCGAAGGCCGCGACCGGCTGGAGGGCTTTCGCACGCTGAAGATGGGCCTGGCGCCGGATCGCGATGAACTGTATCGGCGGTTGGACGAGCGCTGCCGCCGCATGTTCGAGTCCGGGCTGGCCGAGGAAGTCCAGCGCATCCTCGACAGGGGATTTCCGCTGGAGGCGAAACCGTTCGAGTCGCACGGCTATCGCCAGGCGGTCCAGATGTTGCGCGGCGAACTGAATGCCAAAGAGGCGCTGTTCTACGCCCAGCGCAATACGCGAAACTACGCCAAACGCCAGATGACCTGGTTCCGCAAGGAGCCGGACATGGAATGGCTGCACGGCTTTGGCGAGGAACCGCGCATTCAGGAGCGCGCGTTGGCCCGCGTGGCTGAATTCCTTACACATTGCTGATACGGCTTGGCCATAACATTTCTCCCATTTGGTTCGTCTTATTCTTTAGACGGCCCCGTGCGAAGAGAGCACCCCTGGGTTGTCAAACGCTTGAAGGAGCAAATAGAAATGAAGAGAGCACTGTTATTCGTGTGTCTGCTGGCCGGAATGGCCTTCGCCAGCACCAAGTCGTTCACCGTAACGTTGTTTGAGCCGGCCACGATCGGCGGCACGGAGCTGAAGGCCGGTGATTACAAGTGTGAACTGCAGGACCAGAAGATCGTGATCAAGCACGGCCACGAGACCACCGAAGCGGCCGTGAAGGTAGAGTCGGGCGAGGCGAAGTATTCCTCCACCACCGTGCGGTACGCCAATGCCGATGGCAAGAACAAGGTCGAGGAGATCCGGGTGGGCGGCACGAACATGAAGATCGTGTTGGACTGAAGAGGCGGGAGACAGAAGTCAGCCCAGCCACCGGCGGCGCCGGATTGAACGTGGATGTGACTTTTGTGGGGCGGGCAATTCTGCCCGCAGCCGGCTTTTAGCTGGCTTGGCCGCCTGAGAGGCGGCTGCGGCCAAGATTGGCCGCCCCACAGCCAGCCTCCTGTGGAATCGGCGGGTTGGAGAGGAGTCACAGACCAGAGGCAGAAGTCAGCCCGGCGGCGCCGGATTGAACGTGGATGTGACTTCTTAGGGCGACCGATTCCGCTACGAATTGTGGGGCGGGCAATTCTGCCCGCAGCCGGCTTTTCAGCCGGCTGGCCGCCCAAGAGGCGGCTGCGGCCAAGATTGGCCGCCCTCCCTTTAGTACGTTCGATAGGGCGCGGCTACGGGTCCGGGGAGGGGGAGAATGCCCACGAAGGTGTGGGTGCCCTCTCCGCCGCCGAGTCCGACGTAGGCGCGAAACACCACTTTGGTGGCCGACCAGAGGGTTAGGCCTCCGCCGACGCTGTGGCGCATTTTGCCTAAGCTGAGGTCCGAGGCCTGAGCGGCTACCTGGCCGGTATCGTAGAAGACCATGATGCCGAGCGGCTTCCAGATGCGGCGATTGAATTCGACTTCGAAGACCATGTTATCCGGGGCGCGGAAGCGGTAATCCGCAAAGGCGCGCAAGGCTGGGTCGCCGTTGATATCCGTGCCGCCGAGCGTATCCTGCAAATAGAACGGCACGGTGTTGCCGGCCGAGGTTTCGGCCAGCGTCAGGCGGGCATAGACCGACAGGATGCTGTCACGGCGTGTCTCTTTGCCGGCGTGCTCCAGGTATAAGTTGTGCAGCAGGTCGGCGCGGAATCGCCCGAAGGAATACTGGCCGCTGCCGTGATCCTGATAATACTCGTAGCCAACCTTGTAAATCAAACCGAACGGTTCTTGATTGGGCAGGTGCGGGCGGACGTAGAACTGGTAATGGGTGAAGGTGGGCTGCGAGGCGATACCGGGCGCCAGCGAAGAGACTCCACTGTAATCGTCGGCAACGGAAGGGATTGTGCTGGTGGAGGCGGGGCCCAGCGCCGGCCATAAACCCTCGGCTTTCGCGCCCACGTTGAGCCACCAAGCCACGGGGATAGACACGCCGACGCCCACGCGGATGTCCCGTTCGGTGTATAGAGCGACGGCGCTGCGGCTGGATTGAGGGCCTTCACCGTAGTAATCCAGCTTGGTCAATTGCTGGGCGGTGACATAGGGCTGGATTTCGAACTTCTCCACGATGCGGTGCTGGGGCGGGGTAGTATCGGTCATGGAAGGCGCCGGCCGCTCCTTATCGAACTGCGCCACGAAATGACCTTCCCAGGATCCCTGGACCGATCCCATTCCGCCCAGATCCCAGTTGTTCTGCCAGTTCTGTCCGAAGGTAAACAGGCGCTTGTATCCCAACCCCAATCCCAGGCCGTTGCCGGGCGCGAACATCTGGGCATTGAAGTGGAGCGGGTCGCCGTTGAAGATAGGTTGAGCGCACTGGCCATCCTGGGTACGGTCGAGAAGGTTGGCCTTTAAGGCAGGCGCGCAGTAATTCTCGATGGTGTGAATCTCCTTGGTTAACTGATCGTCGCCAAGTGCCCCAGGCGCCAGCGAAGCTGCCATGGCAAACCAAACGATGCGTTTCATTGGGCGCCCCTGAGCCGCTGACCGACATCCTGCAAATAGGCGGATGCCTGTTGCTCGGTTTGAATGTCGGCCGGAGATTGCCCAGTTTGCCGCTCGGGCGGAAGGTACTGCTGTTCGGCCTGGCTGGCGTGCGCCACCATGTCCTGCTGCAAGTTGGAAAGCGGTTTGTTTTTGCTCGAAGGCGGCGCCTGGCCCGGCGGCACAGCGGCGACGCGCGCGGCGACCATGGCCGTATGCGCCCCGAGGGCGACGGCCCGCGCCGC
This sequence comes from Bryobacteraceae bacterium, assembly GCA_049520215.1. GTDB lineage: Bacteria > Acidobacteriota > Terriglobia > Bryobacterales > Bryobacteraceae > Bog-159. The sequence goes on along the minus strand of JBEKPZ010000314.1, from coordinate 1,451 downwards.
CATCGGATTGTTATCCGGCGTGGCCAGATTCAGGACCTGGTCGAACGTCGCCGCATTTTTGTCCCGATTGGTGAGGGACGTGTTCTGCCAATCCGGCAGGAATAATTTGCGCGCGGTGGCGATGATGGAAGAGTGATCGTAGAAGGTGTTATCGGCGGTTCCGATGACCGTGCCGGCCTTGATGTAGGGCGAAACCATCACGGCGGGCACACGCACTCCGAGGCGCGTGAAATCGAACGGCGGATCGGCCGAATTCTGGTTGTCGGGGTTCAGGCAGGCAGGCGGCGCGACGTGATCGAAGAGGCCGCCGTGCTCGTCGTAGACGATCAGCAACAGGGTCTTCTGCCAGACTTCCGGGCTGCCGGTCAAAGCCGTATAGACATCGTGAATGAGCGCTTCTCCGTCGCGCACGTCGTGGTCGGGGTGCTGGTCGGCCGGCTCATGCGCGCCGCCGGTGTCGTCCGCATTGTAGCGCGGCTCGATGAAACAGTAGTTCGGCAGGGCTTGTGGATTCTTGCAGTCGTTCAGGAAATCGTCGTACAGGCCGAAGTATTCGGTCTGATTGCCCAGCAATTCTTTGAAGGTCAGCGCCATGGTGTAGTCCTGGTAGTAGATTTTGGCGGAGACCTGCTGCTGGTTCAACACTGAATAGATAGTGTGCAGATTGCCGAGGAAAGGCGGTCCCACAGCGGAGCCCATCGAGGTGGCCGCATGGGCGAAAGACCGGTTGGGCAAGGTGGGTCCCGGCACTGACGAAAACCAGCGATCGCAGACCGCATAGTTCTTCGCCAGGTAGGTGAGGTTGGGGAGCGTTTGCGGAGAGAAGCATTTCATCACGTCCTTGGCGCGATTGGGATCGCCGCAGACCTTAAAATAGTTTTGGATGAATCCCTGCATGGGGGGCGCGGTACCCGGGGTGGCTTGCTGATTGGAAAAGATCTGGACGTTGACGTCGAACAGCTCGTGCCCCGGATCAGGCTCGTAGTCGCCGATGTATTGCGCGTTGTTGGAAACCTTAACCGGCGCGCCGGTGGTGTCGGGATTGGTTTCCGCGCCGGTAAGTCCGTCGATGCCGGGAATACCGGAAAACCCAAGCATGTGATCGAACGAACGATTCTCCAGCATCAGGACGATGAAGTGCTCGATCCGGCTGTCGTTAAACGGCATAATCCCCCCGCATCATTGAATAGTGACAGAAGGGGCGGATATGTTTCAAGTGGGGGGGCCTCCGTCGTCTTCCCAGCGGGCGAGGGCCAGCCGCTCGGGTTCGCGCAGACCGGCGCGGTCGTAGTAGCGGCACCAGGCGATGGTGCGGCAGCCGCGGCAATCCTGCAAGGACGGCGAGCATTCGGCGAAGAGGAGGCAACGGCCCTGCCGCGCAAAGGTGGCGTTGTGGGGAATCATGATGGGCTTGTAGGCGCAACCGCTCCCTTACGGTCGCGGCTCGGAAC
>JBEKPZ010000313.1:0-8647 GCA_049520215.1 Bryobacteraceae bacterium | reverse complement strand
TGGCATAACGCGCCACGGCGGCCGACACCGGAATCTCGAGACGGATGTCGCCAGCCTCCGTCGAGTCGCGCGCGGTCAAGGCCACGGAAAACTCCATGCTGCCGTCGAATTCCATTTGGCCCTTGAGATCCATGGCAAGCACGCCGGCGCGATTCCGCGCTTCCCAGACAGCCGCACCTTCCGCGCGTTTCACGAACCGGAGCGCGCCCGTCGACCAGGGCACAGGCCGTCCATTGCCGTCTTCCACCACCAGCCGGATGGGCGCCGAGAGGACTTCGCGCGGAGTTTTGGCGAGGCGCGTCATCTCGATGGCAAAGTAGCTGCGAATCGAGGCCGGCATCCCATCCGGCCCGAGCGAGACGCTTCGGCCCAGCACGCCGATGGTGTTGCCCGCCACTTCCACCGGCGTGTAGGGCGGCACGATGCCGTCATCCACGGCCAGTTGCGAATCGAGCCACCGCAAACGGGAGAGACGCGATGGCTCGTCGTCCCCGGCGTTGCGGATGGACTCCGGTGTGACTGTCAATCGGAAGCTCACCGGTACCGGGTGTCGATCGTCCGCGGTCACCGTCACGGTGCCGGAGTAAGCGCCCGGCGCGGCGTCGGGCGGAACCTGCACACCGCACCAGAGCGGCCGCACGGTCCCGCGGGCCGCATCCACCTGCCGCGTGAAGTTGCGGCCCTGCCAGTCGACGCCTCCGAGGTTGAAGCAGCGGAACGCGCCGGCTGGAATGGCCTTGCCGCTCTCCCGTCCGGCTAATGCAGTGAAGGTGGCGCGGACGTTGCGCAAGTCCGTTCGGGCCGCCCAGATTCCCAATTGGAAGACGTAGAACTCGCCCCGTGCCGCCGTGCCCCGCAATGGTCCGCTTGATGTGCGCCCTGCCCATGCGGCGGGAAGGTCGCCCGTCATGCGGATGGGGCGATCGCGGTCCTCGGGAAACACCAGGAAGTCCGCGTCCGGGTTGTGTGTGAGAAGGCTTGCGACTTCGCTGTTGGTGGCGATGAGCTCCATGGGAGCGAAGCTGTCGAACTCATCCACCGATTGGATCTCGACCACATCGGCCCGCGGAAATCCGGCGAGGCGGGAACGCGCCTGTTGAGGCTCCGTGAGATGGTGCTGGGCCAGCCAGACGGGATCGGCCGTCTGTTCCGGGGCCCGGTAGGTGAGGGCCGGATAAGGCGACTTGACATTCCCGGTGTAGGGCAGGTAGTACAGCCAGTAATCGCCGGGTCCGCTCTCGGGTTGGAAGACGAGGTCGCCGTATTCGCGATTCACGTCCACGCGCGCCACATTTCGAATGCGGGTTTCGGTACGGGCGGAGACCACCAGGATCTCTTTCTTCTCCGGTTCGTGGTCTCGCCGCCGCCAGGGAACGTGAACCCACACCGCGTCGGCCGGGGCCTGCACGCGGACCACTACCCGATGCGTTCCATAGATGTCGGCGTCCCAGGTCCCCGTGCCGTATGGCACCTCTTGGGCGCGCAGGGTGGAGACATTGCCGCCGAGGGCGATGAGGAGCAGGCTGGCCGGGAAAAGGGGGATGCGGGCGGTATTCACAATCCTACCCATCAGATCACGAATCGCAGCGAAACCGCTGGACGCCTTTGTGGGGCACCGTCGAAGACACGCTGGAGGGCGGCCAATCTTGGCCGCAGCCGCCTTTTTAGGCGGCCAGAGCCGGCTGAAAACCGCCCCCAGAGGCGACCCCGGGGCAGAATTGCCCGCCCTCCACTTGGTTTTCATTGCTCTTGGGTGACCCGCAGGGCCATGAAGACAGCTTGGTAAGCTGCGGCCGATTGTCAATCGGCCAACTGCCGCGCTCACAGCACACAGCGCGGTTGCCAGCCTGCCCTACTCACTTGTAGCGCATCCAGGTCAGAAATCCGATGATGGTCTTGCCATCCTCGATCTTCCCGTCCCGGATCATCTCATCCAGCTCTTTGCGCTCAAACCAGCGGCATTCGATGCGCTCGTCGTCCATCGGCTGCGCTTCGCCCGCGGTCAGTCCGGTTGCCAGGAAGATGGTCATCTTCTCTGCCACAAATCCCGGGCTCGGCCAATACGAAGCCAGCTTCTTCCAGTTCCGCGCCTTATAGCCGGTCTCCTCCTTCAACTCGCGGCGAGCGGCTGCGAGCGGCTTCTCGCCTTCATCCAGCCGGCCTGCCGGCAGCTCCCAGAGATTCTTCGCCGCAGGCAGCCGGAATTGCCGCACCAGCAGGATGCGGCTCTTCTCGTCGACGGCCATCATCACCGCCGACCCCATGTGCCGCACGATCGACCGCTTAATGTCGAACCCGCTGGGATCGGTGGCCTCCTCCTCGGTTACCCGGAACAGGCCGCATTTGTAGACTTCACGCGAAGAGACGATTTTCATAATTGGTTACCGCGAAATGGCCGCCCGGAACCGGTCCAGCGGCAGCGTGTTCATAATGTCGGCCGGAGCCAGCCAGCCGCGCCGCGCCGTGATCACGCCATAGTGCATGTTCCCCAAATGCTTGGGATGGTGCGCATCGGTGGAGATAATAAACCGCGCCCCGCGCGCCTTGGCCGTGCGAATCAGGTGGGCGCCCAGATCCAGACGCTCCGGGCTGGCGTTAATTTCGAGCCACACGCCGCGGCGCCCGGCTTCGTCCACCACGCGCTCGAAATCGAACGGAAACGCATCGCGATGCAGCAGGATGCGCCCGGTGGGATGCCCCAACACGCGCAGCGACGGGCATTCCAGCGCGCGCAACAGCCGGTCGGTCATCTCCGCGGATTCCATGTTCATGTGGCTGTGTACGCTGCCGATGACCAAGTCGAGTTCCGCCAGCGCGTCGTCCGCCAGGTCCATCGCGCCGTCTTTCAAGATGTCGCACTCCAGGCCCGAAAAGATGCCCAACCCAAGACCATTGCGGTTGCGTTCCCGCACTTCGGCCGCGAAAGCCACGGCGCGCTTCTCATCCAGGCCGTTGGTCATGGCCAGCGACTTGGAATGATCCGTGATGGCGATGTATTCGTAACCGCGTTCGCGGGCGGCCGCGGCCATCTCTTCCAGCGACGCGCGCCCGTCGCTTTCGGTGGTGTGCATGTGTACATCGCCGCGGATCTGTGCGAGCTCCACCAGTTCGGGCAGGCGGCCTTCGGCGGCGCGCTCGATCTCGCCCAGATTCTCGCGCAGCTCCGGCGGAATCCAGCCGAGCCCCAGCGCCTCGTAGACGCCGGCTTCGGTTTCGCCCGCCACCTTGGTTTCGTCCGCGCTGCGATACAGCCCGTACTCGCTCAGCTTGAAGCCCATCTTCACCGCGCGCGTGCGGACGGCTACGTTGTGGTCTTTACTGCCGGTGAAGTATTGCAGCGCCGCGCCAAAGCTTTCGCGCGGCAGCGCGCGCACGTCTACCTGCAGGCCCTCGCGGCCGACCGTGGCGCTGGCCTTATTTTCGCCGCGCGCCAGAAGTTGCTCCACCCTGGGGAAGCGCACGAAGCGTTCCAGCACGTCCGCGACGGCCGGGCCGGTCACCAACAGGTCCAGATCGCCCACCGTTTCGCGCCCGCGCCGCAGGCTGCCGGCCGGAGTGATCTGCTCGATGCCGGGTGTCTCGCCCAGGTAGGCGGTCAACTCGCGCACCATGTCTTCGGCGTAGCTCAACAGGTAGCGCCCTGTGCGCTGGCGATATTGCGCGATGGACTTCAGCACCTTCTCTTCCAGTTTGGCGCCCATGCGCGGCAGCACGCGCAGCTTCTGGTCCAGGCACAGGCGTTCCAGTTCGTCGATGGTGCTGACGTGATAATGCTCGAACAGCAGCGCGATGCTCTTCGGCCCCAGCCCCTGGATCTTGAGGAATTCGAGCGCCGCCGGCGGGAACTTCTTGAGCAGCAGATCGCGACGCTCGCACGAGCCATGGTCGACGATCTCTTGCAGCACCACGGCCAGGCCCTTGCCGATGCCGGGGATGTCGGTGACCTTGCCTTCCGGGTCCTTGAGGATGTCTTCGACCCGCTCGGGATGGCCCTCGATCGCGGTGGCCCCGTTGCGGTAACTGCGGATGCGGAAGGAATCCTCGCCGGCGATCTCCATCAGATCGGCGGTTTCCCATAGGATGCGCGCTATCTCTTTGTTCTCCATGCCAGCTATATGATCCCCTATTCTAGCGTGGGGCCGCCGCCCGCGCCGTGTCCCCGCGGACACGAAGCCGGCACGCCCTGCACGCGGAATCAGCGAGATAGCGCTGGCACTCGCGCTGCATTTCCGATAAGCGTGAACGGAGGCAGTCAGATGCGAGATGCGCGGTGGCAATGGAAGCACTTCCAGGCGCTGGCGGCTTTGTTTGTGGCCGTCGGGGAAGCCCTGGCGCAGGAGACGCGGCCGGTGGCGCGGCGGATCGTGGTGAGCATTCCGGATCGCCAGTTAGCGCTGATGGAAGATGGCCGCGTGACGAAGATCTACCCGGTGGCGGTGGGCGCGGCGTCGACGCCCAGCCCCACGGGTAGCTTCATAGTGGAGGCGCGGCTTGCGCATCCCACCTGGTACGGACCGGGTAAAGTGGTGCCTCCGGGCAAGAGCAACCCGCTCGGGCCGCGCTGGATCGGACTGAGCCGCAGAGGCTATGGCATACACGGCACCACCAATCCGCGCTCCATCGGGCGGCCCGCGTCGCATGGGTGCATCCGCATGCGCAACTCCGACGTGGAAGAACTATTCGAGCTGGTTGCGGTTGGCGACCCGGTGGAACTATACGCAGAGAGGACCGGCGAAGTGACGCGCATATTCGGTGTGCCAACCGCGCCGCAGATGGTGGCCGCCAACAGCGCTCCGGCCGTCCCCGTCGTGTCTGGCGGCCAGTAAAGGAGAATTCCGATGCACGAACTTGGCTTCCTGGCGTTGCTGTTGATGGCGGGGACGACTTTCCCGCTGGCTTTCTGGATCGCGCGCGCCTGCCTGGCGGGAGTGATTCGAGTGCTGGAACGCCAGCCAGAGCGATAATGATCTCAGGCAAATGAAACGCTTGGTCCTGATTGCCCTGCCGGTGGCGGCAGCCTTCGCGCAGCAATTCGAGCCGTTCGACGCCACTGAGCGGCAGGCTTCCGCCAAAGCAGCGCAGTGGATGCAATCGCCGGGATACCGCGAGAAGGCTTGGGGCGCGTACCTGGCTGGAAAATACCGCCTCCAGGACCAAGCCGCCAGCCTCGTTTCGCAACTCGTGGCGTTGCGCGGATTGGCCGGCGACACGCTGCACGTCGATTCGCCGGAGTTCGGCGCGATTCAGGCGACCCTCGATGCGCTCATTCAACTGGGGCATCCGGTAGACGCCGCCAGCCTGCTGCCGTTTCGGAAGCAGTGGGCGAACGAAGTCTTGATCCTGTTGGCCGAAGATCCTCAAGCAAACCGCGAGGCATTGCTGGCGATGGCTGAACAGCGGGACCCGGCGGATACGCGATGGGTAGCTATCCATAATCTGTTAGTGGGGGCCCGGAGCGCCGGAATGGCCGCGCGACTTCTGGCCGGCGTCAACGTCATCCACGTGTTTTACGTAATGGATCGCGCGGGTTATCCGGCTGGTTCCGGTGGCGGCGGAGGCGGTGCTATCTATGACGGCTTGCCCGGGTTCGCTCCCGGCTTTCCCCACGCCGGAGTCTATGACCTCTTTCTGTCTCGACAGGCGGACGGCGTGCTGTTCGCGCCCGGAACACACCCTGTGTACTATCGGCGCGCCACTACCGCTCGTTGCCGGACGTTCCCGGAAATCGATCGCCAGGAGTATGGGTTGGAGTATCTTGCCGAACTGGGCCGTCTTCCGCTCCGCGCAATCAAACTGGCGCTGACGCCCAGCACGGTAATCCAATGGGCCGGTGCCAAGGCATACAAGCAGCAGGTGAGTACTGCTGTTCACGCGCAACTTCTCGCGATCCAACAACTCTTGAGCGGCCTGAAAAGCGCCGAGGTGCTCACGCCAGAGGAGGCCGAGGCGTTGAAGCTGAGGATTTTCATCGATCCGGACGATCAGCGTAAATCCGGCGCGGCCCTCCCGGATTTTGCGCCCGTTCCGGTGCCAGGAAGTTGATGGCCCGGTAGGCGCGGCCGGACTCGAACCGGCGACCCTCTGCTTAGAAGGCGGTGTATGTAATGTTTTGCAACTGCCCTATCTTCATTAGCTTAGGTTTCAATGGGACGGGTGCTGTTGAGGCTTGATGAACCTTGTTGCAGCAGAAGGCTTTGAGCAGCTACAGAATCATCTACAATGTCTACCAATGTCTTAGCAGGTGCAGGGCGATTTGAAGCCTATTCGCCTGCTTCGCCGACCGTCCCCCCCAAGACAAGACGTGCCATGGCTGCAAATCCACGGATCGCGAGTTCGATGACGGTCAGGTAGCGCGACTACAGCTTGTCAAGCCAGGGCGGCCAAACCTTCCTTTCACAGTCTATGATCGCATCAGACACATCCCAGTTCATCACAGCAATCGACTTCCTCGCTTAGTACTGCATTTCTTAAATACACTAACGTATAAGAAACTTGAAATCTTGCTCACAACGTGGGCTTCCTAGTTGATGAGGTGTTCACGCATGCCAAGATTGAGCCCATTCGCCATAGCCCTCTCATCCACCGAGGAGGCCGAATTGCGCTGGCGCGCCGCAAAATATACGTTGCCGTATTTTCAGGTTCAGCGAGCCAGGATGATCCTTTGTTCACGCGAGTAGAGGCGGCGGAATTCACCGCAAAAACCAGCTTGATCATCGCCATCAAAGACGTCGTCGAGGAGCGCAAGCTGACGCAGCAGGAAGTAGCGCGGCTCTGCGGCACAGATCAGCCGACGCTTTCCAAAGTATTCCGTGGCCGCATGGAGAGCGTCACTATATCGACCGGCTTGCGAACTGGCTCAACGCGCTTGGACGGGACGTGGAGATCATCGTCTAATCATCCCCGCGCACGCGCCGCAGGGGCCGCCTCCGCGTGATCGAAGCCGCGTAATGGGCGCGGCACGCGGCATGCCTCGTGCGAGGTTCCTGGGCAAGTCAGGCAAAGTTCACAGCTTCGTTCGAAGGCGGACAGGGCTGGGCCGGATTCGTATAGACGTTAAATCAGGCACTGACTGCACCGTGGGTAGCGCCTCTCCGGCATTGGCGTGTTCGTTTCAACCGCGGAATCCGCGCCAATCGCGTGTGTGCCAAATGCCCCCGTCGAAATGGACCGCGTGAAACACGGTCACTGATTAGGGCCCTTCATTGATTTGGCGGCGCATCATGATCAGACGCCGCTCTAATTCCTGTTTCGTCAAGTCGCCTTTTAGTTTCAAGGAGCAGTAACGCATTGCAAGAACAATCGGAATACGAGTGTTTTCAGTATCGGCGTAGAATCTGTTCAGTTCTGCCTCGTAATCGCGAACCTTGAACCCATGAACCCAGCGCTCCTGCATAGCGAGATTTGCAGCGTTCGTATCTGAGTTCGCCATTATAGCCTCAAACCGTGCGGAGTCGCGCAGAGCTGCCAAGTAGACCTCTCGATCTTCGGCAGTCATTTGAAGCCACAGCCGCCCGTTGGACAGGTGTGAGGTTGTAGTGTCCTGGGCGTGAAGCAGAACGACCGGAAAGCAAAAAAGAACAGCGCACAGCATACGCATCAGTGCCTCCGATATTTACGACACTGCTCCCCGCCCCGGCGAGGAACTCTGGACCAGGCCACATGTGTCGGGTGACGCCCAATTCGTTCATCATGAAGTTTGTTCGAAATATTTCTTCACATCTGCGTCTAGGGATCGGCACGTGTCGAGTATGGTCAGGCAGGCTTCGAGAAGTTCACTGTTGCGCAGCGCCCGGCCATCGAGAAGATCATCATTAGGTTTCGGGTATTTTCCGCCGTGAAACAGGTTATTGCGAACATCGCGGACCAATCGCAGAAGGTGTTGCTCGTCGGATTCAGTCCCCTGCGGATCATGCGGCATCCATTCCCACCCCATGCTTTCGGCCGCGTCCACCTTCTGTTGCCGTGGTGGAGCAGTTAGGAGATACTTCTTGGCGTTTATAAAGTCTGTGTCCGTTCTCGCGGCAAGCTGTCCGCTGGTCTTGTTCGCGAACTTGTTCCAATTCGCACCTGTATTGTTGGTTTTGCCGACCTTTTTGACGAAATGTGCTCGCTTCAAAGCGCATTCGAAGCGCGAGAAGGTTTGAAAAACTTCAAGACCAGCTCGTCGCTTGCCCGGGTAATGTCGCCGACCCCGGTAATACGGTTGCGGTTGGTGCTCACGACACCAGGCCCCTTCCCACCGACCGTAGCACACGTCCGGGTACTACAGCATGGCACTCGTCTCTGTGTCTCTGTGGTGTTGCTGCGCCAACTCATTTTAGCGCCTGCCGCCCCAACTCGAGAGGCGGCTCGGGCTTCGTGGAAATGATGTCCTGATCTTACTCCGAACCGGAGAAAATGCCGGTTTCAGTCACCTCGCCGTCCATGAAACGGAGAACGACGTTGCGATATTACGTACTCTACCCGCGCCACGGTCTCATCTCCCATAGATAAACCGGCTGCGCCGCGGGTCCGCAGCGCCCGTAAGCACGCCGTCCGACATGGAGATACGGATCGCCGTGGGCGCGGAAAGATTGCCCCAATCGCCGATCACCGTGACCTTATGGCCCATGGCCGTGAGCTTATCGATTGTCGCTTGCGGGAAGCG